>NZ_JAESLK010000099.1:0-787 GCF_017892585.1 Staphylococcus sp. GDY8P57P | reverse complement strand
CCATTACTGTCATTATTCTTTACAGCATTTGTTACATTTTTAGTCGTTGGACCAGTTACACGAACTGCAGGAACTTTCTTATCTGACGGTTTAACTTGGTTATATGAAACAGGTGGTGCAATCGGTGGTTTATTATTTGGATTATTATATGCACCAATTGTTATTACTGGCATGCATCATAGCTTTATCGCTATTGAAACAACATTGATTGCAGACAAAGCAAATACAGGCGGATCATTTATATTCCCAATTGCAGCAATGTCTAACGTTNNCAGCAGGTATTTCTGCATTGTTAGGTATTACAGAGCCAGCTATGTTTGGTATAAACTTAAAATTACGTTATCCATTTATCGGTGCGATTATAGGATCAGGTGTTGGTTCTTGTTATGTAGCTGCAACAAAAGTAAAAGCTATTGCACTCGGTACAGCGGGATTACCAGGATTTATTTCTATAGCTCCAGGTAGTTGGTTTAACTATATTATCGGTATGGCGATAGCAATTGTTGTCGCATTCGTTGTTACAATTGTATTATCTAGAAGAAAAGCATATAGAGATGTGCAATCATAATATTTGTTACGACCTCTCATTATTTCGTACAATAGAAGTAGTTATTAAATGGAGGTATTGAACATGAAATTAAATGAAATTGATGAAAACGAATTATATCCTACAGAAAAAGTTGGTCCAAGTGTATTAGGAACAATTATTTATAAAGTAGGCGAACAAAGCCAATTTAAAGGGGCATATATTACAACAAACGAACGTGTCATTATGAGCGTTGATATG
>NZ_JAESLK010000098.1:196-605 GCF_017892585.1 Staphylococcus sp. GDY8P57P | reverse complement strand
GTTTATGGGTATTGTTTCACTTATATTCGGTTTAATATTAGTTTATGCATTAATATTACTAATTAAACACCAACGCAGAAATAATAAACAAACGTTTAATGAACATCTTAAAAAAGGTGAACAAAGACGATTGAAATAAAGATAGCGAGCGGGATATGAAATCTTTTTATGATATAGAGGTTTCTATCCCGCTCTTTTTGTTATTTTTTTGCAAAACGGGTAAATAGATAATATTAAATGTTATACGATATGAATAGGGGGAAATCATAATGTCAGAAAAAAGAGATTTTGAAACATTCGATCGTGACAAACTAAATGTTAATGAAGAGGTTCAGGGAGAAACAGTAGAAGATAGAAGCGGCCATAAGATAGACCAGACTGATGATCGGTTTCTAGATATGACGAAAGA
>NZ_JAESLK010000098.1:0-150 GCF_017892585.1 Staphylococcus sp. GDY8P57P | reverse complement strand
CATTCAGTTGGCCAAATTATACAGAAGATAAACACTTAGAAATTATTAATATGTATGAAGCGGATGATAGATATAAAGCATATTTTGGTGAAGAAAGAACGGAAGCATTAATTACTGCCGTTAAGCATGTCATATAATAAAAATGAACTT
>NZ_JAESLK010000097.1:0-1076 GCF_017892585.1 Staphylococcus sp. GDY8P57P | reverse complement strand
AGTGGCACCATATTATTTTCTTCTAATCTTTCACCCATAGGTTTCAACTGTGTACTATCATGTATATTTCCAGGTGTGACATGTTGATCAATTATAAAACCATTTTTATCTACACAACTATGTAAGCTATACGCAAATTGTTTTTCTCTTTCACCTTTAACATAGTAACCAGCTTCTGGATCGGTAGTACTGACTTTCTTATTTTTAAACTCCTCCTTTTTCTTATTTTTTATGGGCTTTTTTCCTTGCGCTAACCTCTGTTGATTAATTTCATTATTAAGTTCTTCTTGGAAATGTAATGTATCCTTTTTTACAACTTGATTAATATATTTATTTTTATTCGCATTAGCTTTGATATGTGTTGAATCAATGAATAACGTTGAGTGGTCAATTAAGTTATTCTTAATCGCAATTTCTAATATTCTTTCGAATATTTGTTCAAACAGGTCAGTATCATGAAAGCGTCTTGTATAATTTTTACTGAATGTACCATAATGAGGGACTTTATCAAGAAAGCTAAATCCTAAATACCAACGGTAAGCTACGTTAGTTTCAATTTCTTTAATAGTTTGCCTCATTGATTTTATGCCAAATAATCTTTGAATCAGTAAGATCTTAACTAAGATAACAGGATCAATAGAAGGACGTCCGTTATCTAAACAGTATTTATCTTCAACAAGTTCATAAACGAAGTTTAAATCTAATATTTTATCAACTTTTCTCAATAAATGATTTTTAGGTACTAACTCTGAAACAGAAATCATTTCATATTGGTCACGTTTATTCTCGGATTTATTTAACATAGAATCAACTCCTAAATAAAATTTCAACTATATTATAAAATGGATTATTAATTTTTGGTATTTTTTTAGCGCTGACTCCTGCGGGAACAGCATGATTCGAAGACTACAGGCTGAGAACATGCCCGCGGAAAGCATGCGCATAAAAAAATGCCGGCAAAGTCTAAGACTTTGTCGACACTCTGAGACGTAGCAGAGTAATCTGCTGCTTTTTTTTTATCCGTTATGATATTTATATAACCATAAGACGCCTGATTTAATGACTCTTGCTAAACG
>NZ_JAESLK010000096.1:0-902 GCF_017892585.1 Staphylococcus sp. GDY8P57P | reverse complement strand
ATGCCCAACTGATATAGCTAGTTTGTTCTTCTATATCAGTTGGGCTATAGTTTTTAGAAGGTAAAAAATATAGTGAATAAAAATTATAATTGTAAACTTTAAAATTATAGTCTAAAAAATCTTCGACAGTGATCCCTGGTTCATTATTTTCATTATTACTTTGTTTCCAATAAATTACTGAAAAGTAATTTTTTAATAATTTCAAACCATTTTTAGTAATAGAATCATTCCATATTTGTGGTTCATATCCATTTTGATAAGCATATTCACCAATTTCATTCATAAAATTAATGAAGTCATTTTGGTATGATTTTCCACCAGGAACCTCATCACCGCCCAATACTATTCTTTGTTCTTTTTGAAAATTTGGTTGATGAAAGAGATCTAAAATTTCTTTGATTTGCCTTTTGCTAATCTCTAAAGCTTTTTGGTTAGAAAAAAAATCAATTGTTTTATCGCTATAATCGCTTACGATATTTTCGTGTAAGTTTGAATTTTCATTTTTTAATAACAATAACCAAGCTTTTGAATGAGAAGGTAAATCAAATTCTGGAACAACCATTATATTTAACTTATTACTATAATGAATAAGGTTCTTTAACTCTTGTTGACTTAAATAATTTTGTGAAGATATATTTTCGTGTTTAAAAAATTGAGATTCAATTGCATAGTTTTCATTATCAGAAAAATGAAGTTGTAAGTAATCCCCATTATTCTCATGAATTGTATCAACAATTTTTTTGAGTGATTTCAAAGAATAATCTTTCCTAGCTATATCAACATTGATTCCCTTTTGAAAATCTTGAGCATGGGCAGAAAAAAAGTTTAATAAAATAAGATATGAAAGTAAAATTGAAGTTGAGAAAATAATTTTAATGTAAACCACCTATATTTAAGTTTTA
>NZ_JAESLK010000095.1:0-705 GCF_017892585.1 Staphylococcus sp. GDY8P57P | reverse complement strand
TAATACCAAATCGGCAAGTCGAGCAATTAATTACGCAGAGAAACGTGCAGAAGAAAAAAGTGGTTTGAATTGTGATATAGATTATGCGAAAAGCAGTTTTAAAGCAACACGTGAAATTGTATGGCAAAGCAGATGGCATCCAAGCACATGTAGTTATTCAGTCTTTTAAGCCTAACGAAGTAACGCCAGAACAATGTAATCAATTAGGTTTAGAATTTGCAGAAAAGATAGCACCGAATCATCAAGTAGCAGTTTATACGCATACAGATAAAGACCATTATCATAATCATATTGTGATTAATTCAGTTGATCTAGAAACTGGAAAGAAATATCAAAGTAATAAAAAACAACGTGAATTAGTTAAAAAAGAAAATGATAATATCTGTCGTGAACATGGTTTGAGTGTGACAGAACGTGGCACTGCCAAAATGAGATACACGCAAGCAGAAAAAGGTATTGTGTTTGATAGAGAAGAATATTCTTGGAAAGATGAATTACGTGAATTGATTGAAAATGCAAAAGCACATACAAGCAATTTAGAGACGTTTTCAGAGCATTTAGAAGAAAAAGGGGTAGAAGTTAAGCTTCGTGGCGAAACAATCTCATATAAGCCTGAAAATGCAAATAAATGGGTGCGTGGACGAACGCTAGGTTCAGATTATGAAAAAGGGGCGATTGACTATGAGCATGAAAGACATCAAGAAC
>NZ_JAESLK010000094.1:571-767 GCF_017892585.1 Staphylococcus sp. GDY8P57P | reverse complement strand
AATATCAAACTTATTTTAAAATATATGTAGACAAAAAAGACGAACCTCTTTTTTAGAATTTGAAAAAAAGGTTCGTCTACAATCTGAAGCACTTGATATACTTATCAAGTGCTTTCCTAGCCTTTATGTTCGTAAATAAACCACTGGTAACTTGTAACTTTTTTCATGTTACAAGTTACCACTCGTGGTAGTTACC
>NZ_JAESLK010000094.1:0-559 GCF_017892585.1 Staphylococcus sp. GDY8P57P | reverse complement strand
CCACTCGTGGTAGTTACCACAAAGCCACATGTTAACATTAAATAATGTTAAGCATTTCATGGAAAAGCTTTTCTATAATCTTTAAGGCTTCTTGTGTACTTCTTGCTAGTCTAGGGACCTCTTTAGCTCCTTGGAAGCTGTCAGTAGTATACCTAATAATTTATCTACATTCCCTTTAGTAGCGTGTAACTTTCCAAATTTACAAAAGCGACTCATAGAATTATTTCCTCCCGTTAAATAATAGATAACTATTAAAAATAGACAATACTTGCTCATAAGTAACGGTACTTAAATTGTTTACTTTGGCGTGTTTCATTGCTTGATGAAACTGATTTTTAGTAAACAGTTGACGATATTCTCGATTGACCCATTTTGAAACAAAGTACGTATATAGCTTCCAATATTTATCTGGAACATCTGTGGTATGGCGGGTAAGTTTTATTAAGACACTGTTTACTTTTGGTTTAGGATGAAAGCATTCCGCTGGCAGCTTAAGCAATTGCTGAATCGAGACTTGAGTGTGCAAGAGCAACCCTAGTGTTCGGTGAATATCCAAGGT
>NZ_JAESLK010000093.1:0-811 GCF_017892585.1 Staphylococcus sp. GDY8P57P | reverse complement strand
TCGGAGTGGAGTATCGGGAGATGTGAGTTAAAGAAGTCAAGTCCATATGTTTGTGTAATATCTTTAGTATGTAATCAACCTTTGGTTTTTAATGAATCGAACAACTATATTTGTTTTGAAGTTTAAACAGATATAGTTGTTTGATCACTACTTATTTTTTTAAAAATAAGTAGCTTAATTAAGCGATAAATGGTCTGTTAGACTTATCAAATCTTTCTTGAATATCCATAAGTACTGCGCCAATTAATCTAAAAGCTGAATCTAGATTAGGGAATGTTTTAACTATTTTTTCTCGTTTTCTGAGTTGCATATTAATATTTTCAACTGAATTAGTAGTTCTTAGGTTTTTATGATGTTGAGCAGGAAATCTATAGAATTGTGAGGCATCTTCGAAGCCTTCATCCAATATTTTAATAGCTTCCACATACTTAGGATTACTTTCATATTGTGCAATGAATTCTTCTTTGAGCTGAACAGCATGACGATATGTTGGTGCTTGGAATATTGATTTAAGTAACATTCTAGCTTCTTTAGAGTTCTTTTTAGGAAATTTCTCTACAATATTTTTAAGAAAATGGAATGTACAACGTTGCCAAGATGAATCAATAAACTGTGACTTAATAGATTTAATAAGTCCAGAATGCGCATCAGAGATAATAAGTTCAGGTGTTGTTAAACCACGCATTCTTAAGTCTTCAAAAAACTCTGACCAAGCTAATTCTGACTCTTGATTAGAAATTTTAAAGCCAATAATGTCGCGTTTTCTATTTTCGTTGATACCCATAGCGATATAAACACCTTTAGAAACAAT
>NZ_JAESLK010000092.1:411-643 GCF_017892585.1 Staphylococcus sp. GDY8P57P | reverse complement strand
ATGTTCCAAAAATAAATTTTGCAGATTTTCTAACTCTTCTTCATAGCCGTTTTCAATTTTCGCAGAGTATAGCAATCGTTTAATTAAAACCAATTCTTTTTCTGTTAATGTATGTTCAATTCCATTCTCAAAATAAATTGTATTATTATATTCCATTATTTAATCTCTCCAGTTTCACTATCAATTATTCTTGAGTACCTTGCTCTATATCCACATTGATAATTACCTTCAA
>NZ_JAESLK010000092.1:0-217 GCF_017892585.1 Staphylococcus sp. GDY8P57P | reverse complement strand
TCATATTTATGTTTATTTTTCTTAATAGCGTCTTTACTTTCATGCGTTAAATATTTATAAACACTTTCAATACCATCTACAATTTCCACATGAGATAAAGCTTTATTGCCTAAAGCTCTTTTTATTTTATTTCTTACACTTTCTAACGTTACCGCATTTTTAGCAACATACAAAACATGGTAATGAGGCTTTTTATAAACTTTTCCACCATCCTCTA
>NZ_JAESLK010000091.1:0-809 GCF_017892585.1 Staphylococcus sp. GDY8P57P | reverse complement strand
GGGTTTTACAATATAAATGATTATGAGGTGAGGTTTATGGTGAAAGCAGTGGATTTAGCCTCCTAAAATCACAATATATTTTAGGAGGAAATAAAATGAAAAAGGATAGTAAATCTAAAGAAATGATTCAATCTGAAAAAAGGGGTTCTACTAGGCTCTTAATGATGGTACTCTCCCTATCTGTACTTGTAGGTGCAATTACGGCTGATTTTGTCAATCCCGTACTTCCACTAATAAGCAAAGATTTAGAAGCTTCGAAATCTCAAGTGATTTGGATAGTTAGTGGTATTGCACTTGTTCTTGCGATTGGAGTTCCGATTTATGGTCGAATCTCAGACTTTTTTGAGTTACGAAAGCTATATATCTTTGCCATTATGATTCTGGCAAGTGGTAGTCTTTTATGTGCAATTGCCACGAACCTTCCATTGTTGGTTTTGGGAAGAATGGTTCAGGGTGCTGGGATGTCCGCAATTCCAGTTCTATCAGTCATTGCAATTTCGAAGGTTTTCCCACAAGGAAAACGTGGGGGAGCTTTGGGAATTATCGCAGGAAGTATTGGTGTTGGAACTGCTGCTGGTCCAATATTTGGTGGAGTGGTTGGTCAATATTTAGGGTGGAATGCCTTGTTTTGGTTCACATTTTTGTTAGCCATTATGCTTGTTATTGGTGCCTACTACGCGTTACCGACAATTAAACCGGCAGAATCCGTAGGAAGCAATAAGAACTTTGATTTCATTGGTGGTTTATTGCTCGGCCTCACAGTAGGATTACTCCTTTTTGGTATCACTCAAGGGGAAACTTCTGGTTTT
>NZ_JAESLK010000090.1:0-2191 GCF_017892585.1 Staphylococcus sp. GDY8P57P | reverse complement strand
GGTTCAAAATTTATGGTGGGGCGCAGGATATAACGTGATTGCAGTTCCTCTTGCAGCTGGTATATTAGCTTCTATTGGTTTAATATTATCACCTGCTGTGGGTGCAATACTTATGTCTTTAAGTACGATCATCGTAGCAATTAATGCATTTACATTAAAATTAAAATAAAAGAGGTAAATATAATGTATAAAAAAATGTTCACAATTTTAATTACGTTATTTTCTATAATGTTTATGGTTCCTAATGATACTTTTGCAGAAGGTAAGCACAACATGATGGACATGAAAGAAAATGATCAAAAGCGAAATGATATGATGGATATGAAAAGTCATGACGAAAGAAAAAATTTGAATTCTTCACAAGGAAAAAATGAAATAACATTTCCCAAAGTTTTAGATCCTAAAAAAGATAACAATGGTTATAAAAGTTATACATTAAAAGCGCAGAAAGGAAAGACAGAATTTTACAAAGGTAATTTCTCTAACACTTTAGGATACAATGGAAATTTACTTGGGCCAACTTTAAAATTAAAAAAAGGAGATAAGGTTAAAATTAAGTTAGTCAACAACTTAGATGAAAATACAACATTTCATTGGCATGGGTTAGAAATAGATGGAAAAGTGGATGGAGGCCCTTCTCAAGTTATAAAACCAGGAAAAGAAAAAACAATAAAATTTGAGGTTAAACAAGAGGCTGCTACATTATGGTATCATCCCCACCCCTCCCCAAATACAGCTAAACAAGTTTATAATGGTTTATCAGGGTTATTATATATAGAGGATGACAAAAAGAATAATTATCCTAGCAATTATGGGAAAAATGATTTGCCTATAATAATCCAAGATAAAACATTTGTATCTAAAAAATTAAATTATACAAAAACGAAAGATGAAGATGGTACTCAAGGTGATACAGTCCTTGTGAATGGGAAAGTAGATCCTAAATTAACAACAAAAGAAGGAAAAATACGTTTGAGACTTTTAAATGGCTCCAATGCTCGGGATTTAAATCTTAAGCTAAGTAATAATCAAAGTTTTGAATATATTGCTTCAGAAGGCGGCCATTTAGAAAAGACTAAAAAGTTAAAAGAATTTAGTTTCTTTCGTTCTGCAAGAAAAGAAATAGTAATAGATTTATCTAAAATGAAAGAAGAAAAAGTCAATCTTGTTGATAATGATGAAACAGTAATTTTACCAATTATTAACAAAGAAAAAAGTACTAACAAAGACACTACTCCAAAAGTAGATAAAAAAATCAAATTAGAAGGTATGGACGATAATGTTACTATTAATGGCAAAAAATTCGATCCTAACAGAATAGATTTCACACAAAAGGTAAACCGTAAAGAAACTTGGGAAATTGAAAACGTCAAAGATAAAATGGGTGGTATGAAGCACCCGTTCCATATCCACGGAACGCAATTTAAAGTTTTATCAGTGGATGGGAAGAAACCTTCAGAAGATATGAGAGGCAAAAAAGACGTTATATCTCTGGAACCTGGACAAAAAGCCAAAATAGAAGTGGTTTTTAAAAATACTGGGACATACATGTTCCATTGTCACATACTTGAGCATGAAGATAATGGAATGATGGGACAAATAAAAGTAACAAAATAATTTATAAGGAGAATTCAATATGATGAAAAAATTGAGCTCAATTATAGTAGCTTCAGGATTAGTATTATCAGCTTGTTCAACTGGTAACGAAGAAGAAGAAAATTCTAAAGATCAAAAACAAGAAAAACATATGAATCATAAGAGTGAAAGTAAAGCCCCAGATAATATGAAAAGTACAGATGACAGTAAATATAAAAAGGACGATAAAATAACAATTACAGCTGATCATATGCCTGGTATGAAAAATGCCAAAGGTACTGTGAAAGGTGCTTATAAAACGTATGCTTATGTCGTGAGTTACACACCTACAAATGGTGATGAAAAAGTTAATAATCACAAATGGGTCGTTAATGAGGAAGTTGCAGATGCCCCTGAAATTGGATTCAAGAAAGGTGATACAGTTAAATTAGAAGCTGACCATATGCAAGAAAGGTGATACAGTTAAATTAGAAGCTGACCATATGCCTGGTATGAAAGGTGCAGAAGCTCAAATTGATGATGTAGAAAAAACAACCGTTTATATGGTGGATTATAAATCAACAGAAAACGATGAGATGGTTAAAAATCATAAATG
>NZ_JAESLK010000009.1:55615-109008 GCF_017892585.1 Staphylococcus sp. GDY8P57P | reverse complement strand
GATATCGAGACCGTAAGGTCTTTTTTTATGCTTAAAATTAAAATGAAAATTTAATGATATAAATGTATAATGCTTTACGAAGAGAAAGCGTTTGAAGCTGATGAGTTGAGAAAATTGAGAAGCGAGTTTAGTAGAGCTAAAAGAGCAAGCAATTTTAGAAAAGGAAGAAAGATGTGAGCGCTTGCCTCGAAGTAAAGTAAGGTTCTTAGCGCCGATGGTAGCCGATTTACGTTCCGCTAGAGTAGGACGTTGCCAGACAAATCGTAAGGATGCGATGAGCCGATATCGAGACCGTAAGGTCTCTTTTTTTATGCTTAAAAATCAAACCGAAGGTTTAATGATATATATATAATGGCTTAACGAAGAGAAAGCGCTTGAAGCTGATGAATTGAGAAAATTGAGAAGCGAGTTTAGTAGAGCTAAAAGAGCAAGCAATTTTAGAAAAGGAAGAAAGATGTGAGCGCTTGTGTTGAACTAAATGTACACAAATAACACTCCCATACAGATCAATGGGAGTGTTATATCATTAAATTAAAAGTGAATACAGCATCTTATTTTCATTAATATAAATATTTGATGGATCAAAATTATGAACATTAGATTTGAGTTGATTAAGGTCATCGTGATTTTTCAGCTGAATGCCAATAATAACAGTACCCGTATTTTGAGAAGTTTTCTTTAAGTATTCAAACTTAGTAATATCATCTTGTGGTCCTAAAACATCATTTACAAATTCTTTGAGTGCACCAGGACGTTGAGGAAAGTTAAGTATAAAGTAATGTTTCATTTCCTCATAAAGTAATGAACGCTCTTCGATTTCTTTCATACGATTAATATCGTTATTACCACCACTAATGACGCATACTACAGTCTTACCTCGAATTTCTTTTTTATAATTCTCTAATGCTGCTACACTTAATGCACCTGCAGGTTCTGCAACAATGGCTTGTTTTGAGTACATATCTAAGATAGTTGAACAGACTGCTCCTTCATCTACTTGAATATAGTCGTCAACATATTGCTTAGCAATATTAAATGTGATATCACCTACACGTGCTACAGAAGCGCCATCTACAAATTTATCAATATGGTCGAGTGTAACAACTTTATTTTGTACAACTACTGATTCATACATGCTGCTAGCGCCAGTAGGTTCAACACCAATTATTTTAGTTTGAGGGCTATATTGATTTAAATACGTACTTATACCTGAAATCAAACCGCCACCACCAATTGCAGCGAATAAATAGTCAAAAGTGATAGCATCATGATTTGACTGATTCAAAATTTCTTTTGCAAGCGTGCCTTGACCAGCGATTGTGTTGACGTTATTAAAAGGATCAATGAAGGTCATATGATTTTGTTTAGTATAAGCTAAAGCTTCTTTTAAACAATCATCAAAGGTGTCTCCAGTTAGCACTATTTTAACATTTTTTGAACCAAAGAATTTAACTTGATTAACTTTTTGAAGAGGTGTGGTCACTGGCATAAATATGACTGCTTGTAAATTTAGTGCTTTAGCAGTATATGCCACACCTTGAGCATGATTTCCGGCACTGGCACATGTAATACCTTTTTCTTTAGCCTCATCAGTTAATACCGAAATGGCATTATATGCACCTCTAAGTTTAAATGAACGTACCCATTGTAAATCTTCTCTTTTTAAATAGACGTTACAATCATATTTTTGCGAAAGATAGAGATCATATTGTAGTGGTGTCTCTTTAACAACATCTTTAATTCGTAAATATGCATTATCTACATCTTTAGCATTTACTGTTGTCTTTACAGTCATAGTATCTCAACCTTTATTTTTATTTTCATATTGTTCTATTAAATCTTCATACGCCAACGTAATGGCGATATCATCTAGTCCATTTACTAATTTATGTTTCCACGTTTCATCGATTTTAAATTTGAATGATTTATTATTTGCTGAAACTGTCTGTTGTGGTAAATCCACTGTAATTTCTTTCTGAGATGCTAAATATTTTCTTTCATCTTCATTCAAAGTTATCGGTAGCATGCCATTTTTTGTACAATTCATATAAAAGATGTCACTAAAACTTCCAGCTATAATAATATTAAATCCATAATCTTTTAAAGCCCATGCAGCATGTTCTCGACTTGAGCCACAACCAAAATTATCTCCAGTTATTAAAATAGAAGCACCTGCATATTCAGGTTTGTTTGGATTAAAATCTGGATTATCTGAACCGTCTGGTAGATATCGCCATTCATCAAACGCAAATGGTCCAAATCCACTTTTAGTAATGCGTTTAAGATGAGCTTTAGGAATAATTTGATCGGTATCTATATTGTCGTTAAATAATGGTACAACTTTACCTGTGTAGGTTGTAATAGGTTGAATATCCATTGTTAAACAACCACCTTTCTAACATCTACAAATTTTCCTTTGATAGCGGCAGCAGCTGCCATAGCAGGGGATACAAGATGCGTTCTCGCACCTTTACCTTGTCTTCCTTCAAAGTTACGATTACTTGTAGAAGCACAATGAATGCCTTCTGGTACTTGGTCAGGATTCATACCTAAACACATTGAGCAACCAGGTTCTCTCCATTGGAATCCAGCCTCTTTGAAGATTTTATCTAAACCTAACGCTTCAGCTTCTTTTTTAACAGAACGAGAGCCTGGTACAACGATTGCAGTAATCTTAGGATGAACTTGATTACCTTTAACGATGTGACTAGCTTCTATTAAATCCGATAGTCTTGCATTTGTACAAGAACCTAAGAAGACATAACCTAAATCAATATCTTCTGCTTTTTGGCCTGGTTTAAGACCCATGTATTGGTAGGCACGCTCATCATTAATATTTTTAATTTGTGGAAAAGGTGTATTAAAACTAACACCCATTTCTGGATTTGTGCCCCATGTCACTTGTGGTTCGAGATGTGTGACATCGAGTTGAATAACTTTATCAAATTGAGCGTCTTCATCAGTATATAATTTACGCCAATCATGAATAGAACGTTCAAAATTTTGAGCATACCTTCTACCTTTGACGTAATCGAATGTTGTTTCATCTGGTTGCATTAATCCATATTTAGCGCCAGCTTCTATAGCCATATTGCAAATCGTCATTCTAGCTTCCATGGATAACGCTTTGATTGTTTCACCCGTAAACTCTATAGCATAGCCTGTGCCAAAATCCACACCATATTTACTAATAAGATACAAAATAATATCTTTGGCGTAGACACCTTTTGGTAGTTGACCTGTGACATCTATTTTTAAGTTTTTAGGTTTCGTTTGCCAAAGCGTTTGAGTAGCAAATACATGTTCTACTTCACTTGTTCCTATGCCAAAGGCGATTGCACCAAAAGCACCATGTGTAGCAGTATGTGAATCACCACAGACAATTGTTTTTCCTGGTTGAGTAAGACCAGTTTCTGGACCAACCATATGAACAATACCTTGTTCGTCTGAACCCATGTCAAAGAGGTGAACGCCAAATGCTTTTGCATTTTTTTGAAGTGTTGTGATTTGTTTATTTGCAATTTCATCTTTAATATTAAAAATATCAATGGTAGGAACATTGTGGTCTAACGTTGCGAATGTTAAATCAGGACGTCTTAATTTACGGTTCTGTAGTCTCAATCCTTCGAAAGCTTGAGGAGAAGTCACTTCATGAATTAAGTGCAAATCTATATATAATAATTGAGGCTCACCTTCATTACCGGTTAAAACATGTTTATTCCAAACTTTATCGAATAACGTTTGTCCCATAAAAGTACTCCTCCTTATTCATAATTCTTTTTTAGTTCGTTAAAAATATCTGACGTAGTATATTGGCCATTTAAATCTGGTGTTGTTTTTCCTTCTTTAATTAACTGATATACCAATTGTTCTAGTTCTGATGCGGCATCTTCAAAGTTAAAGCTTTCACGCAAACACATTGCTAAAGAAAGAACCATACCAAATGGATTAGCTATATTTTGATTTGCAATATCAGGTGCTGTACCATGAATAGGCTCATATAATCTTGGCCCTTCTAAACTAAAACTAGCAGAAGGGGATAAACCTAGAGAACCAGGTATAGTAGAAGCTTCATCACTTAAAATATCTCCAAATAAATTTTCGGTTACAATTACGTCGAAATCGGTAGGTCGCGTAATTAAGTGCATACTACACGCGTCAACTAATAAATGGTTTACTTCTACTTCTGGATAATCCAAGCTAACTTCATCGATTGTTTGACGCCAAAGCTTACTCGAAGATAGTACATTTTCTTTATCAACTGATGTTAATTTTTTCTTTCGATTTAATGCTAATTCAAATGCAACCTTCGCAATACGTTGAATTTCATCTTTAGTGTAAGTTAATGAATCTAATGCACTAAGGTCATCAAGATGTCGAGGTTGACCGAAATATAATCCGCTAGTTAACTCTCTTACTATAATAAGATCAGTTCCTTTGACACGTTCTTCTTTAATTGGAGAGAAGTGGCTTGTACCGTCTGTAACTTTAGTAGGACGTATGTTAGCGAATAATCCTAATGATTTCCGCAATGCCAATAAGCCTTGTTCAGGTCTATTTTTAGGGTTTGTCCATTGTGGACCACCTACAGCTCCCAGTAAAATTGCATCTGCATTTTTACACGCTTCTAAAGTATCATCTGGTAGGGGAACACCCTGCGAATCTATGGCTGCACCACCAAAGTCATACGACTTCAACTGATACTCAAATTGATATTTTTTACTTATTTGTTCTAATAGTTCTAACGTTCCACTTAATATTTCTGGACCTATGCCATCACCGGGTAAAGCTACTATTTTAAAAGGCATGATGATTACGCTCCTTATTTTGAATTTCACTCGCATATTTTGCATGCGCTTCTACATGGCATATAATACATCATGGTCAATACCGATACCATTAACGGGATGACCCTCTATATTTAATGACACATGAACTTCAGCTTGAGCATCAGTACCTTCAGTGACTGAATCAATTCGATATTCAATGAGTTCACTCTTATGCTTGAAAATTCGATCAACTGCATTATATATAGCCACAATTGATCCCGTACCAATACTTGAATCTTGATATAACTTACCATGTTTATCTTTGATAACGACGACAGCACTTTGTAAACCGTTTGACACAAATTGTAATTGCAGTGTTTCGACTTGATATATTGCATTTTGTTCATGTTCAGAACCTTGAATCAGTGCGTGTATATCACGATCTGTAACACTTTTCTTCTTATCAGCTATAGCTTTAAATTGTTTAAATAATTCAACTTGATTTTGAGGTTCAATATCATATCCTAATGATTTTAATTTTTCAGCAAAAGCGTGTTTACCTGATAATTTGCCAAGCGGTAAATCATTTTTACGTATACCAACAAGTTGTGGTGTCATAATTTCATATGTTTCTGGATTTTTTAGAACGCCATCTTGATGAATACCAGATTCATGACTGAAAGCATTTTGACCCACAATGGCTTTATTTCTTGGTACACGTATACCAGCATAGCGTGATATAATGTCGGATGTGTTTTTGGTTTCTGATAGATTTAATCGCGTTTCATTACCATAATGGTCTTTTCGTACATATAGCGCTAACGCTAATTCTTCTAGCGCAGTATTGCCTGCTCGTTCACCAATGCCGTTAACTGTTCCTTCTATTCGAGTAGCACCATTTTCAATTGCAGCTAAGCTATTTGCAACTGCCATTCCTAAATCGTCATGACAATGTGCACTATAAATAATGTCTTGGTTCGTCTTTATGTGCTCAATTAAGGTTTTAAAAATTTGACCATATTCATTCGGATAACTGTAACCAACAGTGTCTGGAATATTAATTATCGTTGCACCAGAGTCAACTGCCATTTGTACACATTTGATTAAGAAATCTGATTCTGTTCTAGTCGCATCCTCTGGTGAAAATTGAACGACATCGAAGTATTGTTTAGCATACGTAACATGTTCTTTAATTGATTCCAATACTTGTTCTTGAGTCATTTTGAGTTTATGCGTTAAATGAATAGGTGAGGTAGCTATAAACACATGAATTACTGGTTTTACAGCATCTTTCGTAGCCTCATAAACAGCATCAATATCTGATTTCTTACAGCGCGCTAATCCACATACAGCTGTTTGAGTTAATGTATTTGAAATTGCTTGAACAGACTTAAAACTACCAGTACTAGAAGCGGGAAACCCAGCCTCTAGTATATCTACACCCCATGTCTCTAACTGTTTAGCTATTTTTAATCTTTCATCAAAAGAGAAATTAACGCCTGGTGTTTGTTCACCATCTCTTAAAGTCGTATCGAAAATTTGAATATGGCTTTCCATCTTTAACAACCCCTTAGCTATTATTTTTGAATGCTTTTAGATTTAATGAATGGCATCATTTTTCTTAACTCACGACCAACAGCTTCAATTTCATGACCGTGTTGTTGTTCGCGTAATTTATAAAATTCTTTAAAGCCATTTTCATTATCTTTAACAAAACTATTTGCAAAATTACCATTTTGAATATCTTTTAATACAGCTTTCATATTATCTTTGACATCCGGTGTAATGATTCTAGGCCCTGAAACATAGTCGCCATATTCTGCAGTGTTTGAGATTGAATAACGAACGTTTTCCATTCCGCCTTCATACATTAAATCAACAATTAATTTCATTTCGTGTAATACTTCGAAATAAGCTAATTCTTTTTGATAACCCGCTTCAACAAGTGTTTCAAAACCGCTTTGGATTAATTTATGGATACCACCACAAAGTACAGCTTGCTCACCGAATAAATCAGTTTCTGTTTCTTCTTTAAATGTTGTTTCAATGACACCCGCACGCGTAGCACCAATACCTTTTGCGTAACTTAAAGAAATATCGCGTGCTTGACCAGTAGCATCTTGTTGTACACCGAATAATGCCGGCACTGCAGTTCCTTCAACAAATGTACGTCTTACTAAGTGACCAGGTCCTTTAGGTGCTACTAGGAAGACATCGACATCTTTCGGTGGTTTGATAACTTCAAAGTGAATGTTAAATCCGTGTGCAAATGCTAAGGCATTTCCTGCTTCTAAATTAGGTTCAATTTCGTTTTTATATACATTGCCTTGAATTTCATCTGGTAATAATACCATGATGACATCAGCTTGTTTAACGGCTTCTGCGACTGGATATACATCAAATCCGTCTTCTTTAGCTTTGTCAAAAGAATGACCAGGGCGGATACCTACAATAACGTCATAGCCATTGTCTTTAAGATTTTGTGCATGTGCATGTCCTTGTGAACCGTAACCTACAATTGCGATTTTTTTACCTTGTAATGCATCTTTCTCAACTGATTGATCATAATAAACTTTAGTCATAATACATTCCTCCAAAAATTTAAAATTTCAATATTTTGAATATTCTCAAAATTATAGATATACTATTATCTATAAAATGTGATGTTAGTCATGTTTTGTTTATTTGTACTAGCGCATCAATGTAGAATTTACTTTATTGCTGGTTGATAACTTGAACTTCTAATACACTGACTTGTTTTTTTAATTTGGCTACTAATATTTTAAAAATTGCTTCATCTTCAATATCAGCAATAATTTGCATATTAGAAATGCCGTTGTCTTCTGATGGCTTAACTGTCAGTTCGTTTATATTATATTGTAGTCGAACGAAGGCGCTCGTGATTCTATTTAACGTACTTACTTGGTCTGTGACTTTTAACTGTAAAACGCGTTTCATTCTAATCCCTCCATTTCATGGTTCGCTTTGCCACTTGGAATCATAGGATTAACTGGTTCGGTAGGTGAGATTCTAACTTCAATTAATGCAGGCCCTTGATAATTAAATGCTTCATCAAGTGTCGCTGTTAATTTATCGGGATGATCAATTAAGTAACCTTTGACACCATAAGCTTCCGCCATTTTCATGAAGTCAGGTTGATCATTAAATACAGAATGAGAGAATCGATGGTTAAAGAATTTGTCTTGCCACTGTTTGACCATACCTAAGGTTCCGTTATTAATAAGAACGATCTTTACATTAAGTCCGTATTCAGGAAGTAATGCCATTTCCTGATTCGTCATTTGGAACCCACCATCACCAACGAAACAGATAACAGTTTTGTCGGGTTCAGCTAATTGAGCACCAATCGCAGAAGGAATACCAAAGCCCATCGTACCTAATCCGCCACTTGTAACCCATTGACCATGATGTTTGAAAGGATAGAATTGAGCCGCCCACATTTGATGTTGCCCAACATCAGTAGTAACGATGGCTTCACCGTGTGTAATTTGCCCAATATATTCAATCGCCTTTTGGGGCTTACAAAATGTGTCATCAGCCACTGTATATTTAAAAGGATGTTTGCTTTTATTTTCAAGACAATGTTGAACCCATTCATCATGAGAAGTTTCATTTTTAAACTTATGAGACAAAGCTGTCAATACCTGTTTACAATCAGCTACAATTCCCAAATCAGTGGCAATTACTTTATTGATTTCCGATTCATCAATATCCACATGAACAACAATAGCATTCGGTGCAAATTCATCCGGTTTGCTTGCAAGTCTATCATCGAATCGACTACCCAAATTAAGTAATAAATCACATTCAGTTAAAGCCATATTGCTAGCGTAAGATCCATGCATACCCCCCATACCTAGAAATAATGGATTATCGTATGGAATCGCACCTAAGCCTAATAGTGTAGTTACTACTGGAATTTGATGTTTCGTTACAAACTGCGTTAATAAATCGTTGGATTGCGAATGATTTATCCCTGCACCTGCTAAGACTACTGGTTGTTTGGCCTTAGATAGATAATGAACTAATTGATCAATGTCTTTATTCTGAGGTTCTTCAGTAACTTTATAGGCTGGTAAATTCACGTCACTTACAAGTGGTGCAGTTGTTTTTAGCACACCCATATCTTTAGGGAAATCTATAACGACTGGGCCTTTACGACCTGAATTAGCTAAGTAAAATGCTTCATGAATAATTCTAGGAATATCGTTTACATTTTTAACTTGGAAATTCGCCTTCGTGATTGGTGTTGTCATAGAAAGTAAATCTGCCTCTTGAAAGGCATCTTTACCAATACCTGGCGTTGCTACTTGTCCTGTGAATACCACCAAGGGGAGGGAATCACAATAAGCATCTGTAATTCCTGTAATTGCATTTGTAGCGCCAGGACCACTTGTAACTACGACTACACCAGTTTTGCCAGATACTCTAGCATAGCCTTCAGCAGCATGTGTCGCACCTTGCTCATGTCTTGCCAAAATGTGTTTAATTTTACCATCATAAAACGTGTCGTATAAAGGTAAAACTGCACCACCAGGGTAGCCGAAAATAAAGTCAACATCTTCATGTAATAGGGCTTCAACTAAAAGTTCTGAGCCAGCTCTTAGTGTGTGATTCTCGTTACTATTGACGTCTGCTTTCAGATTAGATTGATTTGAATGTGCCGTAGTTGATGAACTAACGACGTTACTTTCCATTTTATTTGCCATGATGAACAACTCCTTTAGTTAGATAAGATTTTCGGGAACTTGCATTATGCCACCAGTGTTCGCACTCGTTACCAAAGCGGTATATCTCGCTAGATAACCTGATTTTACTTTTGCTTTAAAAGGTTGTAGTGCTTTTTTGCGTTGATTAAGTTCTTCTTCAGTTTGATTAACATCTAAAGTGCGATTGATTAAATCAATCGTAATTTCATCACCGTCTTTAATGAGGCCAATAGGACCACCTGATGCGGCTTCTGGTGAAATATGTCCAACAGCAATACCTCTTGTTGCTCCAGAAAATCTACCATCAGTAATTAATGCAACGTCTTTACCTAATCCTCTACCTACAATTGAAGAGGTAGGTGCTAACATTTCAGGCATTCCTGGTCCTCCTTTAGGTCCTTCGTAACGTATAACAACGACGTGACCTTCACGAACGATTTTGTTATCAATGGCCTCGACTGCTTCATCATGTGAGTTGAAACAGATTGCCTTACCAGTGAATGTTTTGATAGAAGGGTCAACACCACCAACTTTAATTACGGCACCTTTAGGCGCAATATTTCCGAATAAGATAGAGAGACCACCTTGTTTATCATATGGATTGTCAAGTGAGTGAATGACCTCAAAGTTTTTAATCTCTTTACCTTCATTATTTTTACGAAGTGTTTGTCCAGTCACTGTAAGTCTATCCGGGTGTAGAGTGCCTTCTTTTTTCATTAATTCATTTATGATAGCTGGACAACCACCAGCTTCGTGTACATCGTGCATTGAATATGATGAACTTGGTGCAATCTTAGATAAATAAGGTGTTCTCTTAGCAATTTCATTGATACGCTCTAAGTCATAATCAATGCCAGCTTCATTTGCTATCGCTAAAGTATGTAATACCGTGTTAGTGGAACCACCCATTGCCATGTCTAGTGCGAATGCATCGTCAATTGCTTCTCTAGTCACAATATCAAGTGGCTTAATATCCTTTTTAATATTATCAACTAATTTAAAGGCCGCTTCACGAATCATTTCTCTTCTTTGTTCACTAACTGCTAAAGCTGTACCGTTATAAGGTAGTGCTAAACCTAACACTTCCATTAGGCAATTCATTGAATTTGCTGTAAACATGCCTGCGCATGAGCCACAAGTAGGGCAAGCATTTTGTTCCATATCTAAAAATGCTTCTTTCGAAAGTTTACCTTCTTTAAAAGCACCAACTGCTTCAAACATGGATGATAATGTTAATGCTTTCCCTTGTGCAGATAATCCAGCTTTCATAGGGCCACCTGAACAGAATATTGCTGGTACATTGGTTCTTACGGCAGCTAATATCATACCAGGTGTGATTTTGTCGCAATTAGGAATGTAAAATACACCATCGAACCAGTGCGCATTAATAACAGTTTCAGCAGCATCTGCAATAAGTTCTCGAGAAGGGAGTGAGTATCGCATTCCAATATGTCCCATAGCGATACCGTCATCGACACCAATCGTATTAAATTCAAAAGGAATTGCGCCTGCCTCACGTATTGCTTCTTTCGCGATGTCAGCCAGTTCTCTTAAATGGACATGTCCAGGTACAATGTCGATATAAGAATTACAAATCGCTACGAAAGGTTTATTCATATCTGTTGGATTTTTAAGTGCGCCCGTGGCGTGTAAAAGACTTCGAGCAGGTGCTTGTTGATCACCTTTTTTTATCATGTCACTTCTCATAAATAATTCCCCCATAAAACACATTAAGTTTGTTACACATAAAAAGACGTCCCAATTTGTGATTGGGACGTCTACAAGTCCCATTCAATGAGAAATAGGACTTAAACATTTAGTAATTGAAAGATACTAAAGTTCCAGCCCTTGAGAGTATAATAAAATAATTAAATTGTCAGTTGGATTATATGCTTGATGTGTCATTGTAGTCATTTTAATATACTCCTTCCTTGAATGGTTATATTTAAATAGTTAGAATTGTTTAAAAATTCGATAAACTTAATTTACTACACAGTGTTTATTAAGTCAATATAATTTTTAAGAATTTTCTAACATCAATCCTTTTTCAAATTTATGTTCCTTATAGGGAAATTGCTAGAGGAATTTGTTATACTTATTAAGTTAAATTGTTATGGCTTAATTCAATTGTGTTAGGAAAATTAAGTCATTTAAAATCAAAAATATAGCAATATAATTTAGTTAATAAAATAAGTAGAGAGAGTGGGACTAATGATAACGATTAATAACTTGGATGAATTAGATCAATTCGCTAATGTGTTAGTTCGACACTTAAAGCCTGGTGATGTCATTTTATTAAATGGTGATCTTGGTGCAGGTAAAACAACGCTAACTCAATTTATAGGTAAACATTTAGGTGTTAAACGTAATATTAATTCTCCGACATTTAATATTATAAAATCTTATAGAGGTAGTCATTTAAAGCTACATCATATGGACTGCTATCGTTTGGAAGATTCAGATGAGGACTTAGGTTTTGAAGAATATTTTCAAGATGAAGGCATCACTGTTATTGAGTGGAGTCAATTTATTTATGATTTATTACCTGAAGAACGATTAATCATTAATATAGAGACTGTTAACGAAACGCAAAGAACGATTGAATTAAATGGCATAGGGACACATTATTTGAACGTTAAGGAGGAAGTTGAAAGTGAATTTATTACTGATTGATACATCAAATCAACCGATGTCAATCGCAATCATGCAAGATCATACCGTATTGTCTGAAATGACTACCGAAAATAAAAAAGATCATTCTAGTCAACTTATGCCTGGTATTCAACATTTATTTGAAGAAGCGAAAATTGATAAAAGCGAGATTGATGGTATTGTAGTTGCTAAGGGGCCAGGTTCATATACAGGTGTAAGAATTGGTGTTACAACTGCTAAAACGTTAGCATATGCATTAAATGCAAAATTATATGGCGTATCGTCTTTATTAGCATTAGCTGCCACAATGGATGAAAGCGACCAAAGGTTATTGGTTCCTATTATTGATGCACGTCGAGAAGCGGTTTATACAGGTGTTTATCAATATGAAGAAGGAAAATTAAAGACAATTTTAGAAGATCAATATTTACCAATTCAAGAATTAAAACAACAATTGACTGATTTCAAACAACCATTTGTCTATATTGGTAAAGATGCTGATAAATTATCAAACTATCTTGATGGAGAAATACAAAGTCACTTACCATATGCACCTGCAATGAAACCACTTTTAACTGAAAGTGAAGATATTCATACATTTGTTCCAAATTATATTAAATTATCAGAGGCAGAAAGAAATTGGCTAAACCAACAGAATCAGAATTAACAATTAGAGCGATGCAAGTTGATGATGTTCCTAATGTATTTGATATAGAACGTGACAGTTTTAATGATAGTTCATGGACGATAGATGCATTTTATCATGAATTAAATGAAAATAACTTTGCGAAATATTTTGTAATTCTTTTTGAAAATGAAATTATCGGATATCTAGGGCTATGGATTGTTATTGATCAAGCTCAAATAACAACGATAGCTATTCGTAAAGATTACAGAGGATATGGGCTGGGACAATTATTGTTAAAATATGTTATGGATTATGCTAAGCATACATGTGAAGTAATGAGTTTAGAAGTTAGAGTTGATAATGTCATAGCACAACACGTTTATACTAATTTGGGTTTTCAATTTGGTGGTAAACGTAAAAATTATTATGGAGAAGGCGAGGATGCAATGGTTATGTGGGTGAACTTAAATGAATAAAGAAACATTAATATTAGCAATTGAAACAAGTTGTGATGAAACAAGTGTAAGTGTCATTAAGGATGGCAACACAATTTTATCCAATATTGTACTTAGCCAAATTGAGAGTCATAAGCGTTTTGGAGGTGTTGTGCCAGAGGTTGCCAGTCGACATCATGTGGAAGGTATTACAACAACTATTGATGAAGCGCTAATATCTGCAAACATCACGATGCATGATATAGATGCAATAGCTGTAACTCAAGGTCCAGGATTAATTGGGGCATTGCTGATTGGTATTAATGCAGCAAAAGCACTAGCCTTTGCTTACGATAAACCACTTATTCCTGTACACCATATTGCTGGTCATATTTACGCTAATCATTTAGAAGAACCATTAACATTTCCTTTAATCGCGTTAATCGTATCTGGAGGTCACACTGAACTCGTGTATATGAAATCTCATATGCATTTTGAAGTTATTGGAGAGACAAGAGATGATGCAGTGGGTGAAGCCTATGATAAAGTGGCACGAACAATTGATTTACCATATCCGGGTGGACCACAAATTGACAAATTAGCACAACAAGGTCAAGATACGTATGATTTTCCAAGAGTATGGTTAGAAAAAGATAGTTATGATTTTAGTTTTAGTGGTTTGAAAAGTGCTATAATCAACAAACTGCATAATTTAAGACAAAAAAATGAAACGATTGTTAAAGAAAATGTGGCAACTAGTTTTCAAAATAGTGTCGTAGATGTATTAAGTACTAAAGCGATGAATGCATGTAAGGCATATAATGTGAATAGACTTATCGTTGCTGGTGGCGTTGCAAGTAACAAAGGACTTCGTCAACGTTTACAACATTTATGTGAAGCAAATAATATCCATTTGTCTATTCCAAGTCCTAAATTATGTACGGATAATGCAGCAATGATCGGCGCAGCGGCATACTACTATTATCAAGCAGGCGTTACAGCTCATTTAGATTTAAATGGTGAAAATAACATGGACATAGAAGAAGCAACAATAGATGCTTAAATGATTTTAAAAATTTATTTTACGATAAGAAACCTCTTATGAACGTTAGCATTGTAATGCTTATGTTATAAGAGGTTTTATTTTTGAAGAAACATCATTTGATAAAGGTCAATAGGGAACATTTGTACTTATCAACATTAAGTGTATAAGTTGTGGATAAAAGGTTCTTAACAATGTGGATAGCAGATTAATTTTGTGTAAAAAATTGGTAAATGAATCAAAAATATCTTGTGGATAAGTAGGATAACTTTGTGGATAGTTGGTATTATCACATTTTAACTGTTTATAACTTTTATTGAAATTGATTCAAAAAAATAGCTAAAAAGTTATAAAATACTTTCTAGCTATTTTAAGATTAATGCGTTTTAAACATTTTCTTGTAAATTTTCCCATTCGGTCATAACTTGTTCTAATTTCTGTTCGGTTTCTTGTTTTTGATTCGCTAATGATGAAGCTTTTTCAGGATTATTAAATACATCAGGTTGCGTCAGTTGTTCATCAATTTGAGCGATTTCATTTTCATAGGATTCAATTTTAGATTCACATTCTTCAATGAGACGTTCTAATTTACGTTGCTCACGGCGTTGTTGTTTTTGTGAATCATACGTATTGATGGTGTTATTGTTTACGTTTTGATTGGAAACATCATTCTTGCTATCATCATTACGTTCATTTTCAAATGCTTCTAATGCAGCTGCTTCCTCTGTTTTCTCAATATAATATTGATAATCTCCAAGATACATCTGACCGCCATCTATATTTAAATCAAAGACTTTATTAGCTAATTGATTAATAAAGTATCGATCATGGGAAACGAATAGAATCGTTCCTTCAAAATCTTTTAATGCTTGTTCAAGCATTTCTTTAGAATCAATATCTAAATGGTTTGTAGGTTCATCAAGGATTAAGACGTTATCTCTTTGTAACATAAGGAGTGCTAATTGTAATCGTGCTTTTTCGCCACCAGATAAATCGTTAATAATTTTTTTAACATCATCTTGTACAAATAAGAAACGTCCTAATACAGCGCGTATGTCTTTTTCGTTCATAGTTGGATATTGATCCCAAACATAGTCGAGAATTGTTTTGTTGGATTTAAATTCTGCTTGCTTTTGATCATAATAGCCAATTTGTAGATTAGCACCAAAGGTAATATTACCGTCTATTTGATCTTGTCGTTGTGCGATTGTCTTAATTAGCGTCGTTTTACCTACACCATTAGGACCTATGATTGCGATATGATCGCCTTTCGTGACTTCTATGTTAATTGGAGATGTTATAGGCGCATCATAACCAATTTCAAGATTGCGAATATGCATCACGTCATTTCCTGTATTTCGATTGAACCCAAATTGAATATTGGCACTTCTTGCGTCTAACATTGGTTTGTCGATACGTTCCATTTTCTCTAATGTTTTGCGACGACTTTTTGCCATACCACTTGTTGAGGCACGTGTAATATTTTTTTCTACAAAGGTTTCCAATCGCTTAATTTCATCTTGTTGACGTTCATATTCTTGCATGCGACTTTCATAATACTTATCACGTTGCTCGATAAATTGCTCGTAATTGCCTACATAACGTTTAACATCACCAAGTGCCACATCATAGATTTGCGTGACAATCTTGTCTAAGAAGTATCTATCGTGACTGATGATGACGATGGCACCTTTGAAGTATTTTAAATAATCTTCTAACCACTTTGTTGTTTCTAAATCTAAATGGTTTGTAGGTTCGTCTAATAGTAATAAATCTGGCTCATTTAATAACATTTGTGCTAATGATAATCGTGTTTTTTGACCACCACTAAAATCGTTAATAGGTTTATCAAAATCATCTTCGTTAAAATTTAAACCATGTAGAACTGTCTTGATTTTACTTTCATATTGATAACCATCGAGTTGTTCAAATTGATTGGTTAATGATTCATAACGTTCCATATGTTGTTGATAGGCATCAGAATCATAGTCAGATGCATGATCAGCGAGCCAGTTCGTTTCTTCTTTAATTAAGCGTTCCATCTTTTTGAGATGTTCAAATGGTTTAGACATTTCTTCAAACACTGAAGCGGATGAATTAAGCGTCATTTGTTGGGTCAGGTAACCCATTCGTAAATTTTTAATTTTAGAAATATGGCCGCTATCGTAATCTTCAACACCGGCAATAATTTTCATTAAGGTTGATTTTCCAGCACCGTTACGACCTACGACTCCGATTCGTTCGCCTGTCTTTACTTCGAAATTCACACGTGTGAAAATATCATCACCATCAAATGATTTCGAAATGTCATTTAATTGCAAGAGTATCATTCAGGTTTCACCTTTCTATTTGTAAGTTTATTACTCGAAATTAAGTTGTATATTACTCTATATTTTACCATATTACTTAGTTTCTTGAAACTAAGTTATTTATTTTTAAAATGCGTTAAGGTATAATATTCCAGTATTCATAATAGGACATAAGAAAATTTTAAAAATTTAAAACGTATAGCACTCAAAATAGTTTGGATACATAGATTATAAAATTCAAACGAAAGGGGGGCATTTTAAATGGCTCAAAATAAATCTAAAATTCCACGGGCAACTTTGAAACGATTACCTTTATATTACAGATTCGTTAACACGTTAAAATCAAAAGGCATAGACAGAGTGAATTCAAAAGCGATTAGCGAGGCATTAAATATTGAATCAGCAACCATTCGTAGAGATTTCTCATATTTTGGAGAATTAGGGAAAAAAGGTTATGGTTACAATATAGATAGTTTATTAGAATTCTTTAAAACGGCACTTAGTGATAGCGATAATATACACATTGCATTGGTAGGTGTTGGTAATTTAGGTAGAGCACTTTTAACGTATAACTTTTCAATTCATGATGAAATGACCATTACAGAGGCTTTTGATGTTGATGAGCACATTGTCGGAAATAAGATTGGTGATGTGACTGTCCATCATATGAACGACTTAAAACAAGTTCTTGCTGACAAAGATATTAATGTTGTTATTTTAACGACGCCAGAAAGTGTAGCGCAACGTGTGGCAAATGAGTTAATTGAAGCAAATATTAATGGTATTTTAAATTTCACACCAACTAGAATAGAAGTACCTAATAGTGTACAAGTTCATCATATTGACTTAGGTATAGAATTGCAATCATTGCTATTCTTCATGAAAAATTATTCCAATTAAATAACGTCACTTTTATTACAGCACTCTGGGACATAAATAATATAATCATGCTATTTAGCAAATTCGCAGTTGCTGACTGAACTGATAAGGGGCTTAAACCAAGCTTTTCTCAGTTCTAGTCATCCTTGCGGGTGGGGACCCAACTAAGAGAATTTCACTAAAAAATTCTACAAGCAAAGCAAGTTGGGAGTCGGGGCCCCAACAAAGAGAATTTCACTAAGAAATTCTACAAGCAAAGCAAGTTGGGAGTGGGACGACGAATTCAAAAGAATTCTGTCCCACTCCCGTTTTGTTAGCCAACATTGAGTGAATCCAATGCAATAATTTATAGGTCGTGTGAAAAATCGCTAGAAGCATTTTATTTTAAGAAGTTGCCAAATTTAGTACAATTGATTATAATACCTTAGTAAAATAATCGGGAAAGGATGAATTAATAGTGATATGGATGATTATTAGTGGTCTTATCGTTGGAATATTATTAGGGTTTGTTATGCAACGTACACGTTTTTGTCTAGCTGGTGGCTTTAGAGACATGTATGTTCAAAAAAATAACAAAATGTTTTATGCTTTATTAGTAGCTATTACAGTCCAAAGTATAGGACTACTTATTTTAACTGGGTTAAATCTTATTTCAATACCTGATAGTACATTTCCAATTATTGGTACCATCATTGGTGCGTTTATATTTGGAATAGGTATTGTATTAGCAGGAGGCTGTGCTACAGGTACATGGTATCGTGCTGGTGAAGGTTTAATTGGAAGTTGGGTAGCACTCGTGTTATATGCAGTAACTGCGGCAATTACTAAAACAGGTGTGCTGCTTCCAGTGATGACGTGGATAAATCAACCTACAAATATCAATGCCAATATGTCTCAGACAACGGGTATTCCAATGTGGGTATTTACGTTAATATTAACGATCATCACGATTATTTTTGTAACTAAAACGTTACGCAAACCTAAACCCAAATTTGCGGTTCCAAAGCTTAAGCAAAAATATAGTGGCTTGAGACATTATTTATTTGAAAAACGATACCACCCATTTGTAGCTGGTATAGCAGTTGGTTTGATAGCATTAATTGCTTGGCCGATGAGTATGTCAACTGGTAGAGATTATGGTTTAGGCATCACAACACCATCAGCAAACTTAATTACGTTTTTAATTACAGGAGATACTCAGTTAATAGATTGGGGTGTACTATTAATATTAGGTATCTTTTTAGGGTCATATATCGCTGCTAGAGGATCGCGTGAATTCAAATGGCGATTACCTGATAAGAAGACGATTCGTAATAGTGCTATTGGTGGTATTTGCATGGGATTCGGTGCCTCAGTAGCAGGTGGTTGTTCAATTGGTAATGGCTTAGTAGAAACAGCTATTATGTCTTGGAAAGGCTGGATTGCACTAGGTTCTATGATTTTAGGTGTATGGTTTATGAGTTACTTTATTTTCATTAGACCAATGAAAAAGTTAGAAAAACAAACATCACAATCTCAAACTACTGCAGTTCCAAAACAAACACAAACAACATAATTAATTGGAGGAATAACAATGTTATATGAATTAGGTACAGTAGGTATGGTATGTCCATTCCCACTTATCGAAGCACAAAAGAAAATGCAAACATTAGATAATGGTGATGAACTTAAAATAGATTTCGATTGTACGCAAGCAACAGAAGCTATTCCAAATTGGGCGGCTGAACAAGGTTATCCAGTTACGAATTATGAACAATTAGATGATGCATCTTGGACAATTACAATTCAAAAAGCTTAAAACGAAATAAGTGATTAAAACACTGTTATATTATGTAACATATTGTGTCATTTTATCTTACGTATTTTTGCTATTTCTTTGAAGTATCATTATGATATTTTCAAAGGAAGTGGTAATTATGAAGATGGATGACACAATTTTTTTATTTCTTTGCACTTTACTTGTTTGGGTAATGACCCCTGGGCTTAGCTTGTTTTATGGTGGGTTAGTTCAATCAAAGAATGTCCTAAACACAGTTATGCAAAGTATGGCAGCAATGATTATCGTGACGTTTACATGGGTTACATTAGGTTTTTCATTAAGTTTTGGAACAGGCAATGCTTTTATAGGTAATTTCGATTTGATTGGCCTACAACATGTTGGTTTTGCAGTCAATGACCAATTAAGTCCACACATCCCGTTTGCATTATTTATGTTGTTCCAAATGATGTTTTGCACAATAGCAGTTTCAATACTCTCAGGTTCAATTGCTGAACGTATGAAATTCTTTCCGTTTATTATTTTTATATTCTTGTGGGTGATTTTGATATATAGCCCAGTTGCGCATTGGGTATGGGGCGGAGGATGGATACAACAACTTGGTGCTTTAGATTATGCTGGTGGTACAGTTGTACATATCACATCTGGTCTCTCAGGCCTTATTTTAGCGATTATGATAGGTAATGGTAAAAAAATTGAAAAAATACAGCCACATAATCTTTTAATCACTTTAATTGGTGGTATTTTAGTTTGGATCGGTTGGTATGGTTTTAACACAGGAAGTGCATATACGTTAAATGATGTTGCACTAACATCATTTGTAAATACAATTATTGCGGCAAGTGGTGGTGCGTTTAGTTGGTTAATCATTGAGTACCTTATGACTAAGAAAATAAGCCTACTAGGTTTATTATCAGGTGTCTTAGCTGGCTTAGTCGCTATTACACCTGCAGCAGGCTATGTGAATTATTTCAACGCATTTGTTATTGCATTTGCGGGTGGCATCGTTTGTTATTTCGTTATTAATGTGATTAAAGTGAAATATAAATATAACGATACACTTGATGCTTTTGGTATTCATGGTGCAGGAGGTATCGTTGGTGCTATTCTTACTGGCGTGTTTCAATCACAACATGTTAATCATGATATATCAAACGGATTTATCTATAACGGAGACATTCACTCAGTGTTGATTCAAGTTATAGCTGTGCTCGTGGTTTTATGTTACACGGTGGTTTTAACTTGGATTATAGGTAAGATTTTACAAAGTATCATGCCTATTGCAACCACTGAAGAAGAAGATAAGACAGGATTGGATCAACTTGTTCATGGTGAGAAAGCGTATTTTTATGGTGAATTAAACAAACTGAATAAAAGATATTGATAGTTTTATTAGTGATTCATATACTAAACAGTATTTTATAAGAATAGTTATGTGATAAAATAATGCTTAAATGACAGTTAATTTAGGTGATTAATCTAATGAAAAATATATCAGATATCGCAAAATTAGCGGGAGTATCTAAAAGCACGGTCTCCCGCTTTTTTAAATGACGGCTCAGTTAGCCCGCATACGAAGGAAAAGTTAAGTCGTATCATAGCTGAGCATGATTACCAACCAAATCAATTTGCGCAAAGTTTAAGAGCCAAGCATACACATATGATCGGTGCTATTATACCAAGAATGAATTCACATGCAGTGGATGAGACAGTTAAAGGCATTGTATCGGTATGCCATCAACATCAATATCAATTATTACTTAATTATACTGGTTTAGATGTTCATGCTGAGATTGAAGCACTTGAGACCTTTTCAAGAAGTAAGGTAGATGGCATCATATTAATGGCTACTACTTTAACAAATAAACATTTAGAAGTGATTCAGAAATTAGATGTACCAGTTATTCTAGTCGGTCAGTCGCATCCTGAATTACATAGTATTATTCATGATGATTATCAAGCAGGATACATTGTAGGTGAACAAATAGGGCATCAACAATTTCGAAACGTCGTATTCTTTGGAGTTAGTGAAGAAGATGTTGCTGTGGGTATACAACGAAAGCAAGGTATTATTGATGCTTTAAAACAATATGATATTCATCCTCAAATTTATGTAACATCTTTTAAATATGAAGAGGCTAAAAATGATGTTGCTGAAAAGTTAAATCATACATGTAATATTGACGTATTAATTGGTGCAACAGATCCTATAGCATTAGCAATTCATAAGTTTTATTCTCAACACCCCAATACACCTGAGAACTATCAAATTTATGGTTTTGGAGGAGACCCAATGACGCAACTCGTCACGCCTACGATTACGACTGTTAAATTTAATTATTATAAAGCTGGCACGCATGCTATGAAACAATTAAATGAATTAATTTTTTCTAAAAATGTCGTGTCAAAAACCATAATCCCGGTTGAAATATAGACACTTTAAATTACATAAATCTATGGAACCGATACCATAGTCGATGATAGAATAATAATAAACTTAGATTTAATTTATCAATGATGGAGGAATAATATGGCTGAATGGTCAAGAGAAGAACGTTATCGTCGCATTGAAGACGTAGATAAAAAGTACCTAGAGCATCTTAAACGGCAAGTCGAAACGTCAAGATTTCGTCAGACATTTCATATCCAACCTGAAACAGGTTTGCTCAATGATCCTAATGGTTTAATTTATCATAATGGCAAATATTATGTTTCACATCAATGGTTTCCACTTGGTGCTGTACATGGATTGAAGTATTGGTTTAATTATACGAGTGACGATTTAGTGACGTTCGAACCACAGGGTGCCGTATTAAAACCAGATACATATTATGATAGTCACGGTGTTTATAGTGGCAGTGCTTTTGAACATGAAGGTGACTTATATTACATATACACAGGTAATCGTCGTGATGATCAATGGGAACGTTATGCTAGTCAGATGATTGCGAAAGTAGAAAATGACGGTACAATTACAAAATTTGATAAACCCGTTATCGCTTCACAACCAGAGGGATATACAAGTCATTTTAGAGATCCTAAAGTGTTTGAATTGAATGGTGAATATTATGCGATAATTGGTGCCCAAACAAATGATGAACAAGGTCGTTGTTTAATTTACAAGACGAAAGATAAACAATTAAAGCAATGGTCTTTTTGTGGAGAACTTGAAACAAATTTAAAAAACTTTGGCTATATGTGGGAATGTCCTGACTATTTTAATTTGAATTCTAAAGATATCATACTTTTCAGTCCCCAAGGAATTGAAGCACAGGGTAATCAATTTAGAAATATATATCAATCTGGATATTTGATAGGGGATATAGATTTCGACACATTATCATTTGAACATGGAGACTTTATAGAGCTAGATAATGGTTTTGATTTTTACGCGCCACAAACATTTTTAGATGAAAATGGTAATAGAATATTAATTGGATGGATGGGGTTACCTGAAATCAATTATCCTACCGATGATGAAGGATGGGCACATTGTTTAACAATACCTAGGGTGCTGACAATTGAGGATAATCAACTGCGACAACGTCCGTTTAAAGGGCTTGAAAAGTTACGTAAAAATAAAGAAACAGCACTAGGTTATGCTAATAAATTTAATCGAAAATTACATCCATATGAAGGTACACAGTATGAACTGATTATTGATATTCTTGAAAATGATGCGTCAGAAATTTATTTTGAATTACGTACATCAAAGTTAAATAACACCAAAATTATCTATAATACAAGCGAGCAAAAGCTTACATTGGATCGCACGGAAAGTGGATTATTGCCAGATAATGTTCAAGATTTAACAAGAAGTACAATTTTAAAATCTCCATTGAGCCAATTACAAATATTTGTTGATACATCAAGCATTGAGATATTTTGCAATGACGGCGAACGTGTTTTAACTTCAAGAATATTTCCAGATGAAAATGCTACAGGTATAGAAACATCAACAGAAACAGGACAAGTTTATTTAAAATTCACTAAATATGAACTTAAGGATGATTAAAAAATGAGAAAGTTATACGGAATAGGTGAAGCATTAATAGATTTTATACCAAATGTGAAGAACTCTGAACTTAAAGATGTTGAACAATTTAGTCGACAAGTTGGGGGTGCACCTGCAAATGTAGTAAGTGTAGCACGTAAAATGGGAGCATCTACTGAAATGGTGACGCAATTAGGTAATGATGCATTTGGTGATATTATAGTTGAAACTTTAAGCAATCTAGGTGTAGGTACTCAATTCATTAGAAGAACAGATGTAGCAAATACGGCATTAGCATTTGTAAGCTTAAAAGAAGATGGACAAAGAGATTTTTCATTTTATCGTAAACCTTCTGCTGATATGCTTTATAAAGCGGACTATTTAGACGAAATATCAATTAATCCAAATGATATCCTACATTTCTGTTCTGTTGATTTAGTTGAAAGTGATATGAAAGAAGCGCATCAAGCTATGATTGATAAATTTAAATCAGCTAATGGCACCATCGTTTTTGATCCTAATGTACGTTTACCGCTTTGGCATAGTGCTGAAGCATGTAAAGAAACGATACAGGCGTTCATTCCTAAAGCGAATATCATAAAAGTTTCAGATGAGGAACTTGAATTTATTACTGGCGAAGCGGATGAAGAAAGTGCAATTCAGTCATTATTCCAAGGATCGGTTGTAGCAGTTATTTATACACAAGGTCCAAATGGCGCTAGTATTATTTTAAAAGATGGAACTAAGATATATCATGAAGGATTTAAAGTAAAAGCCGTTGATACGACAGGCGCAGGAGATGCCTTTATTGGAGCAGCAATTAGCAGAATATTATTAAGTGATGAAGTGAATATGACTAAATTGCTTAAGGAAGAAGGGCAAGCCATACTGCAATTCAGTAACTTCGTAGCAGCAAAAGTTACAACAAAATGTGGTGCCATTGAGAGTATTCCAACACTTGAAGAAGTTACGTCAGAATTAAAATAATGAGAAAAGAAGCGGGACAGTGATAAATTCATTGTCCCGCTTCTAAATTAATCTACTTATAGAATATTTTGATTGTGTATATTCAACTATATTTTTTTAACATTACGAACAGATGCAAAACAGTGCTCGCCATTTTTAAAGTTAACAATACGTTCTTTTGAATCAATAGATTCAATATTATGACGGTTAACAACGAAACTGTTATGACATCTAAAGAAACGATCATCCAATTGTGCGAGTTCTTTTAAGTTACCATAAAACTCAATTTGACGATTATCTAGGTGTGCAATCAAACGATGTGATTTTGTAGATGATTCGAAAAACATGACGTCATCATATTGAACATAGATAGAATTACTACCTCGTTTTAATTCTATCGTCTCAACATTACTTTCTTTAGACAATAATTTTAAGCGTGTATGCGCTGTTTCTAAACAATCAATAATTCTCGATTGCAACTGACTAGGATCATCTTTAAAGATAAAATCCATTGCTGAAACTTTATATACAAACGTTAAGTATGTTAACTCGCTATGACTTGTAACAAAAATGATGTTTCCAATAGGGTCATATTTACGAATTTCACTACCTAATTTTATCCCGTTGATATCAGCCTCTAATTGAATGTCTAAAAAGTAGCATCCAACATCATTCATTTCTTTAGATTTTTCAATGACTTCATAAGGATCATCTGTTGCCAGCGCAATTTCCATTGGTTTTTCTTCAATCATTATATAATTGTTAATAATTGAAACCATATTTTCGCGTTGTTTTACATCATCTTCACAAATGAATATTTTCATGATTACACATCCTTATGACTAATTATTTATGATTTCTACTTTTTGCACAAAGTAGCCATTTTCTATCGTCGTATCGAGTAACACATTGTCAGTAGAATCAGTGATTTCTTTCAACGTGCTTAATCCTAGACCTCTGTTTTCTCCTTTAGTTGAAAAGCGTTCTTGGAATAATTCGTGAATACGAGGCATATCTTCTTGGCACTTATTCATAACAATAAACATAACAGACGTCTCAGTATTAATAAATGCTATACGAATCAATGCATCTTCAAGCGTCTCTGATGCTTCAATTGCATTATCCGTAATGATTCCAATGATACGACTAAGATCAATCGTGTTCATTTCTATATGTTCTACTAACTCAGGCACCTCTATACTGATAGGAATGTTCTTCTCTTGAGCTTGTAAAATCTTAGTGGTAACTAAGCCTTTAATCGCACGTACTTTTAAATTCTCAGTACCATTAATTTTAATTGATTTCATTTGAAGATTATCTTTCATAGGTACAATATTTTCATTGAAGTATTGTCTTAGCCCAGGCATGTCATCTTCACGAATATACTCAGACATTGTAGTTAAAATATTTACATAATCATGTCTAAACTTACGCATTTCATTGTTAATTGATTCAATTTGTAAAGTATATTCATAATATGTTTCAATCTCTTCCATATTACGTTTATAACGAAGTTCTCGATGAGTTGTATATGTAATTATGATTATACAAAGTATTAAAAAGAATAGAATCCCTAAAAATACATAAGCGAATAATCTTAATCCTTCTGAATCCAAATAGAATTTTTGAGTATAAAGATACAATGAAATGATTGAAAAAATTAGAAAAACAGAGATAAGAATTATATATATATTGTTAAAAAATAAATATGTCTTTTTTAGCTTTTTCAATAGAAATCTAATGGAATAGGCGCATATCATTGCGATTATAAAAAATGAAACCATATAGACAACAATTTCAAGAAATCTAATTTTCATATTGTTATTAGTTATCACATATATAGTAAGCGTGAAAAAATTACTAATATACATTATAAGTGTTGATAATAAAACTGATAATATGGACCATAAACCCGACTTCAGACAGAAGAAAAGCATGACAGAAATTATAAGAACTAATACTGATTTTCTATCTACATAATAAAATAAAATAGTACAAGGGATTATAATACTTATACAAGTTAAATAATCCCTCTTACTAAATTTAATATCTATAATAATTTTTGAGACCAAGATTAACATTACTGATTGAAAAATTGATAATGGAACAAAGTCTAAAAGATTCATTTCTAACACTTTCTTTAATTATTTTTTAGATAAATCTTGTAATTCTTTAGGTACTTCTGGTTCATCAAAATAAAAACTGCACACATCTTGAACAGAGAATGTTCCTACTAACCCAAAGATAAAGCTAAATACTTTTGCGAATAACATAGTTAATAAATTCATATTAATTATCCTCCTCAGAATAAAAGATTGGTAATAACGTTAAACTTTCTAAAAATATCCCTAATACAATAAGTTCTTTGAAAGGCACTGGTAAAACTATAGAAATAGTTATTAATACCATTGCTAAAATAACAGAGTATAATTTTTTTCGTTTTACTAAGTGTAGTGGTATTGGTTGTTTCTTTGTGGCTGATGGAGCAAATAGTACTATTAATACAAAAGCCACAATACTAGCCAAATATATTATACCCACATTTAGATTAATGTAGACAACTACCCAAGGTAAAGCGACAAAAAATATTAAATTTTGAACATGACATAACAATGATGATTTTGCATGTGCCCCATGTGCATAACGTCTAACTAAAAAATAACTAACATGTGTAAATAAAGTGTATAGAAATGTATGGAAGATAAGTGCAACACCATAGGTCACAATTGTTTTAGCAAGATTGCTTACAACGACTTGTAATCCCAATTTCACTTTTAAAAATTGAATATGATCTAGGTTGTTTTTACGTTGCAAGTATAATGCGAATTGCTCAATCTTTTTATCAATTGCTTTCAATAGCGTGCCACTCTCCTTATATTGATTATACAATTTAGCGCAATTGGTCTGGGGGGTTATGCGTAACTGTTCAAAATAAATACTTAACTGTTATATTGAAATTACAAGTAATATTTTAACATATAAAATATTACAGTTATGTATAAAAACATGCGATTTAAGAAATAATTAAAAATAAATTGGAAGGTTATGTTTAAATAGACTCATATCACTTACGAGTGATAAAAACTTAATAATCTTAGTCTTTAAATTTAATAGTTATTGTTTTGGTAATCGAGGTAAATGGTTTTGTTTGTAGTTGCAAAATCATTAATCCTATTACCATATGTTGTAAGTGTTGTGAATGGTTTTGGTTAACCATTTCAATATTAGTAATGTCCCATCGAACATTATTAATAAAGAAGCTTCTAATTTATTTAGAAGTTATCTTAATTTGTTTTCTTCGTGTAGTTAAACGTATTCATTAATAAGCCATCCCAACTTATTAATGAAACAAGCAAAGTTACTGAAGTTGAAACTCAGTGGAAGGTATTTAACTTAGCTATTGTATGATATAGAAGTTAAATATTTTCAGGATGTAAGCTATTGTAGAATTTTCATAATTAATAACATCCCCAAAGATTGAAATAACTGTAAAAAACATTCCCTTAATATGAAAGTCGCGAGTTCCTCCCAAGCTCGCGACTTTTGTCGTTAATAAAAACTGTACCCAAACGATTGGATACAGTATGTTGCACTATTTATATAAATTTGGTTTTAAATTTTTAAATACAGGGATAGTCTCGCGTTGAATATCAACTTCTTTAAGATCGATATTATGAGCAATAGTATCTTCTTCGTTACCCAGTTCAGCTAAAATCTCACCATTTGGATTGATAATCATAGAATGACCAGCATAGTCTGTATTACCATCGTTTCCCGTTCCATTACATGCAACAATAAACATATCATTTTCAATTGCACGTGCTTGAAGCAGGGCTTTCCAATGATTTAACCTTGGTGTAGGCCATTGTGCAACATAAAATGCAACTTGTGTACCATTGCGCGCTGGATATCGCAATAACTCAGGGAAACGTAAATCGTAACAAATAATTTGTGTTGCTAGCGTACCTGATGAAAGTGAAAATGGCTCTGGGACTGCTTTACCATCTTCTAAATATGTCGGTTCATCCAACATAGGGACTAAATGAACTTTATCGTACTTATTAATTCGATGTCCTTCTCTAGAAACAGTAAATGCAGTATTATAAACTTTACCATTTCTAATATTAGAAACGGAACCAGCGACAATATCGACATGATATTGTTGTGCTAATGATTGAATGAATGGGAAACTGCGGCTAAGTTCTCTATCAGCTTTTTGGTTCAACTCATTTAATGCATAACCGTTATTCCACATTTCCGGCAGAACAACGACCTCTGTATCTGCTTCTAATTTATTTTCAAACCAACTTTTAATTTTATTTTCATTTTTTTCAACGTTACCGTATTCAACATAAAATTGAAATATTTGTACTTTCATTTTAAAATCTCCTCATCCCAAGATTAACTCTAATTTACTAAATTAAAAAAAGAAAATCAAAAATTGAGCGAGTTTCTTAATCTATGCAGATGCTATAGAAAAATACGTTAAAAAAGACTCAACTTCAAATAGAACAAAGTGTCTAAGTAGAAATTGAGTCTTTAATGATTGATTTAACTAAGTAAGTTATAGATAAATTATTTTTTAACGATGAATCTGTTGTCAGTAGGTTGAATTTCTTTCTCGCCAGCTTGTTCACGGATATCTCCGAACGGCATTTGAGCTACAAGTTTCCATGAAGCTGGGATATCAAATGATTGTGTAGTAATTTGATCAACTAATGGATTGTAGTGTTGTAAAGAAGCGCCAATACCTTTTGAACTTAAAGCAGTCCAGATAGCAAATTGGTGCATTGCATTCGTTTGAACTGACCAGTTTGCAAAGTTATCAGCATAATTTGGCATTTGTTCTTGCAAGCCTTTAATAACATCTTCGTCTTCAAAATAAAGAATTGTACCATAAGCATGTTTGAAGCCATCAATGCGTTGCTCGGTTGGAGCGAAATCACGATCAGGACCCATAACATCTTTTAATACAGTTTTAGTATTATCCCAGAATTTATGATGTTGATCATTTAATAATAATACAATTCTTGTAGATTGAGAGTTAAAAGCTGAAGGTGTGTATTTAATGATATGTTCAATCATATCTTCGAGTTCTTTGTCACTAATTGAAATGGTAGTTTCTGTACTATAAATTGTACGTCTATCTTCAATCTCTTGTAAAAATGGTTTCGTTTTCGATTTGCTAAATAAGCCCATGTAAAATCTCCTTTGTTTGTATAAGTTATATCCTAAGTATAAATATTATACTAGTATTTGTAAAATGTTTTTTTACAAAAAATGTCAAAAGTATTAATATTTTTTATCATTAATCATATATCCATGCATAATAGATAAATATTCTTTATACTGAAAGTGTTATAAAACACAAGGAGGTGGAAGATTGATGAAAAAGAAATTAGCCCAAACTAGCCTGATTTTAGCATTGAGTACATCTGTGATAGGTCATGAGAACGAGGTGAAAGCTGCAGATAAAAATCAACCGGCTACAGATGAGGTTAATCAGAATGCGGTTACTACAGATACACGTACACAAAATGATTTAAATAATCAGAATGACCATTATGACAATCATCAATCTGATACCCAAAATACTGCTGCTTCAGAAAAAAACTCAGATAGTCAAAACCATGGAGAGATGAAACCATCTACTGAAGATAATGGTGATACGCAGTCAGATCATGACAATACTATGAATCATGATAATTCAACTGAAAACAGTCAACCGGAGAACGATGATGGCAATGATACCGAGGAAAATTCAAGTAAACCAGGAAATAGTCATCCAGGTAACCAAGAAGGAGAAATCAATCCCGGAAATCAAGATGTAGACAATCCAAATGAAGAACACAAACCCGGTGAGAACGAAACGAATAAACCAGATGAAGGCAACAACTCTGATGAGGACGATACAACGCATCCTGGTGATAAAGATCAACCTGGGGAAAATAACTCAGGTAATCAAGAAGGAGAAGGCCAGCCCGGGGATAGTGATACAGACAAACCAGACGAAGGAAACAAGCCAGGTGAGGGCGAATCAAATCAACCAGGCAATCAAGAAACGGATAAACCAGGTGAAGAAGACAAACCTGGAGCGTCTGGAAAGGATCAACCTGGTGAAGGAAGTAAGCCAGGGAATGATGATTCAGGTCAACATAATGGAGGAAGCAAGCCAGGCAATCAAGGAACAGATAAACCAGATGAAGGAAATAAGCCAGGAGAAAGTGGTAATCCTCAGCAACCACCAAACCATGATGGGATTACACATTCTGGCTCTAATCAAGGTGAACACAACACAGGTTCTGGACAAAACGGTTCAAACAATGGTTCGCAAAACCATTCCAATGGTAGTTCTAACAATCATAGTTCAAATAATCACGGAAATCACCAGGATGAACACTCAGGACATTCAAATCCAAATGAAATGACAAATCATAATCCACAAGAAAATAATTATGGAACTGATCAAGGACAACAACCGACTTGGTCACATCACGATCATAATGTGTCTGATTCAATGATTCATCATATATATCCGAATAAACGCCAAAATCAATCAGAAATGAATGGTTCAACTACGACTAATCAATGGTATTATGGTGGACGTTTACAACATCATCATAACCAAAATGATACGGAAGTCTATACAAATAATGATCATAGACAAAATCAATTTCCATTCTATAGTCAATCGGCACTTTTAAACAGATTAAATGATTTGGCTAATGGTTCATATAAATATAACCCATATATCATTAATCAGGTTAATAGGTTAGGCAATAATAATGAGTACATTTCAAATCAAGATTTTTATAGACTTTTTCGCAAACAATCATTTAATAATCAATATTTAGATTACTTGCAAAAAGGCTCAAACTACTTTAGATTTGAGTATTTTAATCCATTAAACTCAAAAAAATATTACAAAAATTTAGATGAGCAAGTATTGGCACTCATCATGGGTGAAATTGGCTCAATGCCAGACTTGAAAAAACCAAGTGATAGGGATAAAGAAGAAGAGGCTGATATTCAGAGTCACGATGAAGATAAAATTATAGATAGTAAAGAGGAGAGTAAAGAAGCGGAAAATAATGATAAATATAAAAACATTAATATAGCTTTAATCACATCTATAATTGTGATTTTCATAGGCGTCACTGGTGGATTTATTTATAGAAAAATTAAAAACTAAAAGAAAAACAGGAGTGGGACAGAATTCTGTCCCACTCCCGTTAACTTTTACATAAATAAATGAACAATAAAATTACTTTGTTCTTGTAACTGCTTAACCGTATCACCAAAGAAAAATTGGACTGCAACTACAAAACCATTTTGTAGCATGTGGATAATAATTGGAACTGCAATGCGTTTAGTCAAGACATAAGCAAGCGAGAATAACATGCCCATTCCAAAGTATATGAAGAAAAATTTAACATCATTATGTGCGATTGCAAATAAAATTGAACTTACAATAGAAGCAATTAAAAATGCGACAATTCGGTTTCCTTTAATTTTATTATAAATTTCACCGAATATAACTTTTCTGAATATATATTCTTCTAGTATTGGACCGACAATTGAGATTAATAATATGAATACTGGAAGCTGTTTAGCAATTGCCATTATTCTCTCAGTATTAGGACTTTGCTGTGGTTGACCGACTAACCACATAGTGATTAGACTAGCTACCATTTGGTATATCATAACTACAACAAATCCTAGTAAAGCCCATGGTAAAATGTAGCGTTTAGGTTCTTTATATCCTTGCTCTAATCTAGTTGGATTTTTAATGATACTGTTTAACCAAATAATTAATAAAGCCGCGATTACAAATAAAATCACTTGAGTATAAACGCCAGCTTTTGCAAGTTCCATCCCTTTTAAATTACTAAAGAAAGGTAAATGCTGTATTAATAAGGGTAAGAACTGTGCTAAAGCATAAATAACAATGGTAAGAAATGCTACCCAAATTCTCTTCATTCTATTCCTCCAAAAATAATAATCAACATTAGTTAGTTTATCGTAAATTTGTATGTTATACAAAATATAGATAATCCTTTCGCTTGAAAAATTGACCAAATTTGATTAATATAAGATGTAGATTAGCACTCAATTATTTCGAGTGCTAAAAAGGAACCTGTTAAGGAGGAACGATCATGCTTAAACCATTAGGAAATCGTGTGATTATTGAACGCAAAGAACAAGAACAAACAACAAAAAGTGGCATTGTACTTACTGACAGTGCGAAAGAAAAGTCTAACGAAGGTGTAGTAGTAGCTGTTGGAACTGGACGAGTTCTAGACAATGGTGAAAGGGTTGCTCCAGAGGTTAAAGAAGGAGACCGAGTAGTATTCCAAGAATACGCTGGTTCAGAAGTTAAACGTGGAGATGAAACATACTTAATTTTAAATGTTGAAGATCTACTTGCTATTATTGAAGACTAAAATTTTATAAATAATCAACATTAAATTTATTGACATAATGGAGGTACATTAAATGGCTAAAGACTTAAAATTTTCTGAAGATGCAAGACAAGCAATGTTACGTGGTGTAGATAAATTAGCCAATGCTGTTAAAGTTACAATTGGACCTAAAGGACGTAATGTAGTTTTAGATAAAGAGTATGTCGCACCATTAATTACAAATGATGGTGTTACAATTGCCAAAGAAATTGAATTAGAAGATCCTTACGAAAATATGGGTGCGAAATTAGTTCAAGAAGTAGCGAATAAAACAAATGAAATTGCTGGTGATGGCACTACAACAGCAACTGTATTAGCTCAAGCCATGATTCAAGAAGGGTTAAAAAACGTCACAAGTGGTGCGAACCCAGTAGGACTGCGTGAAGGTATCGATAAAGCTGTAAGAGTAGCGGTACAAGCACTACACGATATCTCTCAAAAAGTAGAAAATAAAAATGAAATTGCGCAAGTTGGTGCTATTTCAGCAGCAGATGAAGAAATTGGCAAATATATTTCTGAAGCAATGGATAAAGTGGGTAATGACGGTGTTATTACAATTGAAGAATCAAATGGACTAGATACAGAATTAGAAGTTGTTGAAGGTATGCAGTTTGATAGAGGATATCAATCACCATACATGGTTACAGATTCAGATAAAATGATTGCTGAATTAGAAAGACCATATATTTTAGTGACAGATAAAAAAATCTCTTCTTTCCAAGATATCTTACCTTTATTAGAACAAGTCGTGCAATCAAGTCGTCCAATTTTAATTGTAGCTGACGAAGTTGAAGGTGATGCTTTAACTAATATCGTATTAAACCGTATGCGTGGTACATTTACTGCAGTTGCAGTTAAAGCACCTGGTTTTGGTGATCGTCGTAAAGCGATGTTAGAAGACTTAGCAATCCTAACTGGCGCTACAGTTATTACGGATGATTTAGGTTTAGAATTAAAAGACGCATCTATTGATATGCTAGGTACTGCCAACAAAGTTGAAGTAACTAAAGATAATACTACAGTTGTCGATGGCGATGGAGATGACAATAGTATTGATGCACGTGTCAGTCAAATCAAAGCACAAATTGAAGAAACGGATTCTGATTTTGATAGAGAAAAATTACAAGAACGTTTAGCTAAATTAGCTGGCGGTGTTGCAGTAATTAAAGTCGGAGCTGCATCTGAAACTGAATTGAAAGAACGTAAATTACGTATTGAAGATGCTTTAAACTCTACACGTGCTGCAGTTGAGGAAGGCATCGTTGCCGGTGGTGGTACGGCATTAGTAAACATCTATAATAAAGTAGAAGAAATAGAAGCGGAAGGTGATGTGGCAACAGGCGTGAATATCGTACTTAAAGCGTTATCTGCACCTGTACGTCAAATTGCTGAGAATGCTGGTCTTGAAGGTTCAGTTATTGTTGAGAGATTAAAACATGCAGATGCCGGTGTTGGATTCAATGCCGCAACGAATGAATGGGTAAATATGCTTGAAGAAGGCATCGTTGACCCTACAAAAGTAACGCGTTCTGCATTACAACATGCTGCAAGTGTTGCTGCGATGTTCTTAACTACAGAAGCAGTAGTTGCAACTATCCCTGAACCAGATAATAATGACAATCCAGGTATGGGTGGCATGCCAGGCATGATGTAAAACGACAAATATATTATGATAGAATAGGAAAAGGGTAGCTGAATAAGCTACCCTTTTATTGTACTTAAAAAGGGGTTGGTATTTTTAAGATTTACTTTAAAACGATATATAAAATATGACTAATAAAACATGTTAAAATGGCTTTGAAACAAATTTAAAGGATTTTAGGGTTGTTAATGTTTTCTAAATATTGCATTATGACCTTCTCCGCCATCTAATTTGATAGTTTCACCATTTTCTTCAACTTTATAATTTATACTTTCTTTATCATTACCATCTGAAAATATCATTTTTCCACCTTTTATTGTAACTTTTAATGTTTCGCCACCATATGTTAATTTAGCTGTATTGGCATTATCTTTTGGAACCTCCAAAACCATGTCACTATTTAAATAGTCAATACCACTACTCTGTGCAAAATTATATTTTCCTTCTTTTAGTCCATTACCACATGCAGCAAGTAATAATACTAAGCAAGTAATTGAGATAAAATAAATTAATTTACGTTTCATAAATGATCCTCCGAATAAGTAATGTTAATATCTTATGATAATAATTATTTAGATATAGAAAGTCGCCCATATGCTAATAAAGAACCAGCGGCTAATAATATAGAAGCGACAATAGAAATTAAATTAGAATTAGATTGCTTACCTGTTTCTGGTAAAGATTTACTAGTTGGTTTAGATTCATTTAGGGAATGTCAATTCCATTTGTTATATTTCTGTTGTCGTTAGTTGATGTAGTTTTTTTAGTATTTTGAACTGATTGATAATTATTGTTAGATAGCTTTTGGCTATTCAAAGATTTGTCCAAATCATATTTGCCAATATAAGTGAAGTTACCTTTGTCAATAGTAGCATTGTATCCACTTTCTTTAGTTACATCGCCGTTTTTATAAACCCTTATAGCTCCAGTTCCAGCACCAGATTTATTACCATACTGAACTAAATAGTAATTCCCTTTATTTTCTACATCATAATAATTTTCTAATCTAGGGCCATCATTACCATTTTTATTCATAACTTCAATAGCGATATTAGTCGCATTGTTAGTGTTTACTACACTATCAGCTGCATGTACATGTTGACTTGCTCCACCCCCTATAAATAATATTGGTCCTGCTAATGCTGATGTTAATAAAATTTTAGATTTCCTCCTTGATAATTATTAAAACTACTTTTTTAAGTAGTGCTCAATACAAATTAACAAATAGAAAAGACATATTATGTCTTTAAATAAGATTTTTGAATAATGTTAGTTAGTAGGAAATAAGATAAGACTATTAAACTGAAGCCCTGTATTAAGAAGATTATTAAAAAAATAGTAATTTTGATTTTGAAAAATGAAAGACATGGCAAAACATTGATGCTGTCCATGGACATGTTATTTCTTATAAAGCAGAGGATTACTGGTTCACAGATCCAAGCATATTAGAAAATTAAAGAAGCAGGTTAAATGAAGAAATTTTAAATGAATCTTATTAACTACAAATTAAATCAATAATTATACAATAAAATGGTTTGAATCAAACTACATTATAAGCTAATTTGATTTAGTAACATAAGCGCTTTTCAAAAGATGACTTCTTTTGAAAAGCGTTTTTTGATAGATGAAAATATTTTAATAATAAAAATATTAAATTTAGGTTTAAATTATAGTTGATAAATACATATTTTAATTGGATGGAATATTATATAATAAGTATATAAATAATTGGTGGTGATGAGATGCAAACTTATGCGGATAAAGATGCTTTAATAATTGAAATTAGGAAAAGAGCCGATTTATTTATTCACGAATTTAGTGATGTATCAGAAGCAGAAAAGGATATATATAAAACTGGTATTGATAGGACACCAGCGCAAATGATTGCATATCAGTTAGGATGGTTAAATTTAATTCAATCTTGGGAAAGGGATAATAAAAATAATATATCCGTTGTAACACCTAGCCCGAATTATAAGTGGAATAATTTAGGGGGACTATATCAAGAATTTTATCAAACCTACTCAAATTACACATTAGAACAACTTATTAATCAGTTTAATGAAGAAGTAGATAGCATGATTGAATTAATTAAAAGTTTAGATGATAAAACATTATTTGAGAGTGATAAAAGGCAATGGGCTTCATCAACGCCTTCCAAATGGCCAGTTTGGAAGTGGATTCATATTAACACAGTAGCACCATTTAAGACATTTAGAACCAAAATTAGAAAGTGGAAGAAAACAGAATTAGATAGATAACTTTTATAAGATGATAACTTTATGAAAAACGATACTATCTAGAATAAAAACGAGTCTTGGCATTATAACCAAGACTCGTTTTTTACATTACTTAAGAATGATAATAGAAAAAATTATAATAAATCTAGTAACCATGCTCCAAATAGAATAAATAAAATGAGTGATCCTATGAAAAAATATAAATTTTTGGGCACGTGTCCAGTTGACGTAAATGCGTAAAGATACAAATGATATGACGTTGAGATAAAAGTAATAATAAGCAATATTGAAAAAATAATTACCATTAAGATCACAGTTTTCGAGTTGTTTTGTCGTTCTGAAAGAATGAATTAATCGAATATGAGAACTTTTTCTTAACATCATAATTACATTACTTCATTTTATCAATTGTTTACTTTAAATCATCTATTGCTTTTGCGATTGATTCAAACACATGCGGAATATCATCTTTTTCAATACAACTAAACGCAATTCGGATATCAGAGTCATTTAAAGCAATGATTCCAATTGAATATTCATTGATTAAATGCGTACGAAGTTCTTCAGGATTTACGCCATTGACTTTGACTGCCATGAAATAACCTGAGTTAAAATCATATGCTTGCCAATGATTTTTGTATTTATCATCATATACAACTGACTTAGTTACTTCATATCGTTGTTGTAAAGTATCAATATTTTGTTGAATTTCTTTGTCAAATTGGTCATGATGTTCTAAGACGTATTTAATAGCACTTTGTGAAGGCATTGGTCCACTTGAAATATTACTTCGTATTAAACCTTTAACTTTCGCCTCTAACACTTCTTTAGCTGTATGATTGCTTAGACCAAATGTAAGGAAACCAACACGTAGTCCCCAAGCAAAGAATTCTTTAGTAGCGCCATCTAAACGAATCGGTAATATATTATTTGATTCAATTTGATTTAACGCAGTAAATATAGATTGGCGATACACATCTTCATAAAATAAACCGTAGTAAGCATCGTCAACAACAGCTATCACTTTTGTGCCCTTTTCAGCAAGTGAACGAATAGTTGATACTATAGTTGCAACTTCATCTTTGTTCGGTGTATAACCAGTAGGATTGTTAGGGTAATTCAGAATGAGAACGACTTTATCTTGATTGTAGTTGTCTAAAGTAGTTACTAAATCATTTGTTGTATAGTGACCTTCTTGATTAAATATTGAATATGTCTCAATATTTGCTGAATGACGTGTTTCATATATTAATTTATAGTTACCCCAATTGTGTGTAGGTACTAAGATCGTATCGCCACTTTCTACAAATAAATCAGCAATTAGAGATAAACCATGAGTCAACGCATTAGTGACAATTGGTCTACTAATCGTTTCTTTTGATAAATCAGGATTTTCTTTGAGCATTTTATCTTGCCATAAATCTCTTAAAGCTTCTAATCCTTGTGGTGGTGCATATGGAAATACGTCATCAGGTGATAGATGATTATAGACATCAAATAACGTATCAGCATACATTTTTCCATCTTTATTTGTAGCCATACCAATTGTCGCATTGTATTTTGTTTTTTTAGCATCAGCCGATTGAGATAATATACCTTTTGGATAGTACATAGATTGGCCTAGCGTTGAAAGCATACTTAAAATTTCAGGACAATCATCAACAAGTTGATTATTTAAGTTTTGAGCTAATGGGTTCATTTATTTAACCTCACTTTTTTTAGTGTTTAATAATATATTATCTTTAAATGTCATAAAGATAAAGTGTTCCTATTATGATTACATAGAATTGATAGTTAAGATTCTTATAAATCGAACATTTGTTCGCTTTTTGTGTTAAAATGATGACAGGTCATCATAAGATATGACACTTTTCATTTGGAGGTGTAGTGTAATGTCGTGGCTATTAGAGGGTATGGTGACACTGATTACGGGTGGTATACTCGTCATATTTCGTGTTTGGTTAGAATCTAAGTGGAAAGATAAGTAGATGACCATACACAAAGGCCCCTAACTTGCCGTTACAAGTTAGGGGCTGTGTAATGTAATTCGTGGATACACTTAAATTTTAACATATGGAAGCATATTTTCAATTTTAAATATCTATTGAAACCGTAATATTTCTTGATGTTTGTTATAATACGGTTATTGAGGTGTTAATTATGATGAAACATTTAACTAAGATTTTCGTGACCTTGGCAATTGTCTTATTTGTTATTGGTTATTACTTACAAGCTTCAGGACATGAAGATCAAGGCGTTAAATTATTATTAGCTGCAATCATGTTTATGATATGTGCTTTTATTAATCGTAGTAATGATAGAAAGAAAAATAAAAAATAGCACTTTAAGAATCTCAGACATAAATAATATACTCATGCTATTTTGCAGATTCGCAGTAGCTGACTGATTTGAAAAAGCGTTTAAGTCAAGCGTTTCTCAGTTTTAGTCAACCTTGCGGGCGGGGCCCCAACAAAGAGAATTTCACTAAGAAATTCTACAAGAAAAGTAAGCTGGGAGTGGATGACGAATTTAAAAGAATTCTGTCCCACTCCCACTTTTTTATTGTATCTATTATATATATACAATTTATCTTAATAACTTTGTTTTATAGGGATATTTACGTATATGACTTTACAAACGTGTATATAGTGTGTATATTATGTATATACAGTTATTAAAGGGGGACATCAATGAAAATTATTCTAAAAAACACCAGTGAACAACCCATTTATGAACAAATCAAGCAACAAATCAAAGAAAATATTTTAAAAGGCTATGTTGAAGCTGGTAGCCACTTACCTTCGATGCGGGAGCTGGCAAAAGATTTGCAAGTGAGTCTAATCACGACTAAGAGAGCTTACGAAGATTTAGAAAAAGATGGATTTGTTACAACTGTTCGAGGTAAAGGCACCTTTGTTAAAGAACAAGATAGTTCAATATTAAAAGAAAAGCAATTCTTTGTAATAGAAAACCTTGCTCGATTAATGATCAAAGAAGCTAAAACAATCGATATGCCTCTGAAAGAATTAAAAGAAATATTAACTTTAATTTATGAGGAGGAAGAAGAATGAATGTCATTGAAGTAAAAAATGTATCGTATCAAAATAAAGCATTTTCAATTAGCAATCTTTCATTCAATATTCCTCAAGGATTTGTAACTGGGTTCATTGGGGCTAACGGCGCAGGAAAAACGACAATGATTCGGTTGATAATGGATATATTAGAACCTAGTAATGGTGATATTTTCATTTTCGGTGAACGAATTACAAATAAACCGAAATGGATTAAAAATAAATTAGGTTTTGTTTATTCTGAAATTTACTTTAATCAACAATGGACTCCAAAAAAACTAGAAAAAATGGTATCACCATTTTATAGTGATTGGGATTCAGAAACGTTCAAATATTACTTAGAGAAATTTAAACTACCTTTTAATGATAAAATTAAGCATTTCTCAACAGGTATGAAAATGAAATTGTCACTAGCGCTTGCTTTGAGTCACCATGCAGAATTATTCATTTTGGATGAGCCAACTGCAGGTTTAGACCCAATCGTTCGCAATGAAGTGTTAGAAATATTACAAAGTGAACTACTCGATGAAAATAAGACATTATTTATTTCAACGCATATCATTTCAGACCTAGAAAAAATTGCTGACTATCTTGTACACATAAAAAATGGAGAAATTATCATGCAAGGATTCCGCCATCAATTACAAGAACAATACGCAATAGTACAAGGTGATAATGAAGATTTAGACGAAGAATTAAATCGTTTATTTCTTTATAAAGAAGTGAAATCGACTGGATTTAAAGGATTTACGCAACATGCTCAAGTGTTTAAAGAATTGTTTGCAAACAACGTTAATATTCAACAACCTACAATAGAAGAACTAATGATTTATATCGAAAAATCTCATCTGCGTGACAATCAACAAGAATTTCAGCAAAGTAGGTTGGTAAAATGAAGCAATTATTAATTAGAAATTTTAAATGTCGAAGTGTAACAATAGTCATTTATCTTGCGTTATTGCTCTTTAATCCACTATATGCATTGGTACTTTCTAAAACCGAACTTTATTTTCTGTTCTATGCACCCATTGCTATCACATTAATGGTTGTCAGCATTTTAGATTCTGGACATTTATTTAGACTGCATAGAAGGTTAGGTGGAAAAAGTTCGTATTTATTTTACGAAAGCTTACCTGTTTCTAAGAAAGATATGCTCAACGCAAATTATATTACATGTATTGTGTTAACGTTATTTGGTGGATGTATTATCGCATTATATAATTTTCAATCGTCCAATATAGATTTTGGAGATTTAAGGTATTCAACTGCAATAGCTTTTATATTCGTGAATTTTTTCAGCATTCCAATTGCATTTAGTAGGAACACTGAAAGAAAGCGTGAAGGCATAGCTTATGCACCATATATTATGATTATGATGTTGGCTATACCATTTGCAATAACAACGGTATTCGCAGTTATTAATATACTCGTGTTCCAACACTACTATACCTATAATGTGTTAGACGTCTATTACAATTACGGTTTATTGATTTTAAGTATTATTTGGATGATTATAAACTATTTGATTCAATTAAAACGTATCAATCAGCGTGAAAATAAAGGAGGGCTTACATGAAATTAGAAAACATTACAAAAACATATGGAGATAATGATGTTTTAGATAATATCAATTTTGATTTTGGAGATAGTCAAATTGTAGGTTTAATTGGTAAAAATGGTGTTGGTAAAACAACATTAATGAAAGTAATGAATGGTAATATTATTAATTTCAAAGGAAAGGTTCAATTAAACGATAGCGAGAACGTAGGTTATCTTATTGAACATCCAAAGCTCTATGATAATAAAACAGGTTTAAATAACTTGAGATTATTTGCTCAGGTTCTAGGAAAAGGTTTCGACAAAGATTATACAGATAAAATTATAGACGCATTTGGTATGAGACCATACATTAAGAAAAAGGTAAAAAAATATTCAATGGGTATGAAACAAAAACTAGCGATTGCTGTTTCATTAATGAATAAACCGAAATATTTAATACTAGATGAACCAACCAATGGTATGGATCCAGATGGTTCGATTGATGTCTTAGAAACGATTCAATCATTAGTGAATGATTTAGGAATGAAAATATTAATTTCAAGCCATAAATTAGAAGATATAGAATTGATTTGTGATAGAGCTGTCTTCTTACGTGACGGTAACTTTGTACAAGACGTTAATATGAAAGACGGTAGCGCTCAAGATCATACATCACTTAAATTCGAAGTTGAAGAATTTAACACAGCGCTTGACTATTTAACAGCACATTTCAACGTACTTCAATCTCATAAAGATAGTGGAGAAATCATGATTAAGGCGCAAAAAGATTACAAACAATTACTCAAATCTTTAGCACAAAAAGATCTATATCCTAAGTATATTGAAACAAGAAAAAGCTCGCTTCGTGATACGTACTTTAATATTAATCAAAGAGGTGACAAATAAATGAGAAGTTTACAATTAGTTAAATATGATATATTGAGTTTTTGTAAAAGTTATCTAACTTACATTGCATTACTATTAATCTGGTTAGTTTTAGGATTAATAACATTCTTAATGGCACGAAATAATGATCAAGTAAATTATTCGTCAATTTTATCTATGGCAAATTGGATGTTCTTATTCTTTGGCTTGCTAGTAGTGATTAAGACGATTACTCGTGATTATTCTCAAGGTACGATTCAACTGTATATGAACAAAGTGAAGAATAGAATTGGTTATATCATTGCTAAAACAATTTCAATTGTGTTAATTTCTTTTATTTTTGCACTTATCACATATATTACTTTAATGTTAGTACAAGCATTTACTGATGGAAAAAATTTAGACGGAGATAAGTTCTTAACGAACATATGGTTCTATCTTATCTTCTTACTATTCTTTGGTTTACTATTATTCTTAGTTACATTAATAGTTCAAAAACCAGCAGTTATTTTCACGTTAGGCATCTTCTTAGTATTTATCGTACCGTTTATTCAACCTTTTATTGGTTTGATTCCTGATTGGGGCGAAAAAATTCAAAAATCACTAAAATATATTCCTTTCAGTTATTTAACTGAGAAATCTCAAACGGATAGCATTAAATTTTCAAATTGGCAATGGTTTATCTCATTAGCATCAATTGTTGTTTTATTCATTGCGAATATTGCTTATGCAGCTAAAAGAGATATATAAGACAAGCATAGGAAGTTGTTCCTAAATAAAGAGGGTAGTGGAGCAGAAATAAAATAATATCTGCTTCACTACCCAATTTGTTTTTATTTGCGTTTATAGCATTAATTTACTGATAATGGAATCATAAACTTGATTCCATAATTCAGAATCTGATTTATATTTAGTAGCGATTTCGTGGTGAACCTCTTTCTCCTTGTCATTATAATCAGGCGCTTCTTTATTAGGTAATTTCTCAGCTCTTAGTTGCGTAACATAGTCTTGAGCTTCACGCGCTCTTGGTCCCCAAACACTAACTTGTTCAAATTGATCATTCATAAAGATAAAGATTGGAATCGAACGTGCAGTACCATTTGTTAAATACTGGTCAATTAGATCTGTATCTTCATCTCTATGGAATACACGAACTTCTAGCTGAAGAGACTCACTAATATGCTTTAGTATAGGCAAGTTCATCATAGCGTCGCCACACCAATCTTCACTTATAACTAACACTTTCGAATAGGGACGGTCTTTAAGTTGACCGATTCTGTCGTCAGTTGAAGGTGGCGTGAATGCATTGTAAATCGATAATACGTTGTCTTTATTTACAGTCATGTTTTCGATATAGTCATCTAGTGGTTGACTCTTTTTAAAATACGTTTCTAAATTAGCCATAAGAAATACCTCCCCATTAAATTTATATTATTATAACAATTTTCACTGAAAATGGATAATTATAAAACTCAAAATATATTAGTATGACTGTGTTTCTTATAATGATAAATTAACGTTACAATTGTGTAAGAAACGATTCTTCGTGGATAGATGTTTCTTAGTAAGCGGTTATGATATATTTAAGTTATTAAGAATAGAAGTGGTGGTACATTTGCGTATACAAAATAGATGGGTAATTTTTATTATCTTTACAATCATAGCTTTGATAGTCGTTATTTGTCTTACAATCTATAAAAATGAAAAAACTATTGATCTTACAGAAGTGAAAATTAATGGTATTCAAATGAATCAACAATTTAATGATGATAATTACGAGATTAATCGTAATATTAAGTTGGACAGATATAAATTTTACAATGATAAAAATCATAAAAATCTAACGGTGAAAGTCAAAAATAAACACCAGAAGGTAAAAGGAATAGTGCTCATTAATGATCAGGACGTGACAACTAATTTTGGCATTAAAATTGGAGACAACGTTGATCATGCCATTAACTACTTGGGTGAGAACTATCGTAAGGACAAAGTTGGTAGGGGGTATGATGCATTAATCTATGTTGATAAAGATCATCATATGAAACTATCCATTTTGTATAAAGATAATGTGGTTAAACGAATTGAATTTTTTAGTCGTTAACAGTGATCCGCGTATAATTCAATTTTAAGCAAGCTACTTTTTCAATGAAATAGAGATAATTCAATTAAGAAAGTATGTGAAAAAATGGATAAGATTACCTTTTTAAATGAACTTGAATTAGAACTAGATCAATTGCCAAGAGAAGAAAAAGACAAACTTATGGATGATTATGAAAATCATTTCTATGAACAAGAAACAAAAGGGAAATCAGAAAAAGACATCATATCAGACTTGCGTGAACCACATGATATTGGTAAGGAAGTCAAAGCGAAAGAAGCGATTTCTTATGCTAAAGTTACCCCTAACCTTCAAAATATTGTTAGAGCAATAATGGCGTCATTGAGTCTCGGTGTACTTTCATTTTTCTTTATTATTATTCCTATAGTGATATTTTTAGTGATATTATTTGGTGTGTTTTTATTTTCAGTCTTTTTAATTTGTCTTCCATTAATCATTATTTCGATGAGTATCGTCAAGGGGATTGTTGATTCGTTTAGCAATTTCTTATTTAGCATTTCATATGCAGGGATTGGTATCGTTTTATTTGTACTCACAATGAAAATCACGCAAAATATATATCGACTTGTATTAAAATATTTAACTTGGTATATCCAAACAGTTAAAGGAAGAATTAAACAATGAAAAAGGCAATGATAGCTGGCATAGTAATATTTATAGGTTTTTTCTTGGCTGCAACTTTAGTCTGGTTTGTACACGACAAAGATGAATTTAAAAAACTCAAATATGATAAAGCTTACAATCATATGAAAATGACTAATTTAAATGTTGAGAGTTACAATTCAGAAGTCACAATTAAACAAGGTAACCATTGTGGTGTTAAATATTATGGGGATAATGATGTTAAGGTATATCACACAAATGATACCTTAAATGTAAAAGAGCATAGATCAAACAAAAGAGGTTATAGCATCAATATTAACCCTTTTAATCAGAGCAAATCTGAAATCGAAATTACAATTCCTAATAAAAATATAAACAATTTAGATATACATTCAAATTTTGAAAATATAATTTTAGATGGGATTAATATTAAGAATGGTTTGATTTACCAAGGTACTAAACATTTAAAAGTTAACAACTCTAAATTAAATAACCTTATTTTTAAGAGCGATTCTGGTAGTGTAAACATTAAAAATAGTGAAATCCACAACAGTAAATTTAAGACGCATTTAGGTGCCATTAAAGTAAACAAGACAATACTTCAAAACGCCCTGTTTGTGACTGAAGAAGGTCATTTGAATTTCACAGATATGTATAGTGAAACGGATGTTAGAGGTTCAAGTAAACATGATTCTATTTATTTGGACTATAAAGATAAACCGAAAAATACGTTATTAAAATTACATCCAGGTACTGGTGAAGCTAAAGTTGAGAATAAAGCATTTAACAACGGTAAGGTAGGAAATAGTGATAATGTGGTTGAGTTTTACACTGTTAAAAAAGATATTAAAATAAAATGATTGCCTACATAACAAGAGGCAATCATTTGTCATGTAGGGAGTGGGACAGAATACTTTTAAATTCGTCGTATCCCCAACCTGCTTATGTTGGGGCCCCGCCCGCAAGGGTGACTAGAACTGAGAAAAGCTTGATTTAGGTGCCTTCTCAGTTCAGTCAGCTACTGTGAATTTGCAAAATAGCTTCGTTATATTATTTATCTCCCAGCCTCTTTTTTAATAATTAGCGAAAGTTAAATCGGTATCAATTTGACCTTTAAATTGCTGAATGTCTAGTTCATGTCCATCAAGCCATGATTGAAAATTAATTGAAGTCGGAGCTTGATTTTCACCTAACGTCATCCAAGCGGTTAAGTTTTGTGGTTCATACATTGACGTATGTATTGTACCTGACCAACTTCTAAATAATTTGCTATAAATTTCAAACTTCGGATCATTAAATAATTTAAAGGCTGTATGTTTATCTAGGGATTGTGAAGTTTGAGAAATCGTCCGTTCTAACCGTTCACGTGATTCTTTCGTGTAATTTCGATTCTCATGTGTTAAGATTTCGAAATGATTTGTACATACTTTATCATATCTAACATCAAATGAACGTGGTGTCACTTCAACGATGGCGTGATTAAGCTTTTTATCCATTAAAATATAACTAAATGAGCTTCTATGTGGAAGTTCGTTTAAGAATTTAACAGCTTCATCTACATCTCTGCAATATTCTAAAACAAGGCGTCCAATCATATAACATACAAAGCCATTAGCAGGATGTTTACGATGCATAAAGTTATATCCCATCGTCAAACCAGCTTCATTCATGCCATCCATACGACCTGTCACTCTAGACGTAGGTCCAATTTGCGCTAGACCACCGTCATTGGGTTGGAATAATAAGTATCTTCCATCATATGTGGCAGGATGATAATCATAATTACGAATCATATAATCTGGGCCTTGGAATACAGTACAGCCACTTTCTTTTAAATCTGTGAAACGATAATGTGCAAAATTTAATATCATTTGTTTTGTAGGTAGATTCAGTATTTCTTGCATTCCCATAATTTCTTCCCAAATTTGGGGTGCATATGTTTGAAAAACTGAATAAGTTTCATTAACATCTATATCAAAACGAGGCATACGTTTTTTCCATTCACGTTCACGATTTTCTAGTAAAGGCGTTTGTTTAAGCCATTGCGCTGTTTTAACACCTAAATCAAAATGTGACCCTCGAAACGTCATGATATCTGATTTCACTTGTTGCATGAGAAGGCCTCCTGAAAATTCAAAATATTGTAAAATAGCATTAATTGAAAACTAATATAATTATTACTATACTAAACATAATAGCAAGAAAATTTTAAAAAACAAGGAGGGGTACTATGTTTCAGGACGCTTATTTAAAAGTATATAACAAAGTAAAAGCTTGGTGGATGTATTAAACTAATGTACAATTGAAAACTTATGAAGTTTTTGAAATTCAATTTTTAGTGATTATTATAAGACGAAAAAAGGTATCTATTTAATGATAACAGTAAGTATGATAATATATAATATTGTAAACATACTTATTTCTATTTAGAGGTGAAACATACATGTGGGATTTAATTAAAGGTTTATTCAAATTCTTATTAAGCTTAGTAGTTATTACATCAGTAGTCGTTGGTGTTGGTGTTGTAGCATTTGCTTACATCTTCAAAAAAGACTTTGAAGATATCGAAAGAAAAACGAAAGAAATCGTTTCAGATATTGAAAGTAATAACGCGTAATTTGCGTAATAGTACCAGTAACTTCAATTTTGAGGTTACTGGTTTTTCTTTTTAATTAATGGGTTAGAGCGATTAAGAATAATTGTCATAGTGCCCCTTCTTTTAATAAAATAAAGATAACTAGAACTTAGGAGGTATACTGATGACAACTAAGGGTTATATCGGTTCATATACGAAAAAAGAGGGTAAAGGGATTTATTTATTCGAATTAAATGAAGATAATGGTCACATTAGTGCTGTTACTACGGGTTATGAAATTGAAGCATCAACCTACCTTGCGCAAACCGACGATTATTTATATGCCATCACGAAAGAGGGAACACATTGCGGAGTAGCAGCATTTAAAAAAGACCATTCAGGTGCACTAACATTAATCAATAAATGCTTAGCTTCTGAAGCGGGTACAGGCTGTTATATTTCAGTATCCACAGATCATAATTTCTTGTTTGAAGCGGTGTACGGCGCGGGTATCGCTAGAATATATCAATTAAATAAAGAGACAGGTGAAATTGTGAAGTTAATTCAAGAATTGCACCACGACTATCCACTTGGTAGTCACGAACGCCAAGAGCATTCACATGTCCATTATTTAAATGAAACACCTGACGGTAAATACGTTGTAGCTACGGATTTAGGTACTGATCGTGTTGTCACGTATGAATATAGTAGTGAAGGCTTAAAAGAGTATAAAGTGTCTCAATTTAAAGATCAAGATGGTCCTAGACACATTGCTTTTCATAATAATGGCGAATATGCATACATTGTTCATGAATTATCTAATTATGTAAGTGTTGCTAAGTATGAGGATGGCAAATTTAAAGAAATAGAACGTCATTTAACGATTCCAGAAGATTTCAATGAAGATACTAAACTAGCTGCTGTCCGATTATCTCATGATCAACAATCGCTATATATTAGTAATCGCGGTCATGATAGTATTGCTGTCTTCACGATTACAGATGATGGTGCTGGACTAAACCCAGTAGAAATTGTTAAAAGTGGAGACCAATTTCCTAGAGATTTTAATATAACTGAAACAGATAACTACTTAGTATGTGCCCATCAAGAAGGAAATTACGACATTACCGTATTCAAAAGAGATACACATACAGGTAAATTAACGCCAACAGATAAGCAATACAATGCACCTGAGGGTGTACATGTTAGCTTTATTTAATAAACTATATAAATAGCCAGGCTGGGACATAAATAATATAATAATGCTATTTTGCAAATTCGCAGTAGCTGACTGAACTGAGAAGGCACTTAAATCAAGCTTTTCTCAGTTCTAGTCATCCTTGCGGAGGTGGGCGGGGCCCCAGCAAAGAGAATTTCATCAAGAAATTCTACAAGCAAAGCAAGCTGGGAGTGGGACGAATTTAAAAGAATTCTGTCCCACTCTCTTTTTTCGAATGAATTTATAAATTTTTAAAAAAGGTTCTAATATATTTAAATTTACCTTTATAGGGTGGATACATTACGCTTGAATCTAATCGTGTAGATTTAAAGATATATGACTTACTGTGGCTAAAAGTTTCAAAAGTATATTTACCGTGATATTGACCGATACCAGACATTCCAACACCACCAAATGGTAGTTTAGGATTTGCTAAATGCATTAATGTATCATTGATTGCGCCACTGCCGAATGATAATTCATTTAACACACGGTGTGTGCTATTCTCATCCTCACTAAATAAATATAGACTCAATGGTTTAGCTTTACTTTGCACAATATCGATTGCTTCATTGAAATCATCGTAAGTAATGATAGGTAAAAGTGGACCAAAAATTTCTTCCTGCATAATTTTAGAGTTAGGTGTGATGCCATCTAATAAAGTTGGTTCTATATAGCGCGTTGATGCATTTGTATGGCCACCGAAAATAATATGTTGTTGATGTACGTTAAGTAATTCATTTAAGCGATTAAAATGTTTATCATTGACGATGCGACCGAAGTCAGGGCTTTCCTCAATCGTGTGACCATAAAATTCTTGAATACTTTGTTTAAGCGCCTCAATCAATTCGTTTTTAACTTTCTTATTTACTAATATATAGTCTGGTGCTACGCATGTTTGACCAGCATTTGTAAATTTACCAAAACTAATACGATCACTTGCAACTTTGATATTAGCTGTGTCATCTACAATAACAGGAGACTTTCCACCTAATTCAAGCGTAACAGGAACTAAATTTTTACTAGCAGCTTCATATACAATTTGACCAACTTTGTCACTACCTGTAAAGAAGATATAGTCGAAAGGTAGTTGAATTAATGTTTGTGTCTCAGAAATACCTCCTTCAACAACAGCTATATAATCTGGTGTAAACACGTCTTCAATAATTTGACGAATGACTGTGGCAACATGAGGTGTTAATTCAGATGGCTTAACAAGCGCTGTATTTCCAGCTGCGATAGCGCCAATTAAGGGTTCAAATACCAATTGAACTGGATAGTTAAATGGACCAATGATTAGTACTGTGCCATAAGGTTCCTGCTTAATATAACTTTTTGCAGGAAACATAAATAGAGGGGTGTCAACTTGTTTTGTTTTAGCCCAATTTTTCAATTCTTTACGTGCTGTTTTAATACTTTTTAAAGTGAATCCAATTTCTGTAGCATAGGCTTCAACAGGACTTTTTCCTAAATCTGTTTTAAGCGCATCAAGTAAATCGTTTTCATGATTTTTAATGCTTTTACTTAACAGTTTTAACTGATGCTTTCGAAATTTTAAATCTTTTGTTTTATGTGTTTTAAAAAAAGCTTTACTCTCTACGAATTGTTGCTCGATGGTCGGCAATATATGATACCTCCTAATGAATCCTTTTTAAATTAAAAAACTTTATTAAAATGTATGATGTCATTCATCATATCTATACCCTAAATTTATTTCAATAAAAATGAAGCGGGACTGAATTGTTTTAAATTCGTCGCCCGCTCCTAGCTTGCTTTGCTTGTTGAATTTCTTGATGAAATGCGCTTTGTTGGGGTCTAGCTCGCAAAGATAACTAAAACCGAGAAAAGCTTACGCCCTCTCGGTTCTGTTAGCTACTGCGCATTTGCAAAGTAGTATTGTTTAATGATTAATGTCATAGCCTTACATATATAGGCGGTTAATTAAAAACCTAAATGTTTTATTTAGTTAAAGCTTCTGTAATTTGAGGTACCACTTGTTTTTTACGAGAGACAACGCCTGATAAGAATGCCATGCCATCGTCTAGTTGAACTTTAAATGCTTCGCCAACTTTGTCTTTTTCAGCACCTACGACTAAAATTTTAGAGTCACTATTAATAATATCAGTTACGACTAATACAAATAAGTCGTATTTTTCATTTGCACTTGTTTCTAACATTGCTTTTTCAAGATCTTCTTTGCGATTTAAGACTTCGTCAATGTCAACCGTGTTAACTTGTGCAATACGTGTAACATAGTCACCCATATTGAATGATTTAGCGTCCATATCTAATAATTCTTCAGCAGATTTATCCGTTGTAGATGCACCAGCTTTTAACATATCTAAGCCATATTCATCTAAATCAACATTTGCAATGTCTTTTAAATCTTTAGCAGCATTTACATCTTCATCTGTACAAGTAGGTGATTTAAATAATAAGCTATCAGAAATGATTGCTGAAATCATTAATCCAGCAATGTGTGGTTTAATTTCAAATCCACGTTCTTTATACATTTTATAAAGAATTGTAGCTGTACAACCAACTGGTTCTGCTCGATACCAAAGTGGTGAAGCAGTTTCAAAGTTTGCGATTCTGTGATGGTCTACAACGTGTTTGATCTCAGCATCAGAAATTGTTTCAGCACTTTGTTGGAATTCGTTATGATCGACTAAGATAACCTCTTGGCCATCTAGGTTATCACTTAATAATTCTGGTGCTTTAACTTCAAAGTGATCTAAAGCATATTGAGTTTCAGGATTAATATCTCCTAAGCGATATGGCGTCGCTTCAGAGTTACCAGTTAATTGTTCAAAATCAGCCATGATTATAGCTGATGCGATTGCATCTGTATCTGGATTTTGATGTCCAAAAATATAAGTTTTTGCCATTGTTATTATCCACCCTTATCATTTGATTTTTCATCTTATTTTATCATGTTTTATTTAGGAACATCTACCTCTGCGCCTAATGAGTTTACAAAATGTCCTAAAGCCCACACATGACCATTTTCATTGAAAGAAGCAACACCATCTTTAGGAATAGTGATGTGATATCCTAAATTATATGCTGATACGGCAGTATGGAGAATGCAAATATCTGTACATACACCTACAATTTCAATATCTGTGATATTTCTTTCACGTAATAGGCTATCTAAAGGCGTACCGTAGAAAGAATCATAGCGACGTTTATCTAGATAATGAACATTCTCGCATTCTTTAAAGTTATCATAAAACGATTTAACCTTACCATACAGTTCGCGCCCTGATGTGCCCTCAATATTATGAGGAGGGAATAACTGCGTCTCAGGGTGGAAAGGATCATTTTCATAGTGCAAATCCATCATAAAGAAAATATCTTGGTCATGTGTCTGATACGTTTCAAGACGGTTTAGGATAAACGTTTCAATATCTTGGCCGGGTTTACCACATGTTAAGCGGCCATCATCTGCAATAAAATCATAAGAATAATCGACAACGATAAGTGCTTTTTTAGTCATGAGCTATCATCCTCTCGAATTAATGTTTGAGGTATTTAAAAATTGTATAATTATATAGAAACGATTAAATGATTACCTCATTAATCATTACATATATTATAGCTAATCCCATTCTAAAATGGTACATAGCCTATAGATTTAAAGATTGGAAAGTTGAGATAGGGGATACGATATGTTAATTAATGCTCAAGATTATGGACTAAAAGGACATAATAAACGTAAAGACACGAAAGCAATACAGCGCGCATTGAATAAAGCAAGATATGGTGAACACACTGTGTTTATACCGAGTGGTACGTATCATATTTCGAAAGCACTCATTATTTACGGTGCAACGACACTATTACTTGAAGATGATACCACATTGCTAAGATGTGGTAAGGATGCCCTTTTAAAAAACGGACATCGCTTTGGCTTTTATAAAGGATATCAAGGAAATAGTCAGATTTATATTAAAGGTGGAACATTTGATATGAATGGTGGTCAATTTCCGTATAACAATACTGCAATGTCAATTGGACATGCGGAAGACATCCAATTGATTGGTGTAACGGTATTAAATGTCGTAGGTGGACATGCTTTAGATGCCTGTGGTATTAATGGCTTATATATCAAGAACTGTCATTTTAAGGGATTTAATGATTTTGATGGCGACCGCTCATTTTCAGAAGCGATTCAATTGGATATTCAAGTCCCAGGTGCATTCCCTAAATTTGGTACGACAGATGGAACCATTACTAAAAACGTTGTTATCGAGAATTGTTATTTCGGTGATTCTGAAGACCAACACATGCGCCCATGGAATAGAGCGATTGGCTCGCACGCAAGTAGATATAATAAATTCTATGACAATGTGCATATTAAAGATAATTGTTTTGATGGAATGGAAGATTATGCATTAACACCTCTTAAAGCTAAAAACATGATTATATCACGCAATGAATTCAAAAATTGTAAAGGTGGTATTCGATTTTTAGGTGTGAAAGATGGAAAGAATGCTGCTGACCCTAACACAGGCTTGGTTATGCCAACTCAAGCAGGTGAAAACTTCAGTGTAATTAGTAATCATTTTAGTGGGAAAATGAAAAAAGATGCCATTCATATTAGAAGTTATAATGATGTAAAACATCAGCAAGTATTTATTGCAGGGAATACGTTTGATGATACATCACAAACGATACATTTAGAGGATATAGCTGACCTGACTTTAAATCAGGATGAGGACGTCACAATTAGGAAAATAAATATAGAATAAAACAGTTTGCAAGTAGGACAAAATGGGAGTGGGACAGAATTCTTTTAAATTCGTCGTCCCACTCCCAGCTTGCTTTGCTTGTAGAATTTCTTGATGAAATTCTC
>NZ_JAESLK010000009.1:0-55570 GCF_017892585.1 Staphylococcus sp. GDY8P57P | reverse complement strand
CTTTGTTGGGGCCCCGCCCGCAAGGATGACTAGAACTGAAAAAAGCTTGATTTAAGCGCATTTTCAGTTCAGTCAGCTACTGCGAATTTGCAAAATAGCATAATCATATTATTTATGTCCCAGGCCCACTCCTAATTTCTATTGGCGATTGAATGCGCCTATAATTTTAACACTGAAGTCCAATGTTTCTAAAATTGAAATAACTTTATCAAGTGCTTCACTTTTACCTATATCGGTTTGAACAAAGAAACGATACATTCCTAGTTGCGTCTTAAGCGGTCTAGATTCTATCCATGATAAATTAATATCAAATAATGCAAAAGTATTAAGTATACTAGCTAATAGGCCAGCTTTGTCATGTTTCGGTGTGATTAATAACAACGTGCTAGAAGCTGTTTCACTATAGTGTTCATCACTTTTAACAACTAAAAAACGCGTAACATTGTGCGGATAGTCTTGAATGTGTGCATCAATTGGTTCGAAACCATATGCTTCGCCACTACCTAGTGGCGCAATAGCAGCAACATGTGTATCGATTTTCTCCAAACTTTGTATTGTACTGTCGACGTAATCATATAAGAAATGATGTCGGTGTATATATTGGCTGGTCTGACTAATCGCAGGTGCGATAGAATATACCTTTTCAATATCCTCCAGTGAAGTACCTTTAAGCGCGTATAGGCCAAAATTTATATCTAAATGAATTTCACCATGAGCATAAATGTCTTCTTGTGCAAGCGCATCTGCAACAATATTAATTGTTCCTTCAATTGAATTTTCAATAGGGACGATACCCACAGCATTGCTATGACTGTTAACTGCTTTAATTACCTCATAGAGATTGGATTTAGGAGAATATGTAACCTCTTCCTCTGATAAATAAGTTTTAGCTGCTAAGTATGAAAAAGTCCCTTTAGGGCCTAAATAATATAAACGCATCTTTGTTCATCACCTCGAATGATTGAACACTAGTGGAACGGACACTTCATTGACTGTGATGTCTTATAGTGAAAATTAGGATCCTTGATTTCATTATTATAACCATGATGATAGTTTGAAGTTAGGGTTGGTGAAAGTGGTGGTGCTAACCATGACCATTTTCCTGTAACATCACGATGATGTGCGTGTTCTTTTTCTTCAAATAATTGAAATTGTTTAGATGCAGTTAGATGATCTACAATTGAGACACCTTGAGATTTGAATGAATGATACACTGCATAATTTAATTCAACTAGCGTTCGATCTTTATTAAAAGAATTATTCTTAAGTGTACCAAATTCAAACGCTTCTGCAACACTTTCAAGTAAATTATAACGGTAAGGGTCTGTGAAATTGCGCACTGCAATTTCAGTTACCATATACCACCCATTAAATGGAGCAGTTGGATACGTGATACCACCAATTTTTAAATCCATATTCGAAATGATAGGAACACCGTACCATTTTAAATTTAGTTGTTTCAATTTTGGGTACTGATCATGTTCTATATTAACTTCTTTTACTAATTCATGGGGTAACTCATATAGTTTAATTGAATCATTAGGTAACTGGTAAATGAGTGGTAGTACATCAAAGTCTGTGCCTGCACCTTTCCATCCTAAATGTTCGGCCAATTGTGTTACTTCTCGTTCAAATGGATCACCACAATGTTCATAGCCTGCATACCTAATAAGTTGATTATTAAATATACGTGGTGCTTGATCAGGTGAAAAAATCGTTATATATGGTTTGATTTTACCATCATTCGTTGCATGTTTTAGATGATGGTTGATAGCATTAATAAAATCAAGCTCATTGTCAACGTTTCTTGCATCTTCTACATGGAGAGAATCCCAGAATAAGCGCCCAATACAACGATTAGAATTACGCCAAGCAAGTTTTGCACCATACGCTAATTCGTCAAACGTATGTGTATATGTACCTGTATATTGAATCTCTTCTTCTATTTCTTTTAATCTATTATCGCGTTGCGATGCATTGTAATTAAGTTCGTGATACATCGTTTCGATAAAACGTCTCGCTTCTTCTAATAACATAAGACCACCTCGGTTCATATTATAATCTAGACAATCAATTAACTCATTCAATTACATATATTGTCACGAATTTGTCTAATTGATATATTTTTTATTTTAAAAGTATCAATTAGATGTGAATACGCACTTCTAATGAATTATGATAAAATGTACTAAAACATCGTTAGGAGAGATTGTGGTGTATCGATACGAAGATGACAGTTTAATGTTACATAATGACTTGTATCAAATTAATATGGCAGAAAGCTATTGGAATGATGGTATTCACGAACGAAATGCAGTATTTGACTTGTATTTTAGAAATATGCCTTTTGAGAGTGGCTATGCAGTATTTAATGGATTAAAAAGAGTAATTCAATTTATAGAACATTTTCATTTTAGTGATTCTGATATTGCGTATTTACAGTCGATTGGTTATAAAGATGATTTCTTGAACTATCTAAAGAACTTAAAGTTCACTGGTAATATACGTTCAATGCAAGAAGGTGAATTGTGCTTCGGTAATGAGCCATTACTTCGAGTAGAAGCACCATTAATTCAAGCACAACTTATAGAAACAGTATTATTAAACATAATTAACTTCCATACGTTAATTTCAACTAAAGCAAGTCGAATCCGTCAAGTTGCACCTGATGATACTTTAATGGAATTTGGAACACGACGTGCACAAGAATTGGATGCAGCACTATGGGGGGCACGTGCTGCCTATATTGGCGGTTTTGATTCTACGAGTAATGTGAGATCAGGTAAATTATTTGGTATACCTGTTTCTGGTACGCATGCACATGCACTCGTTCAGACATATGGTGATGAGTATAAGGCGTTTAAAATCTATGCAGAACGTCATAAAAATTGCGTTTTCTTAGTAGATACGTTCCATACATTGAAATCCGGTGTGCCTACAGCGATTAAAGTGGCTAAGGAATTAGGGGATAAAATCAATTTCATTGGGATACGTTTAGATTCTGGTGATATTGCTTATTTATCTAAAGAAGCACGTAGAATGTTAGATGAAGCGGGATTCAAAGATGCTAAAATTATTGCATCTAATGACTTAGATGAACAAACAATTATGAGTTTAAAATCTCAAGGCGCTAAAGTTGATTCATGGGGTGTAGGCACTAAATTGATTACCGGTTATGATCAACCCGCTTTAGGTGCAGTGTATAAGCTTGTAGCAGTTGAAGATGATAACGGTCAATATATTGATCGAATCAAACTTTCTAACAATGCTGAGAAAGTAACTACACCAGGTAAGAAAAAGGTATATCGCATCATTAATACAAAAACAGGTAAAGCTGAAGGCGACTATATTACGTTAGAACATGAAAATCCTAATACAGAGAAGCCTTTAAAAATGTTCCATCCAGTTCACACATACAAAATGAAACATATTAAACACTTTGAGGCGATTGATTTACATCACTCCATTTTTGAAAATGGTAAATTGGTTTATCAATTACCGAGTGAAAAAGAAGCACAAGACTATTCTAAGCATGCGCTATCTAAATTGTGGGATGAAAATAAACGCTATTTAAATCCTCAAGAATATCCGGTTGATTTAAGTACTGCTTGTTGGGATAACAAACATAAACGTATATTTGAAGTTGCAGAACACGTGAAAGAAATGGAGGAGGACAATGACTAATTTACAAGATATCGTAGTCAAAGAAATGAAAGTGAAACCAACGATTGATAGTGAACAAGAGACGCGTGACATTATACAATTCATAAAAAATTATGTACAATCACATTCATTTATTAAATCTTTAGTATTAGGCATTTCCGGTGGTCAAGATTCAACGTTGACTGGTAAATTGGCACAGATAGCGGTTGAGGAATTACGTAAAGAAGGGCGAGCGTGTCAATTTATCGCTGTGAAATTACCTTATGGTGTTCAAAAAGATGCTGAAGAGGTCGAAGACGCGCTAGACTTTATTCATCCTGATGAAATCATAACCGTTAACATTAAACCAGCTGTTGATCAAAGTGTTCAATCGTTAAGCGAAGCCGGCATTACATTAACAGATTTTCAACGTGGTAATGAAAAAGCCCGTGAACGTATGAAAGTTCAATTTTCAATTGCATCTAATCGAAGTGGCATCGTCATAGGAACTGATCATTCAGCTGAAAATATTACCGGATTCTATACGAAGTATGGTGATGGTGCTGCCGATATTGCGCCAATCTTCGGTCTGAATAAAAGACAGGGAAGACAATTATTGAAATATTTAGATGCACCAAAACATTTATACGAAAAAATCCCTACAGCAGACTTAGAGGATGATAAACCTCAACTACCTGATGAAGAAGCATTGGGTGTTACGTATGATGAAATAGATGATTATTTAGAAGGCAAGGACGTGTCAAGCGAAGCACGTGATACGATTGAAAATCACTATATCAAAAATGCCCATAAACGTGAATTAGCATATACACGTTACACTTGGCCAAAAAATTAAAAACATTTACTAGTGACAAAATAAACATTCACTGATAAAATTATTTCGATTTTAGATATCCATGTAAGAAAAGGGGATTAGTATGTCAGTGATAACTTCAAATCCATGGTCAATGGTATTAGCGATATTCGTTATCAACGTTTTCTACGTCACATTTTTAACTATGCGTACGATATTAACGTTAAAAGGGTATCGTTATATGGCGGCGGCAGTCAGCTTCCTTGAAGTATTAGTATATGTAGTTGGTCTTGGTATGGTGATGTCTAGTTTAGACCAAATTCAAAATATTTTTGCTTATGCGTTTGGTTTCTCTATAGGGATTTTAGTTGGAATGAAAATCGAAGAAAAACTCGCTTTGGGTTATACAGTAGTAAACGTGACATCATCGGAGTATGAGATTGATTTACCAAATGAATTGAGAAATTTAGGTTATGGTGTTACACACTACGCAGCACACGGTCGTGATGGTAGTCGAATGGTAATGCAAATATTAACGCCAAGACGTTATGAACGTAAATTAATGGAAACAGTGCGCAATTTAGATGCGAAAGCATTCATCATAGCGTATGAACCTAGAGCGATTCATGGTGGCTTCTGGACGAAAGGTGTTCGTACTCGAAAAGTTAAAGCATATGAAGTTGAAGAAATTGAAAGTGTTGTGGAACATGATGAAATTCAAAGTAAATGACAATGAAACCATCTCAGAATGTCTATCACGTATGCGTGAAGAAGGGTATATGCCAGTTAAACGAATTGAAAAACCAATATATACTGAAGATGAAGAGGGTAATATCGTTGTTCTAAGACAAGATATTCAATTTGTTGGTAAGAAACTTTAATATTAAAATTAATGAAATATAGCTTGAATAAGAGTGAAAAGAAGGGTGTTCAAAACTTCTTTTCACTCTTTTTATAGTTCTATTGTTAATAGATGAGTGTATTATTTAAAAGAAATCTATTATACTAAGTTTGTAAAAAAAGATTTATACATTTGATATATAATCTGTTAAACTAAAATTGAAGTCTTAAAGACGAACTATTTTAGATAATTTACGTTTAATGTACAGTTTTGAATTATAAATTTTATACATAGAATAGGAGATTAGAAATGATTGATCGTTATTCAAGAGAAGAAATGGCAAATATTTGGACTGATCAAAACAGATACGAAGCTTGGTTAGAGGTTGAAATCTTAGCTTGTGAAGCTTGGAGTGAATTAGGCCACATTCCTAAAGAAGATGTACAAAAGATAAGACAGAACGCTAAAGTTGATGTGCAACGCGCACAAGAAATTGAACAAGAAACACGTCACGATGTTGTTGCTTTTACAAGACAAGTTTCAGAAACTTTAGGTGAAGAACGTAAATGGGTACACTATGGTTTAACTTCAACAGATGTCGTTGATACAGCACTAAGTTATGTAATTAAACAAGCTAACGAAATTATAGAAAAAGATATTGAGCGTTTCATAGATGTTTTAGAACAAAAAGCAAAAAAATATAAATATACATTGATGATGGGGCGTACTCACGGTGTACACGCAGAACCAACGACGTTCGGTGTTAAAATGGCATTGTGGTACACTGAAATGAAACGAAATTTAAAACGATTCAAAGAAGTTCGAAAAGAAATTGAAGTGGGTAAAATGAGTGGCGCAGTTGGTACGTTTGCTAATATTCCACCTGAAATAGAACACTATGTATGTGAACACTTAGGTATTGATACAGCACCAGTTTCAACACAAACATTACAACGTGATCGTCATGCATACTATATCGCTACGTTAGCTTTAATAGCTACATCACTTGAAAAATTTGCTGTCGAAATTCGTAATTTACAAAAAACTGAAACACGAGAAGTTGAAGAAGCATTTGCAAAGGGCCAAAAAGGTTCATCAGCAATGCCTCATAAACGTAATCCTATTGGTTCAGAAAATATCACAGGTATTTCTAGAGTAATCAGAGGGTATATTACTACTGCATACGAGAATGTGCCATTATGGCATGAACGTGATATCTCTCACTCTTCAGCTGAACGTATCATGTTACCAGATGTTACAATTGCGCTGAATTATGCATTAAATCGTTTTACAAACATTGTAGATAGATTGACTGTGTTTGAAGATAATATGAGAAATAACATCGATAAAACATTCGGATTAATCTTCTCACAACGTGTATTATTAGCATTAATCAATAAAGGCATGGTTCGTGAAGAAGCTTATGATAAAGTACAACCTAAAGCGATGGAATCTTGGGAAACGAAAACACCTTTCCGTCAATTGTTAGAGAAAGATGAAACGATTACAAATGTACTTTCTAAAGATGAATTAGATGAATGTTTCAACCCTGAACACCATTTAAATCAAGTTGATACTATTTTCAAACGTGCAGGATTAGAATAATAAGTGACTGTTTTCATTTAAAATACTACACTTTAACTATTTAATGCGTTAAAATGAGAGTATATTGAAAACGGATTATAGGGGTTGTTTGAGATGCAAATAGAGAAATTACGAGGACAAGCGTTAGATGAACTTTTTGATGCAATTCTTACACTTGAAAATAGAGAAGAATGTTATCAATTCTTTGATGATTTATGCACTGTTAATGAACTTCAATCGTTATCTCAAAGACTACAAGTTGCTAAGATGATTAAACAGGGCTATACCTATGCTACTATCGAAAAGGAATCTGGCGCCTCAACAGCAACAATTTCCAGAGTGAAACGTTCATTACAATGGGGTAATGATGCGTATACGATGATTTTGGAACGACTAAATATAGAAACGAAAAAATAATATATCATAACGTTAAACGCAAAGTTATAACGTGAATTGCTCCCTTCGAAACGGTCATTCATATGAATGTTTTGGAGGGAGCATTTTATCTGTACGTTCAATGCGAAGGGATAACTGTTTATAAATATAGGTTTAAAATTAATTTTTTTCACAAGTGTAACTGCAAATAATTATAATTTGTTTTCCTTATAAACTGTATAAATTCCAATGATTCTATTTAGAATTGGCACCCTAAAAATGATATAATTTGGTGTATGTTAAAAAAAGGAGTTAAGGGATTATGTATGACATTAAAGCGTGGCAACATGTGTTCAAATTAGATCCTGCAAAAGAAATTAGTGATAACGATTTAGATACACTATGTATGTCAAATACAGATGCTATCATGATTGGTGGCACAGATAATGTTACTGAAGATAATGTCATTCATTTGATGAGTAGAGTAAGAAGATATCCATTACCATTAGTTCTTGAAATATCTAATATTGAAAGTATTATTCCGGGCTTTGATTTTTATTTTGTACCTACAGTGTTAAATAGTCAGGATACGACATATCATAACGGGATAATGCATCAAGCCTTGAAACAATTCGGTTTTATGGTTAATTTTGATGAAGTTGTGTTAGAAGGTTATCTCGTGCTTAATCCAAATAGTAAAGTAGCACAACTAACACAGGCTAATACGAATTTAGATATTGAAGATGTAGAGGCATATGCACAAATGGTTAATGAGATGTATAAATTGCCAATGATGTACATTGAATATAGTGGAGAATATGGTGATGTTGCGACGGTTGAAGCTGCATCACGTTTATTAACGAATACGCAACTGGTGTATGGCGGTGGTATTACGTCTATTGAACAAGCTAGAGAAATGTCACAACATGCAGACACTATTGTAGTAGGTAATATTATTTATGAAGACATTAAAAAAGCGATAAAAACAGTAAAAATAAAAAAGGAGTCTAATAAATGAATTCATTAGTTGATCATATGAATAAAGAGCAAAGTGAAGCGGTAAGAACGACAGAAGGTCCATTGTTAATTATGGCCGGCGCTGGTTCAGGTAAAACGAGAGTGTTAACGCATCGTATCGCCTATTTATTAGATGAAAAAGACGTTTCTCCTTACAATATATTAGCGATCACTTTTACTAATAAAGCCGCTAAAGAAATGAAAGAACGTGTTGAACAATTAGTAGGTGAAGAGGCACAAGTGATTTGGATGTCTACCTTCCACTCTATGTGCGTAAGAATATTGCGACGTGATGCAGATAGAATAGGCATTGAACGTAATTTTACAATTATTGATCCAACCGATCAAAAATCTGTCATTAAAGATGTCCTAAAAAATGAAAATATCGACAGTAAACGTTTTGAACCAAGAATGTTTATTGGTGCAATTAGTAATTTGAAGAATGAACTCAAAACACCTGAAGATGCAATTAATGAGGCGAATGATTTCCATTCACAAATGGTTGCTACGGTTTATAGTGGATATCAACGTCAATTGACGCGTAATGAAGCACTTGATTTTGATGATTTGATTATGAAGACAATTCAGCTATTTGAACGTATTCCAGATGCACTTGAATACTATCAGAACAAATTCCAATACATTCATGTAGACGAATACCAAGATACGAACAAAGCGCAATATACTTTAGTGAAGTTATTAGCTAGTAAATTCAAAAATCTTTGCGTAGTTGGTGACTCAGATCAGTCTATTTATGGCTGGAGAGGTGCAGATATTCAAAATATCTTATCATTTGAAGAAGATTATCCTAATGCTAAAACAATATTTTTAGAACAAAATTATCGTTCGACTAAGACGATTTTAACTGCAGCCAATGAGGTCATCAAACATAATTCAGAGAGAAAACCAAAAGGGTTATGGACAGCAAATACAGGTGGCGAAAAAATCAAATACTATGAAGCAATGACAGAACGTGATGAGGCTGAATATGTAGTTAGAGAAATTATGAAGCACCGTAAAGCTGGAAAAGATTATAGTGATATGGCAATACTTTATCGAACAAATGCTCAATCACGTGTCTTAGAGGAAACATTTATGAAATCTAATCTTCCTTATACGATGGTTGGTGGTCAAAAGTTCTATGACCGTAAAGAAATCAAAGACTTACTAAGTTATTTAAGAATAGTTGCCAATAGTAATGACGATATCAGTTTACAACGTGTCATTAATGTGCCTAAACGCGGCATTGGCCCTTCATCTGTTGAGAAAATTCAACGCTATGCGATGGATAATAATATTAGTATGTTTGATGCTTTGGCAGAAGTAGACTTTATTGGTCTTTCGAAAAAGGTAACGCAAGAATGTATTAAGTTTTATGAACTGATTCAAAACTTAATCAAAGAACAGGAATTTTTAGAAGTAAGTGAAATTGTTGTTGAAATCTTAGATAAATCAGGATATAGAGACATGCTTGAACGTGAACAAACGATAGAGTCACGTAGTAGATTAGAGAATATCGATGAGTTTATGTCCGTACCAAAAGATTATGAAGAGAATACCCCTTTAGAAGAACAATCACTTATTAACTTTTTAACAGATTTATCATTAGTGGCGGATATTGATGAAGCGCAAATTGAAAATGGCGTAACACTTATGACAATGCACTCAGCGAAAGGATTAGAATTCCCAGTCGTATTCTTAATGGGAATGGAAGAATCACTATTTCCTCATATTCGTGCAATTAAGAGTGATGACGACCATGAAATGGAGGAAGAACGTCGTATTTGTTATGTGGCCATAACTAGAGCTGAAGAAGTATTGTATATTACGCATGCGACATCCCGTATGTTGTACGGTCGTTCACAATCTAATATGCCTTCAAGATTCTTACGTGAAATTCCTGAAGATTTATTAGAAACGCCAGCTAAGCAACAACGTCAAACGATTACGCCTAAAACATCAAAACAACCTAAACGTGGATTTAGCAAACGTACTACATCATCAAAAAAACAAGTTTCAGCTTCTGACTGGAATGTTGGAGATAAAGTGACTCATAAAGCATGGGGCGAAGGCATGGTAAGCAATGTCAATGAGAAAAATGGTTCTGTTGAATTGGACATTATATTTAAATCAGAGGGGCCTAAACGTCTCTTAGCACAATTTGCGCCAATCGAGAAAAAGGAGGATTAATGTATGGACAATATCCAAAATCGTGTGAAAGCGTTACATGATTTATTGAATCAATATGGCTATGAATATTATGTACAAGATAATCCTTCTGTACCTGATAGTGAATACGATAAATTATTACGTGAATTAATCGATATTGAAGAAGCACACCCTGAATTAAAATCACCTGATTCACCTACCGTTCGTGTAGGTGGAGAGGTGCAATCATCGTTCGAGAAAGTGAACCATGATACACCAATGTTAAGTTTAGGTAATGCTTTCAACGAGCAAGAGCTGCGTCGATTTGATCAACGTATTCGTGAACAAGTTGGTAAAGTTGAATATATGTGTGAATTGAAAATTGATGGTCTAGCTGTATCACTCAAATATGTAGATGGTCGTTTCGTTCAAGGTTTGACACGAGGTGATGGAACGACAGGGGAAGATATCACTGAAAATTTACGTACCATACATGCGATTCCATTGAAAATTAATGAGCCGCTTAGTTTTGAAGTGCGTGGTGAAGCTTATATGCCACGTAGTTCTTTCATAAGACTCAATGAAGAAAAAGAAAAAAATGATGAACAACCATTTGCGAATCCACGTAATGCTGCAGCAGGTTCATTAAGACAACTCGATCCGAAACTAGCTGCTAAACGTAAATTGAGCGTATTTTTATACAGTGTTAATGATTTTACAGATTTTAAAGCAACCACTCAAAGTGGTGCGTTAGATGAGTTAGATCGCTTAGGATTTAAGACAAATCATGAACGTGCACGTGTTGATGATATTGAAGGTGTATTAGCATACATAGAAAAATGGACAAATCAACGTGAACAACTACCTTATGATATTGATGGTATTGTAATAAAAGTAAACGACATAGAGCAACAAGATGAAATGGGATACACACAGAAATCTCCAAGATGGGCTATTGCATATAAGTTCCCAGCAGAAGAAGTAGTTACAACATTACAAGATATTGAGTTAAGTATTGGTAGAACAGGCGTTGTGACACCAACGGCAATTCTCAATCCAGTACGTGTTGCTGGAACAACAGTTTCTAGAGCATCACTACATAATGAAGATTTAATACGTGAACGTGATATTAGAATTGGAGATAGCGTCGTAGTTAAAAAAGCTGGTGACATCATTCCAGAAGTTGTAAGAAGTATCACGGAGCGTCGTCCTGAAGGTACGTCACCTTATTCTATGCCTACGCATTGTCCAAGTTGTGGTCATGAATTGGTAAGAATCGAGGGTGAAGTTGCATTACGTTGTATTAATCCAAAGTGCCAAGCACAACTAGTTGAAGGGTTAATTCACTTTGTATCACGTCAGGCAATGAATATAGATGGTTTAGGCACAAAAATAATCCAACAACTCTATCATCATGAAGTGATTAAAGATGTGGCTGACATTTTCTACTTAACTGAAGATGATTTATTACCACTAGAGCGCATGGGTTCTAAAAAAGTAGACAATTTACTTAAAGCTATTGATGATGCTAAAGCCAATTCATTAGAGCATTTGCTATTTGGTTTAGGTATTCGCCATCTAGGTGTAAAAGCGAGTCAAGTTTTAGCTGAGAAATATGAAACAATGGATCGTTTGCTTGAAGTGACCGAAGAGGAACTTATTAGTATACATGACATTGGTGATAAATTGGCACAATCAGTAGTGACTTATTTAGAAAATGAAGATATAAAAGCATTGATTGAAAAATTAAAAAACAAAGATGTCAATATGGTTTATAATGGAATTAAGACGTCGGACATAGAAGGTCACCCTGATTTTAAAGATAAAACCATCGTTTTAACAGGAAAATTACAACAGTTAACACGCAAAGAAGCATCCGCTTGGTTAGAATTACAAGGTGCGAAAGTTACAAGTAGTGTAACAAAAAATACGGATTTAGTAATTGCGGGTGAAGATGCTGGTTCTAAATTAACTAAGGCTGAAAAGTTTGGTACTGAAATTTGGACAGAAGAACAATTTGTGGCAAAACAAAATGAAATATCAAGTTAGAGGAGAACGGCAATGAAGCGGACCCTATTTTTAATTTTAACGTCGCTTGTGCTGTTAGCGGCATGTGGCAATGACAATGATAATAAAAATAATCAATCTGTAAATAAGCAAGAAACAAAATCAGACTCAAATAATGTTAAGACAATAGCAACAGATAAAAATGTACAAGGTGATAATTACCGTACGATTCTGCCATTTAAAGAAAGCAAGGCGCGTGGCGTATTACAAGATAATATGGCAAATAGCTACAATGGTGATGATTTTGAAAGTGGTTTATTGAAATTAAGTAAAGATGTCTTTCCAACTGACGACTATCTATATCAAGACGGTCAATATTTAGATAAAGATACAATTAATAGTTACTTAAATCCTAAATACACTAAAAAAGAAATAGATAAGATGAGTGATAAAGAGAAGGAATCAAACAATGCGAGTGAAAATTTAGGTTTGAATCCATCACATAAAGGTGAGGATGATCCAGAAAAAATCGCAGAACAATCACCTGCGTATTTATCTAACATACTTGAACAAGATTTCTATGATAGTAGTGATACTAAAGGCAAAAATATAAAAGGTATGACAATTGGTTTAGCCATGAATAGTGTTTATTACTATCAAAAAGAAAAAGATGGAGAAACTTATAGTAAAGAACTTGATGATAAGGAAATTGAAAAACAAGGTAAACAAATGGCATCCGAAATCTTAACGAGATTAAGAGCCAATGATGACCTTAAAGATATTCCTATTCATTTTGCGATTTATAAACAATCAGATCAAAATTCAATTACTCCAGGTGAATTCATCGCCAATACTACAGTGGATGATGACCAAACTAAAATTAATAAATGGAATAAAATTGATCAAGTTTCAGCACTCTTACCTTCATCAACAGCTGAAAAGTATAATGAGAATTTAAATAATAATTTCAAGCAATTCAATAATAATCTACAATCTTACTTTACTAATTTTACGCAAGCAGTAGGTAAAGTGAAATTTGAAGGTAAGAAACCAACCCAATTAACAATAGACTTACCGATTGATTACTATGGTCAAGCTGAGACGATTGGTATTACGCAGTATGTTACAGAACAAGCGCAGAAATATTTTGATAATATCGATAGTTATGAAATTCGCATTAAAGATGGCAATACGCCAAGAGCTCTAATTAGTAAATCTAAAGAGGACAAAGAACCTCAAGTTCATATTTATAATAATTAATTAAAAAACTACGGATAATGCCTAAATGATAGGCTATCCGTAGTTTTTAATATAATCATGCTATTTTTCACGAACAATTGATTTAACTTTCTCAATGTCTCGTTCAACAAAGTCACCAGGATGTTGCGTTAACAAACTAACAACATAGGTAACAATAACACTAACTAAGAAACCTGGAATGATCTCATACATGCCAAAAATTTCATTGATACCAGCTAGAGGTTTAATCCATACAATCCAAATAATGACCACGAGCGCACCAGCTACCATACCACTAATCGCACCAGCTCGAGTTAACTTCTTCCAGTAAAGTGAGAATAATACTAATGGACTGAAAGATGCGCCAAAGCCTGCCCAAGCATTACCAACCAAATTCAGAATTGTGTCATTAGGAGACCATGCAATTGCGATAGCAACAATGGCAACCGCTAATACAGAAAGTCTACCAACCAATACGAATTCTTTTTGATGTGATTTTGCGCGTTCTTCACCACGAATTAATTTATAGAAGTCTTCTGTTAAGGAACTTGAAGTAACCAATAATTGTGATGAAATCGTGCTCATAATTGCTGCAAGAATGGCAGCCAATAAGAAACCACCTACTAACGGGTGAAATAAAATTTGACTCATAATGATGAATAACGTTTCAGGATCATCCATCTTAACGTGATTGTCTGGTATAAACGCAATACCAGTTAAACCAACGCCTACAGCACCTAGTAGGCCAACAGTCATCCAACTAATACCTAATCGACGTGCTTTAGGTAACATTTTATGTGACTTTATAGACATAAATCTTACAATGATGTGAGGTTGACCAAAATAACCTAGACCCCAAGCAAATAGAGAAATAATACCAAGTGTAGTCGTACCTCTAAATAAGTCCATATTCGTTGGTTTCATTTCAGCTACTCGAGAAAAAGTATCCCAACCATTAAGTTGCAACATAGCAACGATAGGAACCATAACCATCGCGATTAACATAATGACGCCTTGGAAGAAATCGGTAATCGATACAGCCAAGTAACCTCCGAAGAAAGTATAGGCAATCACGATGACAGCAACGAGTAGTAATCCAAAGTGATAGTTTAATCCAAATGCACTTTCAAACAGCTTACCACCCGATACAAAGCCAGAGTGAGTATACAATGTGAAGAATACTACAATGATTAAACCAGAAATAATTTTAATAATATTTTCTTTATCATTAAGTCGATTTTTGAAGAAATCAGGAAGGGTGATTGCATCGCCTGCCACTTCTGTATACACTCTCAATCTTGGTGCCACAATAAGGTAGTTGACATAGGCACCTAATGTAAGTCCGATTGTTATCCAAATTGCTGATAAGCCTGTGCTATAGACTGAACCTGGAAGCCCCATAATCATCCAACCGCTCATGTCTGATGCACCGGCAGATAATGCTGTAATATATGGTCCGATATTTCGACCACCAAGCATATATTCACTTAAGTTACCCGTAGCTTGCTTGTAGCCGTAATAACCAATAATAAGCAAAATAATAAAATAAACCGCAATCATTATGTATGTTTGCCAATTGGTATTCACTTGACTAGGCAAGCTTGCTCCTAAAATAAGCATATAGAAATACCCCCTTTGATTTTAATGAAGTAGATGCATAGATGTTCAATAAACTTTGATAAATTTTAAATACATATGTATGCAACCTTTTTAATTAATTTAGTTACATGTAATATTATACAATGTGATGAATGGTTTAGAGAAGTGTTAATTTTTATTTTTAAAAAGAAAAACACTTTAAACACTTAATAATAAAGGGTTTTTAAAAAGTGAAATTTAACAATCTTATTGTGTTTGATGTGAATATTTAAATGTTTAATGTCCTTAAATGCAAAATATAGACCACATATATCTCGAAAATTATAATTGAGTTACATCATTTGTGGTGCAAAAAGATCTTGTTTTTCTATCAATGAACCATTCACAATGGTTTACCGTAGTGTTGATTCAATAAATATTTAGATTTTTAAGTGAAAATTTGATACAATTTTATGATGAATGAGTAATAAGGAGGCTTTTAATAAATGACTAAAGTTACACGCGAAGAGGTTGAACATATAGCACATTTAGCAAGACTTCAAATTTCTGAAGAAGAAACTGAAGAAATGGCTAATACACTTGAAAGTATCTTAGATTTTGCTAAGCAAAATGATACAGCAGATACAGAAGGTATTGAACCAACGTATCACGTATTAGATTTACAAAATGTGTTACGTGATGATGAAGCAATCGAGGGCATTCCTCAAGAACTTGCATTAAAAAATGCTAAAGAGACAGAAAATGGTCAATTCAAAGTACCAGCTATCATGAATGAGGAGGAAGCTTAAGATGAGTATTCGTTATGAATCAGTTGAAAAATTATCAGAAATGATTAAAAACAATGAGATTAAGCCTTCAGAAGTTGTCAAAGACATCTATGATGCAATTGAAGAAACGGATCCTACAATTAAATCATTTTTAGCATTAGATAAAGATAATGCAATTAAAAAAGCTAAAGAATTAGATGAATTACAAGCAAAAGGCCAAATGGAAGGTAAATTGTTTGGTATTCCAATGGGAATCAAAGACAACATTATTACTAAAGACGTGGAAACAACATGTGCAAGTAAAATGTTAGAAGGATTTGTTCCTATTTATGAATCAACTGTAATGAATAAATTACATGATGAAAATGCCATTTTAATCGGTAAACTTAACATGGATGAGTTTGCTATGGGTGGTTCTACAGAAACATCATACTTTAAACAAACAGTTAATCCATTCGATCATAAAGCTGTACCAGGTGGTTCATCTGGTGGTTCAGCAGCAGCAGTTGCAGCGGGATTAGTACCGTTTAGTTTAGGGTCAGATACTGGTGGCTCAATTCGTCAACCAGCAGCATATTGTGGTGTCGTAGGAATGAAACCAACCTATGGACGTGTTTCACGTTTCGGATTAGTTGCATTTGCATCATCACTAGATCAAATAGGACCAATTACACGTAATGTTAAAGATAACGCTATCGTTTTAGAAACGATTTCTGGCGTTGATAGAAATGACTCTACAAGTGCACCAGTTGAAGACGTTGACTTCACGTCAGATATTGGTAAAGATATTAAAGGTTTAAGAGTAGCGTTACCAAAAGAGTATTTAGGTGAAGGTATCAATGAAGATGTTAAAGAAGCTGTTAAGAATGCAGTTGAGACACTTAAATCTTTAGGTGCAGAAGTTGAAGAAGTTTCACTTCCAAATACTAAATATGGTATTCCATCATATTATGTTATTGCGTCATCTGAAGCATCAGCAAACTTAGCTCGCTTTGATGGTATTCGTTATGGTTACCATTCTAAAGAAGCTCAAACATTAGAAGAATTATATAAAATGTCTAGATCTGAAGGTTTTGGAGCTGAAGTTAAACGCCGTATCTTCTTAGGTACTTTCGCGTTAAGTTCTGGATATTATGATGCATACTATAAAAAATCACAAAAAGTTAGAACATTGATTAAAAATGACTTTGATAAAGTATTTGAAAACTATGACGTAGTTGTAGGACCAACAGCACCAACGACTGCATTTAACTTAGGTGATGAAATTGATGATCCTTTAACTATGTATGCTAATGACTTATTAACTACACCTGTTAACTTAGCTGGTTTACCAGGTATTTCTGTTCCTTGTGGGCAATCAAACGGTAGACCAATCGGCTTACAATTTATCGGTAAACCTTTTGATGAAAAGACGTTATATCGTGTGGCATATCAATATGAAACACAATTCAACTTACATGACGCATATGAAAAATTATAAGGAGTGGAAATAATGCATTTTGAAACAGTTATCGGACTTGAAGTTCACGTTGAGCTAAAAACAGACTCAAAAATGTTCTCTCCATCACCAGCACATTTTGGAGCTGAACCTAACTCAAATACAAATGTTATTGACTTAGCATATCCTGGTGTATTACCAGTCGTTAATAGACGTGCTGTAGACTGGGCTATGCGTGCATCAATGGCTTTAAATATGGACATTGCGACAAATTCTAAATTTGACCGTAAAAACTATTTCTATCCAGACAATCCAAAGGCATATCAAATTTCTCAATTTGATCAACCTATCGGCGAAAATGGATATATTGATATCGAGGTAGATGGTGAAACAAAACGTATTGGAATCACACGTCTTCACATGGAAGAAGATGCTGGTAAATCAACACATAAAGATGGTTATTCATTAGTTGACTTAAACCGTCAAGGTACACCATTAATCGAAATTGTTTCTGAACCGGATATCAGATCTCCAAAAGAAGCATATGCTTACCTAGAAAAATTACGTTCAATCATTCAATACACTGGCGTATCTGACTGTAAAATGGAAGAAGGCTCATTACGTTGTGATGCCAACATTTCATTACGTCCTTATGGACAAAAAGAATTCGGTACTAAAACTGAATTGAAAAACCTTAACTCATTTAACTATGTAAGAAAAGGTTTAGAATATGAAGAAAAACGCCAAGAGGAAGAATTATTAAACGGTGGTACTATTGGACAAGAGACACGACGTTTCGATGAATCAACTGGCAAAACAATCTTAATGCGTGTTAAAGAAGGTTCAGATGACTATCGTTACTTCCCAGAACCTGATATCGTACCTTTATACGTTGATGATGAATGGAAAGCACGCGTACGTGAAACAATTCCTGAATTACCAGACGAACGTAAAGCGAAATACGTTAATGATTTAGGATTACCAGAATACGATGCCCACGTCTTAACACTTACTAAAGAAATGTCAGATTTCTTTGAAGGTGCTATAGACCAAGGTGCCGATGTTAAATTAACATCTAACTGGTTAATGGGTGGCGTTAATGAATATTTAAATAAAAATCAAGTTGAGTTACAAGATACTCAATTAACGCCAGAAAACCTTGCTGGTATGATTAAACTTATTGAAGACGGTACAATGAGTAGTAAAATCGCTAAAAAAGTTTTCCCAGAGTTAGCTGAAAATGGTGGAGATGCTAAACAAATTATGGAAGACAAAGGTTTAGTACAAATCTCTGATGAGGCTACTTTAACTCAATTTGTTACAGAGGCGTTAGACAATAATCCACAATCAGTTGAAGATTATAAGAATGGTAAAGGCAAAGCGATGGGCTTCTTAGTTGGTCAAATTATGAAAGCATCTAAAGGCCAAGCTAACCCTCAAAAAGTAAACCAAATTTTAAAACAAGAATTAGATAAACGCTAATTAGATTATGCATTTGTATGTCATTCAATGATTAATTAACAGTCTGCGAAAAAATAATATAATAATGCTATTTAGCAAATTCGCAGTAGCTGACTGAGCTGAGAAGGCGCTTAAATCAAGCTTTTCACAATTTTAAAAGAATTCTGTCCCGCTCCCTTTTAATTTTGGTACATTTTAAGCGCTAGCACCCGGTGTAATATAAGATTTACAATCACCATATGACTGATAATATATAGGATGTATTTCAAAGTTTATTGATTTAAATACTTCCAACTCTCTTATAAATCATTTAATATAAGAATATGTATAAAAAGATGAGGGATAATTTATGAGAAAACGTGCAAGAATCATTTATAATCCAACTTCTGGAAAGGAACTCTTCAAAAGAACTTTACCAGATGTTTTAATAAAATTAGAACGTGCCGGTTACGAAACAAGTGCTTATGCAACAGAGCGTGAAGGAGACGCAACACTTGAAGCGGAACGTGCACTTAAAAGAGATTATGATATTATCATAGCTGCTGGTGGAGATGGCACGCTTAATGAAGTGGTAAATGGTATCGCGGAGCAACCTAATCGCCCCAAATTAGGCATTATTCCTATGGGGACGGTGAATGATTTCGGTAGAGCCTTACATTTACCAAGCGATATTATGGGGGCGGTTGATGTCATCATTGATAATCATACAACGAAAGTTGATATTGGTAAGATGAATAACCGCTACTTTATCAATTTAGCAGCCGGCGGACAATTAACGCAAGTGTCCTACGAAACGCCAAGTCGCTTAAAGTCTATCGTGGGTCCTTTCGCGTATTACATTAAAGGTTTTGAAATGTTACCTCAAATGAAAGCGGTAGATTTAAGAATAGAATATGATAATCAAGTCTTTCAAGGTGAAGCATTATTGTTCTTATTAGGACTTACGAACTCTATGGCAGGCTTTGAGAAATTAGTTCCGGACGCGAAATTAGACGATGGTCATTTTACATTGATTATTGTTGAAAAGGCTAACTTGGCTGAATTAGGACATATCATGACATTAGCGTCTCGCGGAGAACACATCAAACATCCAAAAGTCATCTATGAAAAGGCAACATCTATTAATATTTCATCATTTACAGAAATGCAATTGAATGTAGATGGAGAATATGGCGGTAAATTACCAGCTAATTTCTTGAATTTAAAGCGTCATATCGAAGTATGCACACCAAAGGATATATACAACGAGGAGTTAACTGAAGATCAGCAAGTTGAAGATGGTATCATTGAAGAAAAACCATCAAATGAAGAGATTATAAGAAATAATGAAATATCAGAGTAATTTATACAGTTGAAGAGGTTGAGCAATAGTTTTAATATCTTGGGTATGAAAAACAAACCTAGGTTAAACTACTCCAACCTCTTTTTATGTGGGGTGAAATAATGGAAACAATAAGTAAAAATGCAATTAACTATGGTAATGTTGTTGATTTAACGCACGAAGGGCATGGTGTTATCAAAATCGATCGTTACCCAATTTTTGTGCCAAATGCGTTAATTGGAGAAGAAATTGAATACAAAATTATCAAAGTAAAGAAAAATTTCGCGATAGGTAAACTACTTCAAGTTGTGAAACCGAGTGAGCATCGCGTTGAACCACCATGCAAATATTATTGGAAGTGCGGTGGTTGTCAATTACAACATATGACTTATGAAGCGCAATTGGCAATGAAACAATCACAAGTGATTAATCTCTTCCATAGAAAAGCACAATTTACCGATACAACCATTCATAAAACTGTTGGAATGGATAATCCATGGCAGTATAGAAACAAATCACAACTACCTATTGGTACCGATAAAAATGGACAAGCAATCATGGGATATTATCGACAACGAAGTCACGATATTATTGATATGGATAGTTGTTTAATCCAAGATGATATACATCAAGATATTATGAATCACGTTAAACAATGGATTAAAGAATATCGTATTAGTATCTATAATGAACGTACTAAAAGTGGATTGTTAAGACATCTAGTTATTCGCACAGGCTATTATACTGATGATATGATGGTTATCTTTGTAACCAATGGAAAACATTTTAAAGACGCTTCAATTCTAGTGGAAAAGTTAAAACAAACATTTCCTAACATTACGAGTATTAAGCAAAACATTAATAACAGCCATTCTAATGTTATTATGGGTCAACAATCTATAACACTATATGGTAAAGACAGAATTGTAGATCAACTTAGCGATACAACATTTAAGATTAGTGATCAATCATTCTACCAAATTAATTCATCTCAAACTGAGAAATTATATCAAAAAGCAATTGAGTATGCGCAGTTAACAGGAGAAGAAACAGTGCTCGATACATACTGTGGTATTGGTACGATAGGTTTATACATGGCACCAGTAGCTAAACATGTGTATGGTGTTGAAGTTGTGCCATCTGCGATTAAGGATGCACAGCAAAATGCGACTTTAAATGGATTTGAAAATACAACTTTTGTCTGTGGTAAAGCTGAAGAGGTCATTATAAAATGGAAACAACAAGGTATCAGACCAGATGTTGTAATGGTAGACCCGCCGCGTAAAGGCTGTGATCAAACATTCTTACAAACTTTACTGAAACTTAATCCTAAGCGTATTGTGTATATTTCGTGTAACCCTTCAACACAACAAAGGGATGCACAAATTTTAGCCACACAATATGAGTTGAAAGAAATTACGCCGGTCGACATGTTCCCACAAACAACACATGTAGAAACAGTAGCATTGTTTGAAAGAAAATGATACGTGATATTTCATAATACGAATATTAAGAAATGATTACAGCGCATTAAATCTTATAGAAAAGGTTTTTTTCTCGATATAGACTGTGTATACTATGGTTGAAATTAAGAAAGATTGGAGGTCATTTTTGTGCAAAAATTTGATTTTTCGCCTAGTCGAATCAATTTACCTAAGTTTATTACAACCCAATTGGTCGTGGTTTTATTTATGATATTGTTTACATACAAGTGGGCGTTTATGTTTACAACTATTCATGAGCAAACTTTTTTAGCTAATTTACTCTACGGATTTTTAGGTTTTGTTGTTATTTTAGGATTACATGAATTGATTCACAGACTTTCGTTTTTTATTTTTTCAAAGGGTGAACAGCCTAAATTAAAATATAAAAAAGGATTTCTATTAGTACATATTTCAAAAAAATGTTTTAACAAGTGGCAATTTTGCACAATTATGTTAGCTCCAATGGTCATCATTACTGGTCTATTAATGTTGATATTTAGTTATTATACGTACTCTTCAATTATCATCATGTTAAGTATTCATTTCGGGTATTGTCTAATAGATTTATATCTAGTAGGTATTACGTTTACGAATAAATTTGAGTACATTCATCCATCCGATGAAGGATTAATTATGTATTACCAGCGTCCTATACAAGTTAATAATGAGTTTGAATAAATCATAAGTCTCAATATGATTATATATGTGCACATTTCATGAGTTTTGAAGGATTTCACATTATAATTACGTTGAGGCTTATTTTTTAAAGAGGTGAGACAATGGCTGAAAGAAGAATTATACATATAGATATGGATTACTTTTTTGCACAAGTAGAAATGCGAGATAATCCTAAATTAAAAGGGAAACCAGTAATCGTTGGTGGAAAGGCGAGTACACGCGGCGTGGTTTCTACTGCATCATATGAAGCGCGAAAATATGGTGTTCATTCTGCAATGCCAATGTCTCAAGCCCATAAATTATGCCCAAATGGTTATTATGTCAGCGCAAGATTTGATGCCTATAGAGAAGCTTCTGCTATTATTATGTCTATATTTAAAAGTTATACAGATATCGTTGAGCCAATGTCACTCGACGAAGCATATTTAGATATTACACATTTAGTCAGATCTGACTTACCGGCATCAAAAATTGCAAGCTTTATTCGTCGTGATATTTTTGAAAAAACAGGTTTAACATCATCTGCAGGTGTTTCGTATAATAAATTCTTAGCAAAATTAGCAAGTGGTATGAACAAACCGAATGGCATGATGGTTATAGATTATAATAATGTAAATGATATTTTAATGAATTTAGATATTGGTGACTTTCCAGGTGTGGGCAAAGCCTCGAAAAAAGTAATGCATCATCATGATATCTACACAGGGAAGGATTTATATGATAAAACAGAATTTGACTTAATACGTTGGTTTGGAAAAAGAGGTCGTGGCTTATATCAGAAAGCCAGAGGTATTGATCATAGTGAAGTGAAAGCGAAGAGAGTGCGTAAATCCGTGGGAACTGAACGCACGTTTTCAACTGATGTCAATGATGATGAAGTCATATTGCAGAAGATATGGGAACTATCTGGAAAAACAGCAGAACGTTTAACTAAATTGCAAAAATCAGGTAGCACTGTAACAGTTAAATTAAAAACATATCAGTATGAAACATTTTCAAAACAAAGAAGCTTAAGAGAACCGGTTAATAGTGATATTGATATATACAATGTTGCTTATGATTTATATAACGAATTAAAGGATCCCGATATTCCAATAAGGTTAATTGGTGTCACAGTAGGGAATTTAGAACAATCAACATATAAAAATATGACAATCTATGATTTTATTTAAAGATAAAGGTCAATGCCGATAAAATGTACTTTGCTTATCAAAATACATTTCACATCATGCGCTAGCCTTTATCTTTTAAATTTTTACCATAAATTTGGAGCATACTTTGCAAATTATCATAATGCTTTAATAATCTAAATGTAATCATTGCACATGCTTTGGCATCATTGAGCGCATCATGATGACCATGAAAGTCTAATTGATAATGATTCATTAAATGTTTAAGACCATAACGATATGCATCAATTGTACGTTTAGCAAGTTGATATGAACAAAAGTAAATCATTGACGGAGTTTCAATATTTAATTGTTTTAAACTTTGGTGAAGTACATTCATATCAAAGGCAGCATTATGTGCAACAACAGGTAAGTTATCAATAAATTGCATCATATAGGGATATACATAGTCAAAACTCGGCGCATCATTGACATCTTCAGGTGTAATACCATGAACATTTATATTCGTCTTTGAGAAATAATCAAATGGATTGACTAAAGTGTAAAAGGATTCAACAATCTCATTATTGACAACTTTAACCATACCAACAGAACAGATACTTGTACGTTTACCATTTGCTGTTTCAAAGTCTAATGCAATAAAAGCATTATCCATATTTACACCATCCTTTCATGTATAGATGCTTTCATTTTAGTAGTAGTATAAAAACATTTCCAGGATGTTGCACAACTAAAAAAGGGAGTGGACAGAATTCTTTTAAAATTCGTGTTCACTCCCAGCTTGCTTAGCTTGTAGAATTTCATAATGAAATTCTCTTTGCTGGGGCCCCGACTCCCAGCTTGCTTAGCTTGTAGAATTTCTTAGTGAAATGCTTTTAGCTAGGGCCCGCATGCAAGGTTGACTAGAACTGAAAAAGCTTGAGTTAAGTGCCTTTCCAGTAGCAGTCAACTATCGATTATTTTCAGATATAGTCTTATCTATATCGTGTCTAGATTTAATAAGGAAAGCATTATTCTTCATTAAATGAACGTGCTGCTAATTCTTTTTCATATAAATATAATGTATTGCAGTCATCGCCAATACGATTTAAATAATCAATGTGTGTTTCAAAAGTTGCTTCTTCTTCCACTTGTTCATCTAAGAACCAGTTTAAGAATGAGATAGTAGCATAGTCTTTATCTTTTTGAGCAATTTCAGATAAATTATAGAAACGACGTGTTACGTCTTGTTCTTGTGCTAATCCATCTTTAAATGTTTCAAGGATTGATTTGAATTCAGTTTTAGGTGCTGGAATTGATTTGAATTCAGCGTGTTCACCACGGTCATTAATGTAATCATAGATTTTTTTACCGTGGAAACGTTCTTCTTTAGCTTGTTGAATGTAGAAATTAGCGAAACCTTCATATGAAGCGTCATCACAATAAGCTGCCATTGCCATATAAGCATGTGCTGCGAAATATTCATGGTTCATTTGATCATTAAGTGCTTCTAACAAGTCTTTACTTAACATAATTAAGTCACCTCTATTAAAAATTTGTCATTTATTTTGTCTTTGTTCATAAAGAGTATAACAAATCTATTCTCATTAGTAAATAATAATTATTATAATCTAGGATGTAACTTGTTATTTTTAATTGAGAATGTTTTTTGTTATACCCGTTACGTGTTATAATTATTCAAGTGATTTATATGAGGAGGAAGCACATGAGACAATGGACTGCAACGCACTTAGCGAAATTGGCACGTAAGGCTAGTATCGCTGCCGGGAAAAAAGGTACTGACTTACCTGGACAAGTTGCCCGCAAAGTGGATCAAAATATATTAAGAAAATTAGCTGCAAAAGTTGATGATATCGTTTTTATTAGCGGAACGAACGGTAAAACGACTACATCTAATCTTATAGGACATACTTTAAAAGCAAATCACATTGATATCATACATAATAATGAAGGTGCTAATATGGCGGCAGGTATAACATCTGCTTTTATCATGCAAAGCACTAAAGATACTAAAGTAGCTGTCATTGAAATTGATGAAGGTTCAATACCACGTGTATTAAAAGAAGTGACACCATCAATGATGATTTTTACAAATTTCTTCCGTGATCAAATGGATCGCTTTGGTGAAATCGATATAATGGTAAATAATATTGCGAAGTCTATTAGTAATAAGGGAATCAAATTGTTACTTAATGCAGATGATCCTTTTGTTAGTCGACTCAAAATCGCTAGTGATTCGATTGTTTATTATGGCATGAAAGCACATGCACATGAATTTGAGCAAAGTACAATGAATGAGAGTAAATATTGTCCTAATTGTGGCAAACTATTAGTATATGATTACATTCATTATAACCAAATTGGTCATTACCATTGTTCATGTGGATTCAAACGAGAATTACCGAAATACGAAGTAACATCATTCTCTGCATCTCCATTCTTAGGATTAAATATTGGTGATACTACGTTTAATATGAAAATTGCCGGTGACTTTAATGCGTATAATGCATTAGCGGCATATACAGTATTAAGAGAATTAGGTCTTAATGATGATTCAATTCGAACAGGGTTTGAATCATACACATCAGATAATGGACGTATGCAGTATTTCAAACTCAATCATAAAGAGGCTATGATTAACCTTGCTAAGAATCCCGCTGGTATGAATGCAAGTTTGTCTGTGGGCGAACAATTGGAAGGTAAGAAGGTATATGTTATTAGTTTGAATGATAATGCGGCAGATGGTCGCGATACGTCATGGATTTATGACGCTGATTTTGAGAAGTTAAGCGAACAAAATATAGAAACGATTATAGTAACAGGAACTCGAGCTGAAGAATTGCAATTACGTCTGAAATTGGCTGAAGTGACTGTGCCTATTATCCTTGAAAAGGATATCTATAAAGCAACAGCATTGACTATGAACTATGAAGGATTTACAGTCGCAATTCCTAACTACACGTCATTATCTCCGATGTTAGAACAACTTAATCGTTCATTTACAGGAGGGCAATAAATATGAATGAATTAACCGTTTATCATTTTATGTCAGACAAATTAAATTTATATAGTGATATTGGAAATATTATTGCACTCAAACAAAGAGCAAAGAAACGTAATATTCAATTAAATGTTGTTGAGGTTAACCAAACTGAAGGTGTGACGCTTGATAACTGTGACATCTTCTTTATTGGTGGTGGAAGTGATAGAGAACAAAGTATTGCGACTAAAGAATTAAGCAAAATGAAGACCACACTTAAAGATGCAATTGAAGATGGTATGCCAGGTTTGACAATTTGTGGCGGCTACCAATTCTTAGGAACAAAATATATTACTCCTGATGGCACTGAACTTGAAGGATTAGGTATATTAGATTTTTATACTGAATCACGTACTGAACGATTAACTGGCGATATCGTCATTGAGAGTGATACATTTGGTACAATAGTTGGCTTTGAGAATCATGGTGGACGTACACATCATCATTACGGTACGTTAGGACACGTTACAGTAGGATATGGAAATAATGATGAGGATAAACAAGAAGGTATCCACTATAAAAACTTATTAGGTACCTATTTACATGGACCTATTTTACCTAAAAATCATGAAATCACGGATTATTTATTAGAAAAAGCTTGTGAACGTAAAGGTATACCGTTTGAACCTAAACAACTAGATAACACTGAAGAAGAAGCAGCTAAGCGTGTTATTATTGAACGTTCATCTAAGAATAAATAATAGTTGACTATTAACTTAGTAAAAAGACGTACTGGAACTTCGTATGAAGCCAGTACGTCTTATTTATTTGTCATTGTATCTACTATCTAATAATTTATAAATTAAAAGTATTTCATAAATGATATGACTTTTTATTTGATTTTGATCAAACTCTTCTAATCGCTTGACAGAAGACTTAAGTGTTGATGCAGATGAACGATGTGGTTCGAAATGATCGCTATTGACTATATTATTGACACTATGACTGATTTTAATAATTGCCATTTTTTCCTCAGGCGTAAATACTAAATGAATATGCTTAGGTAAATAAATGATATTTGATAGATGGGTAGCGAGTAATCGGTCAATATATGAACGGTTCGAAATCTGTTTCAACCGTTTCCACTCATCTTCCTTGTTCTTATGGTAGCGTAATTCATCTTTTTGATAACCAGTTAATGTCTCAGATTTGTTAATCACACCCATTAGCTTATTTAATAAATTATTACTATCATCTGAATCAAATTTTCCTAATAATAATTCATTACATCTTGATGAAAATAACTCATACATTTTATATTCTGATTGTGTTAGATTATCCTCAATTTGTTGGTAATATTTGGGAGGAAGAACAACAAAATTAACTAATCCCGCTGTGACCAAACCAATCAACGCTGTTAATAATCTTGAGAAGAAGTTAAAGAAATAGGCATCGTGTATACCAGGTATCATAGCAACTGATGTTAATACCGCAACGGTCGTACCAACTTGTAAATTTAATTTTGTACAAGCTAAAATGGTGAACAGTGCACTAAATGTATAGGTTAATGCTGATTGATCTCCAAAAATAAATGTAAAAATAACAGCGAATAATGCGCCAATGACTGTCGCTGGCAATCTTCTGTACCCTTTTTTTAATGATGCTTTGGCTGTGGGTTCGATTGTTACAATAGCTGTTAATATCGCAAAGATAGGAGTTAAATTAAGCATCAAACAAAATAGCGATGTTAAAAAAGTGGCTAAACCAGTTTTAATGGTTCTAGCGCCAATAATTCTTTTGTACCATTTATCCATATGATAAATCCTCTCGTTGTACGAAAATAACATTAATATGTTTCTTTAATAAGTAAATTATTTTCACTTCATTTTTTGTATGTTTAGTATATCAAAATTTTTTTGGTATAATAAGATGTAATCACAATTAAAAAGGAACGGGATATTATGATTGTAAAAACAGAAGAAGAATTACAAGCCTTAAAAGAAATAGGTTACATTTGTGCTAAGGTTAGGGATACGATGCAAGAAGCTACTAAACCTGGCATCACAACTAAAGAATTAGACAATATTGCTAAAGATTTATTTGAAGAACATGGCGCTATTTCAGCACCTATTCATGATGAGAATTTCCCTGGACAAACATGTATTAGTGTTAATGAAGAAGTTGCACATGGAATTCCAGGTAAACGAATCATTCGTGAAGGCGATTTAGTTAATATTGATGTATCAGCATTAAAAAATGGCTATTACGCAGATACTGGTATTTCGTTTGTTGTGGGTGAAGCAAGTGATCCGCTTAAACAAAAAGTATGTGACGTTGCATTAAGGGCATTTGAAAATGCGATGGCAAAGGTTAAACCAGGAACTAAATTAAGTAATATTGGTAAAGCTGTGCATGCAACTGCACGTCAAAATGATTTAACTGTCATCAAAAATTTAACAGGACACGGCGTAGGTCAATCTTTACACGAAGCACCTAATCATGTAATGAACTATTATGACCCTAAAGATAAAACGTTGCTTAAAGAAGGGGTTGTAATCGCAGTAGAACCGTTTATTTCTTCTAAAGCAACATTCGTAACAGAAGGTAAGAATGAATGGGCATTTGAAACAAGAGATAAAAGTTACGTAGCCCAAATTGAACATACGGTTATCGTTACTAAAGATGGTCCATTATTAACGACTAAAATAGACTAATTTTAGAAGTAAATCTTTAATTGGCTAAACGTGAATAGATAAGTAAAAAGACAATTTCTAGTGAGTTTTGATACGCACCTTAATAGTTAATCTTAAAATCTAACTTTATGAGTGCATTCACTATAGAAATTGTCTTTTTTATATTTACTTTGCTTTTAAAATGCAAACGGGTTTATTCATTTTCTTAAGTGCGATTTAATGCCACTTATCAATGACTGGTATAAACGTGTGTATTCATCCGCATTTATGTGCCTGTATCATTCATTAAGAGATGGATAATGTGACTGCCAATTAAAGATATGTTAACTATGCGACCTTCACTTGTCGACTCAGGTAATTTAAACAACCTTTGTATTCATAATACAAACGTATTGAAACATGCTTACTTGGTCCATCGTTGTTCAACTTTGCCAAATTTCCATATTAAAGAGGAAATGAGCCAACTTGTTAAGAACAAAACGACCAGAATATAACCAAAATAATCAAACTGGATATTTGCGATGAATGTCCAGAAAGTACCACTTAATTGCCATTTTTCTGCTATGATTTGAAGCAACTCTGTAGTACCGATTAACAATGCAGCGATAACTGAGATGGCAGTAATTGTAATGTTGTAATAAATTTTCCGAATAGGATTGAAAAAGGCCCAATTATAGGCAGAGGTCATCAATATACCATCTAACGTATCAAGTAAACTCATGCCTGCAGCAAATAGTATGGGCAAGGATAAGATACCTATAAATGAAATTGCTTGTTGAGACGCACCAGAAGATAACGCAAGTAAAGAAATTTCACTTGCAGTATCAAATCCTAAGCCAAATAAAAAACCAAGAGGCAAGACATGCCAACTACGACTTATGAGTTTAAAGTAGGGTCCAACAATACGAGAAATCAATCCACGTGCCTCTAATAAATCATTTAACTTATTATCATCTATACGTTCATTTTTTAATTTTAAGAATAGCGTAATTAAGGATACTAATATGATTAGATTCAATATACCAATTAGAATTAAAAAACTTCCTGAAACGATTGTACCAATAATACCACCAATTTCTTGAAAATGTGGCAACGCGTCTTTTGCCCATTTTACAGAAATGCCTAAGAAAACAGACATAAGAAAGACGACTGTAGAGTGTCCAATGGAGAAATAAAAGCCTACGCCGACAGGACTACGTTGTTGCTGTAATAATTTACGTACAGTATTGTCTATCGCAGCAATGTGATCGGCATCAAATGCATGACGCAATCCCAGCGTATATGCAAGGATACCCATACCTAGAAGTAGATGGTTAGAATTTGCTAACCAAAGGAAACTGAAACCTAAAATGTGCAGAAAAATAACGATAAGAATGTAGGGGAGCCAATTCAGACGATGATGTGCTTGAGTCATTGATGTTACCTTCTTTCTAGAATAAATATACTTAATCATACACTTAAAAATGGTAAAAATAAAATTAAGTTTATAATGAAATGAAGAAACATCGTACTAAAGTATGAGAACAAGATGGTCCCATAGCCTATGGGCGTTTATACCACTTTGAACTATAATTAACCTTAATCAAGGACGAGGTGGTTCTATGAATTATATGGACTTATATTTAAAACATTTTCTTAAAGTGATTATTAAACGAAACATTAGTGATTATCAAATTAGTTTAGATGAAAAATTAAAAAACATTGAAAATTATATTGAATATTTAAAAGCTAAGAAAACGCAAATGAATAAGTTGATTGACAGTTTATCTGCAACATTAGAAAATAAATATATTGATATAACTAATACTTATAACATTAAACATGCTCAGGAAATTAATAATTATGAAATTGAAAGCCTTAAAAAACAACTGGATTTATTCGAAGCGTATTGTGCAAGAATTGAAGCAGATATACAGCGCTGTTCTAAAGAAAAAATTACAACTCAAGGCGAATGTGACATAATTGAACAAATGAGTGTAGTAGCTTAATTAAGAGGGATAGGAGGCGACACATTGACTCGAAAATATATTTCGACAGAATTATTAATCATATTTACCGCTTTAATGATTATTGCAAATTTTTATTACATCTTTTTTGAAAAAATAGGTTATCTATTCGTATTGCTTTTAGGATGTATATTAGTTTATGTAGGCTACCTTTACTTTCATAAAGTAAGGGGTCTCTTAGCGTTTTGGATTGGCGCCTTACTTATAGCGTTTACTTTACTTTCAAATAAATATACTATTATTATTTTATTTGTCTTTCTGGTAATTGTTATTATAAGATATCTTATTTTTAAATTTAAACCATTGAAAGTAATTGCTTCAGAGGATGAAGTAACATCACCTCAGTTTATAAAGCAAAAATGGTTTGGTGAGCAACGCACGCCAGTGTATGTCTATAAATGGGAAGATGTGCAAATTCAACATGGTGTTGGGGACATTCACATTGATATGACTAAAGCTGCGAATATTAAAGAAAATAATACAATTGTTGTAAGACATATTTTAGGGAAAATTCAGTTAGTGGTACCATTGAATTATAATATTAACTTACACATGGCTGCTTTATATGGAAATGCATACTTAAATGGCCAATCTTATAAAGTTGAGAATAACCATATCCAGGTTGAAGAGAAGCCCAAAGAAGAAAATTATAACGTCAATATCTATGTTTCAACATTTATCGGAGATGTTGAGGTGATTTATCGATGAATCACTATTTAAGAGCTATCGGTTCAATGCTTATACTCGTCTATAGCATGTTAACCGCGTTCTTATTTATAGATAAAGTATTTGTTAATATTATCTATTTTCAAGGTATGTTTTATACACAAATTTTTGGTATACCTGTATTCTTATTTTTAAATTTAGTTATCATTTTACTTTGTATCATCGTAGGTTCAATTCTCGCATACAAAATTAATCAACAAAATACGTGGATTAAATCACAGATTGAACATGCTATAGAAGGTGAAACGGTAGGTATTAACGATCAAAATATTGAGCTTTACAATGAAACAATTGATATTTATCAAACGTTAGTTCCGCTAAACCAAGAACTACATCGTTTACGAATGAAAACACAAAATTTAACTAATGAAAATTACAATATGAATGATGTTAAAGTTAAAAAGATCATTGAAGATGAACGTCAAAGGTTAGCTCGAGAGTTACATGACTCCGTTAGTCAACAACTTTTCGCAGCAAGTATGATGTTATCTGCAATCAAAGAAACAAAATTAGAGGCACCACTTGACCAACAGATTCCAGTCTTAGAGAAAATGGTTCAAGAATCACAATTAGAAATGCGTGCACTGCTACTTCATTTAAGACCTTTAGGCTTAAAAGATAAATCTTTAGGTGAAGGTATTAAAGACTTAGTCATCGATTTACAGAAGAAAGTGCCTATGAAAGTGATTCACGATATACAAGATTTCAAGGTGCCTAAAGGCATAGAAGATCATTTGTTTAGAATAACGCAAGAAGCGATTTCTAATACATTGAGACATTCTAACGGTACAAAAGTGACGGTTGAATTATTTAACCAACAAGATTATTTATTACTTCGAATTCAAGACAATGGTAAAGGTTTTAATGTTGATGAGAAATTAGAACAAAGCTATGGATTGAAAAATATGAGAGAACGTGCATTAGAAATCGGTGCGACATTCCATATCGTATCATTGCCAGATTCTGGAACAAGAATAGAAGTAAAGGCACCATTAAATAAGGAGGATGATAATTATGGCGATTAAAGTTTTGTTCGTAGATGACCATGAAATGGTTAGAATTGGGATATCAAGTTATTTATCAACACAATCTGACATTGAAATAGTTGGAGAAGGGGCGTCTGGTAAAGATGCAATTGCGAAAGCGCATGCGCATGAACTTAAACCGGATTTAATTCTCATGGATTTATTAATGGATGACATGGATGGGGTAGAAGCTACTACTCAAATAAAAAAAGATTTACCACATATTAAAGTCGTTATGCTAACAAGTTTTATTGAAGATAAAGAGGTATACAGAGCCTTAGATGCTGGTGTAGATAGTTATATATTAAAAACAACCAGTGCGAGCGATATTGCAGATGCAGTACGTAAAACGTATAATGGAGAATCTGTATTCGAACCTGAAGTTTTAGTTAAAATGCGTAATAGAATGAAAAAACGTGCAGAGCTATATGAAATGTTGACTGAACGAGAAATGGAAATTTTATTATTAATTGCTAAAGGCTATTCTAACCAAGAAATTGCAAGTGCTTCTCATATAACAATTAAAACTGTAAAAACACATGTAAGTAATATATTGAGTAAATTAGAAGTACAAGATAGAACGCAAGCTGTAATTTATGCATTCCAACATAATTTAATTCAATAAAAACATATAAATACAAAGTATTTTAACGAGACGCTTGCGTTGATTATTAATGAACATAAGTGCTAGCACACTTATGTATGAAATGCTAAAGATGAACTACGAGTGACGTTGTGTGCGGGGCCCCAGCAAAGAGATTTTCAACATGAAAATATACAAACAAAGCAAGCTGGGGTTGAGGAACTTAAGTGTTTACACACTTACGTAAATAGTTCTAAGATAGATTACGAAACAGAGTTGCGGAGACTCCTAGGGGAGCAGTAATTTTAATGAACCTAAGCGCAATAGCACTTAGGTAAGTAGTTCTAAAATGGGTAATGGAACGTAGTTGAGCGACGCCTGAGGGAGCAGGATGAGTGTCGAGACCAAGGCTCGACCCAGCCCCCTAGGCAAGCGTCTCAACTTAAGTGAAATGAAAATTCATTTAAGAACTACTTTAGAGACAGCACCCCAGGAACGCGAAGTAACTTATGTGAGTGTTTATCTATCTAAGAACTATTTTACAAGACCAAGGCTCGACCCAGCCCCCTAGGCAAGCATCACAACAGAATGAGTAAATGTTCATCTAAGCATTTCTTTAGAGGACTACAGGCACGAGCCTTGCGAGCCAACAATTCAGAGTATTGTAAATAAATAAGCCAGTAAATGAATTAGTTAAAACTCATTTACTGGCTATTTCTCTAGGAATGATGTCCCAGTCTCTTTTTGTTTAATGAATATTACTTCTTAGTATCATCGTCGTTGTTAGTGAATTTATCTTTGATTTTCTCAGTTAATGAAGCGTCTTCTTCATTTTTATCTTCTGGATCTTTATCAACTTTGTAGTTTTCATCTTTACCAGTTGCTGTTTGTTTATATTCATAAGTTGTATCTTCGTTGTAGTGGTTTTGGTTATTATCATCATGGTCTAATGCTGCTTCTTCAGGCGTTTGGCCTTTAATCACATGTCTTTGATGAATAATTGCATTAATTTCGGCACCTATGATGATGATAAAACTTGTTAAATATAACCAAATTAAAAGGATGATAATCCCTGCGATACTGCCGTATGTTTTTGAATAGTTTCCAAAATTAGAAATATAGAAACCGAATGCGAAAGATCCAATTAACCAGATAACCGATGTGAATATCGCCCCTGGTAATACAGATTTTAATTTCGTTTTAACATTTGGCGCTACTGAGTATAGAATTGTAAAAAGAATCAAAATAATGATTAATGGAAGTACAATTCTAATTAAACTGAAAACCCATTTGACTTGATCATCTAATCCTAGGGGACCAAATAAGAAATGAGCGATAACTGAACCCATTGTTGGTAGTGCCATAGCTACTAAAAATACTACACCTAACACAATTGTAAATACAACACTTAATAACTTTAATAGAATACCGTTTCTATTATCTTCTACATCATAAGCAACATTAAATGAGTTCATGATTGCAGTCATACCATTTGAAGCTGACCAAATTGCTAAGATTAACCCGATAGATAGTAAACCGCCACTTGAATTTTTAGTGACATCGCTAATGACACCTTGAATTAGACTAGACGTGTCAGCGGGTGCGTTACTTAGTAAACCAGTAATTTGGCTTTGATCTAAGTTGAATAGTGGTAATAAAGTTAATAAAAAGATTAGCATAGGGAACATAGCTAATACAAAATGATAAGTCATTTGTGCAGCTAAACCTGATGCATCATCTTTTCCTATACGATAGATTAAATATGAGAGAAAATTAGATTTCTTTGTATATTTAGCTGGTTTATTTAATCGTGATACAAAAAAGACTTGATTATCTTTTTTGGGTTCTTTAGATTGAAATTCTTGTGGTTCGACATATGTACGATCAACATTTATTTTATCTTGATTCTTCTCTTGTTCTTCTTTAATAGAGTTAAGATATTTTGAGTTCAATTTATTTTCTTTTGACATAACAATCTCCTTTGCTTTAACCACATACATAAATAAAAAGTAAAAGAAGCGGGACAGAAACCTGTTATATTAGAAGATTTCATTGTCCCGCTTTACTATGAGTGAAAATCAAAATTGATATGATTCACTTTTAGTTATTGCTTATGATCGCTAACATGTTAGACGATGTAGCAATCGTAAGCAATCAATTATTGACCAATGCGGTTATTCTTACGGTTAACGAAAGTATCTTTCGCATCTTTAATTGATTTTTCTAATTCTGGATTATTACGACGAATTTCTTCAATTGTATCTTTCCAATATAAAACTTCGTCTTTAATAGAATTAAATTTAGAAGGTTTACGTGAACGATTACCTTCTTTAATATCTTTTACAGATTGAACTAATGCATTACGTGTTGATTTGTCTGCTAACGTAGCAGCACCACCAACAAGTGCACCTATTAGAATACCAGGAATTAATTTGTTTTCCATTTCATTTACCCCTCTTTCAAATTTGCATCTTTAACGATGAAATCAATTAGATTATCACAAGATGATTGTACCATTTCATATACACCATCAAAATTATTTGTGTAGTAAGGATCTGGTACATCACTCTCTTCCATATTACTAAATTCAAGTAATTTGAACAATTTTCCTTTTAGGTTAGGATTGATGTTTTTGATATTATCAACATTACTTTGATCCATGGCAATAATATAATCAAAATCATCATTCGGTTCAAACAACTCACTAATCATACCATCAAAAGGTATATTATGGCGATTAAGAATATCTTGAGTACCTTCATGAGGCGGTTCTCCAAGGTTCCATTTGCCAGTGCCTCTTGAATAAACATTAACACCTGAAACATGTCTATCTTTCAAGCGTTGACGCATGATTGCTTCAGCCATAGGAGAGCGACATATGTTTCCAAGACATACAAATGCTATATCTACCATACTCTATTCCCCCTAATCTGTTATATATAAACCATTTTATAGTTATTTTAAAATTTTATAAAGACATAATATTACTTTATTCGATAAAAGTTTGTTAAATCGTCATACTTTGATAAAATATTGTATTAAAGAGGTGATAACGTGACTCAAAATAATAATAAAGAAATGATTGCAGAGATTAGAAAAAAGTTAAACATCGTTAATCAAGGATTATTAAATCCTGATAAATTTGAAGAAGCCAATCAACAAGATGTAGAGGAAATATACAATTTTGTAATGTCTAAAGATTCTTTTTCACCAAGTGAAGTGACAGCGATTGCTGACGAATTAGGCAACTTACGTCAAGATTAAGGAGGATGCGCATATGACTTCATTAAGTTATAACGAGAAATTACAACAATATGCAGAATTATTAGTGAAAATTGGCATGAACGTACAACCTAAACAACCTGTGTTTATTAGATCTTCAGTGGATGCTATCGAGTTGACGCGATTAATTGTTGAAGAATCATATAAAGCAGGAGCTTCTGACGTTAAAGTTGTATATGCTGATTCTAGATTAAATAGACTTAAGTTCGAATATGAATCGGTCGATTATTTTGAACATCAAGCTGTAAAATCATATGAAGTAGATGAACGAATGGATTATGCTAATCGTGGTGCAGCTAATTTAGCCTTATTAAGCGGAGACCCTAACTTATTAAACGGTATAGATGCAGAAAAACTGAAAGCATATCAAATGAGTTATAGTCATGCATTCAAAGGTTATATGGAAGGAAGTCAGAAGAATCAATTTCCATGGGTAGTTGCAGCCTTTCCTTCTAAAGATTGGGCGAAACGTGTTTATCCAGAATTAGACGAAACAGCTGCACTGGAGAAATTTATTGATGAAGTATTTGATATCGTAAGAATTGATGGAAATGATCCTATTGAAAATTGGAAGCATCATATCGAAAACTTAAGTGTACATGCTAAACAAATGCAAGACAAAAATTATAAAGCCTTACACTATCAATCAGATGGAACAGACTTAGTCGTTGGTCTTCCTAAAGGGCATATATGGGAAGATGCTACAAGCTATGTAAATGGTAATCAACAAGCATTTATAGCGAATATACCAACTGAAGAAGTCTTTACAGCCCCTGATCGTAATAATGTCAATGGATACGTGACGAATAAATTACCACTAAGTTATAATGGTACAATTATTGATGGCTTTACATTAACGTTTAAAGATGGACAAATTGTAGATTTCAAAGCGGAAAAAGGCGAAGAGGTACTTAGAGATCTGATTAACACAGATGAAGGGGCTAAACGATTAGGTGAAGTTGCCTTAGTACCTGACGATTCTCCAATTTCAAATCGTAATACTATTTTTTACAATACACTTTTTGATGAGAATGCATCGTGCCATTTAGCTATTGGTTCGGCATATGGCTTTAATGTTGAAGGTGGTACAGAAATGACGACGGAAGAAAAAGTTGCCAGTGGCTTAAATGACTCAAATGTGCACGTTGATTTCATGATAGGTAGTGCTGATTTAACAATTTATGGAATTAAACAGGATGGCTCTAAAGAATTAGTGTTTAAAAATGGTAATTGGGCACAATAAAAATAGAAATTAATATAAAAGAGGTATAACGCATGTCAAATTCTCAAGATAATCGAAAATCAATGTCTGAATCGAAAAGTTTTAAAGCTAAGCAAGTATTTCCTCAAGACACCAATCATCATCACACAATGTTTGGTGGGTCATTGATGGCTAATATAGATGAAATAGCAGCTATTACAGCAATGAAACATGCTAACGCTCAAGTAGTAACAGCTTCAACAGATTCGGTTGATTTTTTAAGACCAATCAAAACAGGAGATATAACTTCTTATGAAGCAATGGTCAGTTATGCAGGTACGAGTTCAATGGAAGTTTGTGTACAAATTATCATTGAAGATGTTTTAAATAAAGAAAAGCATTTAGCAGCCTTAAGTTTCCTTACTTTCGTTGCATTAGATGATAATGGGAAACCAGTCAAAGTACCAGATGTTTATCCAGAAACAAAAATAGAAAAATGGTTTTATGAAAGTGCACCTAAACGTGTTCAACGTCGTAAAGATAGAAGAGAAGAAAGTAAAAGTACTATCGAATTTTTATCAAACGCGCAACATATTGAAGAAATTTAAACTGTGTGAAGCGGCTTGCAATATAGATAGTATAGTTTAAAAGAGTATAAATAAGCACCACATAAAATAATATTAGCGTAAATTTATTTTATGTGGTGCTTATTATATTTGCTTGAAATGAATTAACTGAAAATATTTTCAGTATGCATTTCAATCTCATTTTTTCTGAAATCAGTGTTTGGATAGTACATATTTTTAACTAGAACGTTAGGACCTAAACAGTGAAACGCCTCACAATGACAATTGAGCGATTGCGCTAAATCTGATGTAAGCCATTTATTAAATACGTCTGTTAATTTGTCAGTTTTAATATTTGAAATTGTACCATTTTCATCTCCGAAATCAGTCACAATCACATCCCCACTAAAGACATTAACATTCAGGCGACTACGTCCATCTGGATCATTACGTGTCGTAACATTTTTAGCATTGCCTAAACGCTGTAACAATGCTTGGTCGTTTTCATCATTTATACATGGATAAATAGGTAATGTACCAAATAACATCCATATATTTTCATCTCTAATGTCTAATAAATGATGAATCGCTTGTTTCATTTCTTTTAAAGAAAGCACATTTAATTGACTTGCAAAATCTGCAGGATACATTGGATGAACTTCATGGCGACTGCATTTCATGTCATTAACGATTTCATTGTGAATTTTATCTAAATAAGGTAATGTACTTTGATTTAACATCGTTTCAGCTGAAACAAACATACCTTGACTTGATAATGTACTTGCATTCTCTAACATCTGTTCATATAATTTTAATTTTGCTTTTAAAGGAGGTTGCTTCTTCATTGCGCCGAAACCTACATCAGTAAATTCTTGAATTGTACCCCAGTTATGAGAGATATGCATAACATCTATGTATTCAGCTATATCTAAATAACGATCTTGCGGTAGTGTTAAATTAGAATTCATTTGAACATATATACCACGATCTTGTGCATATTTTAACAGAGGTTTAACAATGTTTTTAATTGATTTTTTTGAGAACATTGGTTCGCCACCTGTTATTGACATAGTTCGTAAGTGAGGTATTTCATCTAAACGACGATAAATGATATCCATAGGTAAAGCATCTGGATCTTTAGTTTGTAAAGTATAGCCAACAGCACAGTGACTACATCTCATATTACATAATGTAGTAGTAGTAAACTCTATATTACTTAGTGTTAACTGGCCGTGTGTTTTAACATCGTTGTATGCTTCCCATGGATCGTTGTTAATTGAAATGGATTTTTTCTGATTTGTCATCCACATATTTATTACTCCTAAACATAAAAAAATTCCTTAATCCGTTGCAAAAGTACAGTAAACATTATTAAGATTATATCGCTTTTTGTCAAATTCTGTTAGGATAAAACTAACGTATAGTTTAATAAATATATAAATTAACGAGGAGAAATAGTTATGAATGAACAACAAACAATGGAACAAATTAAAACAAGATTATCAAAATTTTTAGAAGATATTGACCATGTAAATCCCGATGAAGTAAGCGTTGAAGATATAGATGAATGGATTGGATTACTAGACCAATTAGAAGAAAAAGTTAAACAAGTTTCTAAATAAATTGAAATACTTCAATCTATGTATGTTTAATATCACTTAATTTCGTCTATATAATTAGTATAATTCGAACAAGAAAGGTGATTGACTAATGGCTAAAAAAGTAGCAATTATTTTATCAAATGAATTCGAAGATATCGAATTAACTAGCCCTAAAGAAGCAATTGAAGAAGCTGGTTTCGAAACTGAAATTATTGGTGACACTGCAAATGCAGAAGTAGTAGGTAAACACGGTGAAAAAGTTACTGTTGATGTAAGTATTGCAGATGCAAAACCAGAAGATTACGATGGACTACTTATTCCTGGTGGATTCTCACCAGATCATCTTCGCGGTGATGCAGAAGGTCGTTATGGCACATTTGCTAAATACTTCACTAAAAATGATGTGCCAGCCTTTGCGATTTGCCACGGCCCTCAAATTTTAATAGATACAGATGACTTAAATGGACGCACACTTACTGCTGTATTAAATGTACGTAAAGATTTATCAAATGCAGGTGCAAATGTCGTAGACGAATCAGTTGTAGTTGATAATAATATCGTTACAAGTCGTACACCAGACGACTTAGATGATTTTAATAGAGAAATTGTTAAACAACTTCAAGCATAAATTTTATTGTTTCTTAGACTTAAAATTAATTTGAAACATGCATGTTGCTATAAAGCAAATGTATAAGTCATAGAACTGAGAAGAGGCTGTAAAGCTTCTCTCAGTTCTTTTTTATTGTGATTAGGATGTTCGTCAACGATTGATTTAAAATGGCTTTAAACAATCTTTCCTCATACACCTTGGGACTGATTTTTCATGATAGGTATAGCTTAATCTAAAAACTACTGTTAAACTCACAGTTATAGAGTGAGTTTTAGTAAAGGAGCTACCACATGAAAAGAAGCCAAAGAATGAACAACTCGCCTGAGAGACATTCACATTACCGTAATGAACCTCATTACAATACGTATTATCAACCTGTAGGTAAACCACCCAAAAAGAAAAAGAGTAAACGTATATTTTTAAGAATATTTATTATATTTATCATCATATTTGCATTGTTTATTGGGTTAATGTATTTCTTATCTTCGAGAGCAAATGTTGATGACCTTAAAACAATTGAAAACAAAAGTAATTATGTTTCTTCAGACAATATGCCGGATTATGTAAAAGGTGCTTTTATTTCGATGGAAGATGAACGTTTTTATAAACACCATGGATTTGACGTCAAAGGAACAACACGAGCATTATTCTCAACGATAGGTGATAGAGACGTTCAAGGCGGAAGTACAATTACACAACAAACTGTGAAGAATTATTATTACGACAATGAGCGTTCCTTTACTCGGAAATTAAAGGAATTGTTTGTAGCACATAAAGTAGAACAACAATATAGTAAAAATGAAATATTGAGTTTCTACTTAAATAACATTTATTATGGTAGTGATCAATATACAATTGAGGGTGCTGCGAACTATTATTATGGAACAACAGTAAATAAGAATAATAGCAATATGCCTCAAATCACTGTCTTACAAAGTGCGATTCTAGCAAGTAAAGTCAATGCACCGAGTGTTTATGATATAAGTAATATGTCTGACAATTTTAAAAATAGAATTAAAACCAATCTTGAAAAGATGAAACAGCAGGCGTATATTTCAGATAGTCAATATCAAGAAGCGTTAAGTCAATTAAATAACTATTGATTGTAAATCTTGAAAAAATAAATTTTATATTTGTGTAAGTCCTCATAAAGGAGTCATTTTAATAATAACCTTTATGAGGTTTTTTTATGGGTAAAACATTTTGTGTAATGCGTTAAGTGATATAAAATAATGTGTGTTAGATAAATCAAAGTAAAGGTGGTGGAGGAATTGCCTAAAATTACTAAAATAGAAGTACAGAAGAACAATAAAGAGCGATTTAACTTATTCTTGGACGGCGCTTTTGAAATGGGAATCGATATTAATACACTTGTAAAATTTAATTTAAAAAAAGGGCAAATTTTTGAGCCATCTGATATGGAGAAGATACAGAAGTATGAGCATTACCGTTTAGGTATTAATATGGCTATACAATACTTATCTTATAAAAAGAGAACTGAAAAAGAAGTGCGACAACATTTACAAAAAAACGAGATTAGTGCATCCGCGATTCAACAAGTTATAGATTATTGTTATAAAGAGGCATATATTAATCATGAAGATTATGCTGAAAGCTTAAAAAATACAATGATACATACTACTGATAAAGGTCCTGAAATTTACAAACAAAAATTATATCAAGTTGGAATTGAACCTAAGATTATTAATACATATGTTCAAATTTATGAAGAAGAACAACCATTTGAAGCGGTTATAAATGTTGCAAATAAAATTATGAGAACGAAGAAAGGTCCTGAAATTAAAGTACGTCAAAAAGTACTTCAAAGCTTAATTCAAAAAGGCTATTCTATGGATATCGCACAACAAGCAATATCTGAATTAGATTTTGAACAAGATGAAGCTTTGTTGGAGGATCTGTTACAAAAAGATCTTGAAAAAATATATACAAAGCAACAACGTAAATATGATGGACAACAATTAGTAATGAAAACTATAGAGTCGCTTATGAGAAAAGGCTATAAATATGATAAAATTAAAGCAAAATTAGAAGAAAGTGGTATTTCAGATGAATGATAAAAAGCTAAGTGAAATGTCTGAACAGGAATTAAGACATGAAATACAGATATATAAAGAAAAGATGCGTAAAGCTGAAATGAACGGCATAATGAATGAATATGATGTTTATCAAAGTAAGGTCATTATTGCAGAAAGTTACTTAGTTGATCGTACCAAAGTTGTACTTGGTAGAATGTATAAACTTAATGATGGAAGCGAGCAATACTTTAAAGTTGAACGATTAAAAGGTGTGTTTGCATGGGGCTATAGAATTAATAGTAAGACCCCTGAAGAAGGATTGCCACTCGCTTTATTAAAAATTTAGAAGGAAGTAACACGAATGGGAAGTTCAATAATCTTAAAAATGCTCAATGTCACGCATTATTATAGAAGTAAAAAAAACAGAAAGTGGTATCTACCATTTGGCTATGCCGCTGAAGACATAGAATTAAACAATATATCGCTACATATATACCAAGGGGAAGCATTAGCTATCATTGGTGAACCAGGATCTTCAAAAACTTTAATAGGTAGAATTATGGCTGGTGACATTAAGCCAGATAGAGGTAAGATTAATCAATCGGTTTCTACGTATTATGGTGATATAAAAGATAAACATTTAATACATATGACTGTAAGACAGTATGTAACTGAAGTTCAACGATTATTTACTTATGAAACAACCTCTCATAATGTTGATCAAATCATTAAGTTCGCACATTTAGATGATAAGTCTTCGGTTCATATTAATGCACTTAGCCATTCAGATTTTGCACAGTTAATTTTAAGTATTGCACGCGTATGTCGAAAGGATTTAATCATTTTAAATCATATCATTGAACATCTCGATGAAGCCTTTTTAGAAAAAGCAAAAAAATTATCAAAAGACTATATTAGTGAAAATAAGTCATTAGTATTTATAGATAATGACTTGGCAAAAGTTGAAAAAGTGAGTAACTATGTTGCTTGGATTTCACATGGACAAGTACGTATGGAAGGCTCACTAAACCAAGTCTTGCCTGTATTTAAAGAGCACGAGCAAGATAGAATGAGCATAGCAAATGATGAAGAACAACTTAATTTTGATTTAGATTGGAAAGAAAGCCGTAGTAGACTTCCGGAAATGAGCTATAATTTCAAAAGAGTTGAACGATATAGACATGCGAAAGTACCTGATTTTGTTGTAAGATTTTGGACGATTTTAATTACGAGTTTAATTTGCTTATTCATTGTAGGCGCATTAGTGATTAATAATGTAGGACGTTTTGACGTTCCAATTATTGAAGCGCAAAAGAAAGTAGAGAATAAAGACCCATTTGAAGAAAAGCTTGCATATGGCATTGTGTTAGATGATTCAATCACTTTAAAAGGGGATTCTAATATCAACGTCCCTAAATATACGTTTTTAACAATCACAGGTGAAAATTCAAAAAGTTATCGCGTCAGCAGTGATGATAAAGATTATGTGGTAGCAAAACATAAATTAGAATATTTTAACCCAGCGGCACTATATGAGTCACATTCTTTCAAAGCGCTATCTCCATATATGAAATCAAATTACAGTAATTATGTAGATTATTTTAATAGCCACTTACATAAGAAACACGATCAAGTTAAAAAAACATTAGTGCCAGATAAAGATTCAAGATATGTTGTTGAAGTAACACAACAACCAATCGATATGTTATTTAATGATCAAAATAAATTAACTGGATTTGTTTTTCCAATAGTTAATAAAGATGAGCTCAAAGATAAATATCATATTACACAGGATTTATGGATTGTTAAGTCGGGGGATGGATATTTAATCGCAGACATGAAAAATAGCAAGTGGATATACATTGAATTGTAGGTGTAAAAATGATAGATAACTTTTTATTATATATTAAACGCTTTCCATCACTAATTGAGTTTACAAAACAACGCATCATAGATACTTGGAAATGGTTTGCTATGCTTTTAATTGCGCAATTAGTTGTATTAGTGATTGCACTAATGACATTATCTTTTATAGGGATTGAGGATATTAGCAAAGCAAGATGGCTATATCGACTCATTGCTATGATGACATTTATTACTCTATTCGCAACGATATTTAAATCTTTTAAAGCGTACAGCCAAGATTATTTAATAACAAAATCATTCCAAGCAACACCATTGGTTACAGCCATTGCAAATGCACTTCTTGGAAGTTTTATTTGTTGTATATTAACGTTGATCGTCGTACTGTTTAAGCCAGTGAATTTCGATGAGTCACTGATTGCATTTATCGTATTTTTTATCATGATGGTCTTATTTATTGTATTTATATCCGTTACTTTAGGATTATTAGATATTATAAACAAGAATATGACAAAGTTATATTTCTTAATTGGAATTATTTGCTTTTTCATTATACCTGTCATATTTATTCCATCTGCAAATGAGAATTTAATGATTCAAATTCTAAAATTGAATCCACTATTTTATTTAATTGACGGTATTGCGACTTCTGCAATATATGGTGTAGTAAATTTGTACAACATTACTTACCATATCTATTTTGTTATTATTTTAGTAATTATAGGTGCGGTTAATTTTATGTTAATGAGATATGTTGCACACTCAAAATATAAATATTCATCTCAAACAATAGCAACAAAAAATAAATAAAAGAGTGAACCAGAATCATAGATAAGATTATGACTCTGGTTCACTCTTTTTAAAAGTTTATTTAGAATATAATTTCTTTTGTAATTTTTCTTCTGTGAAAACCCATCCAATGTATGAATGATCAATATTATTGTCATTATCGACATGTGCAATTGCTGCAAAGCTATAATGGCCTTTATTTAAATAACGTAAATCAACCAGACGAACTTCTGTAGTATCATCGTCTAGCTTTCGAGTTTGCCAACGATAAATAGACGAAAAGTTTAAAAATGTTCTAATATCCTTATTACCTTTGATTTGCCACAATAACGTATCTGGTGAAAATGGTTGTCGCTTAACTTTATCACTAAAAACAACATTTCTACCAAATGATCGGCCTACATAATCATGTTCTTCAGTTTGAATCGCAACACGCCATTCCATAAATTTCATAGTTGGTGCTACAAAAATTTTAACAGGATTGTGTTGTTCTTTAATTTGACTTAATGCTTGTTTCTTTATAATACTTTGCATTTTAAAACGAACAATGTAATAAATGATGAGTACACCTATAATTGGAAAGAACACTGCAAATGGATGAACACCTAGAAGCCAAATCACAATACCTAAACAAAGTATGATAAAAATGATTGGATCAAAGGTATTAATAACACTTAGTTGAATCCATTTGTTTGTTAGTGGGCGTAGTGCTTGGGTACCATATGAATTAAATATATCTACAAAGACATGTAAAAATACCGCTAACTGTGCCCATAACCATATATGCGTAGTATCTACGCCTGGAAAGATTACGTAAATCAAAAATGTAATCAATATCGGCCATAAAATTGTAAATGGTATAGAATGAGTGATACCACGATGATGTGAAATATATGTGGCGTTATTTTTTAATTTTAAAACGGTGTCGCCATCTGGAATTAACGACCCTGCAATTAAGGTCGTGGCTGTGGCTGCCATAGTATTTGCCATAGCTGGGTCTTGACTTGCTAAAGCAGTTAATCCAACACCGATTGCAATGTGCGTGGCTGTATCCATAACGTTCACTCTTTTCATGTTAATTTAATATATATTATAATCTAAAAATTGGAATAACGAAATTAAGAAACATATTAAAATACTGTTCATTTAATATTAAGTGCTCGTAGTGAAGTAAATAAAGCGTATTGAAAGGAAATAATTATGATAAACGATTCTACTTTTAAAAAGAATTTAATACAATGGTTTAATAAGAATCAGAGAGAAATGCCATGGCGTGAAACTTCGAATCCATATTATATCTGGTTAAGTGAAGTTATGCTTCAACAAACACAGGTTAAAACAGTTGTGGACTATTATCACAGATTTATTCAACGTTTTCCAACAATAGAGGAATTAAGTCAGGCAGATGAAGAAGAAGTTCTTAAATATTGGGAAGGATTGGGCTATTATAGTCGCGCACGTAACTTTCATACTGCTGTGAAAGAAGTAGCATCAGAATATCATGGTGTCGTTCCTTCTACACCAGAACAATTTGGGAAATTAAAAGGGGTAGGTCCTTATACTCAAGCAGCAGTTTTAAGTATCGCGTTTAATCAGCCATTAGCAACTGTTGATGGCAATGTCTTTAGAGTATGGTCTAGATTGAATAATGATTCAAGAGATATAAAGTTGCAAAGTACGAGAAAAAGTTATGAACAAGAATTACAGCCTTATGTGTATCAAGAGGCGGGTACATTTAACCAAGCAATGATGGAATTAGGTGCGCTAGTTTGTACACCTAAGAAACCGCTATGTTTATTTTGTCCAGTACAAGAGAACTGTCGTGCTTTTAAAGAAGGCACTGTATTTGAATTACCAGTAAAAACGAAGAACATTAAGAAAAAAACTATTCAACAAGCGGTATTCTTAGTTAGAAATGCCAAAGGTCAATATTTAATGGAGCAACGTCAAGAAAGATTGTTAAATGGCATGTGGCAATTTCCAATGTTTGAAACACCAAATGCTTTAGAACAATTGCAAGAAAAATTGGGATTGTCGTTATCGATAGCTGAGGGAATTGTATTTAAGCTTAAACACCAATTCACACATATGACTTGGGATATTAGTGTCTATAGTACCATTGAGACCGTGACACTGTCAGAATCATTTATGAAAGATAACCATCTGGAATGGATGGATTTAAATCAGCGACAAGCATATACGTTACCAGTTTCTATGGATAAGATATACCAATACATTAACGGCTAAGACTTTCTAATTTGTGTATAACTTGAGTGAAAATAACAACGCATCTGTAAAGACTTATTTAAAAATATGATATAATCTAAAGTGCGAAAATTACTAAAAGGGTGGTGTGGAGTATGGTAAAAGAATCCATACCTAAAGAAGGCGAAAATATAAAAATTCAAAGTTACAAACACGACGGTAACATCCATAGAGTATGGTCTGAAACAACAATCTTAAAAGGCACAGACCATGTGATTATTGGAGGGAATGATCACACTTTAGTTACTGAAAGTGACGGTCGTACATGGATTACGAGAGAACCAGCTATCGTGTATTTTCATTCAGAATATTGGTTTAATGTCATTTGTATGTTTAGAGAGGATGGCATTTATTACTACTGTAATCTATCATCGCCTTTCGTTTGTGACGAAGAAGCTTTGAAATACATTGATTATGATTTAGATATTAAGGTATATCCTAATGGAAAATATCATTTATTAGATGAAGATGAGTATGAACAGCATATGAATCAGATGAATTATCCACATGATATAGATGTTATTTTACGCCGTAATGTAGATATTTTACAACAGTGGATTGAACAGAAAAAAGGACCATTCGCTCCAGATTTTATAAAAGTTTGGAAAGAGCGATATAAAAAAATCCGTAATTATTAAGCATAAAAGATGTAATTGTTACATATTTGTTTTATAGTACTTGAGTGATAATAACAAGAGGTTGAATTTACTTTGATGATACAAATGTATTGTTTGGGATCAAAGTTTCAACCTCTATTAATTTTTTAAAAATATAATTGTGATCATCATAGGGGGGAGTAGTATGATACGACGCTATTTAGAATTTGTTAAACCATACAAATATCGAATAATAGCTACGATAATTATTGGGATTATCAAATTCGGCATTCCTATGTTAATTCCTCTACTTATCAAATATGCAATTGACGGCGTTATTAATAATAGTGCACTTTCAACGAATGAAAAGTTTCAACATTTAAGTGTAGCTATCGGCATAGCGTTATTTATTTTCTTAATTGTCAGACCACCAATAGAATATCTACGACAATATCTTGCACAATGGACGAGTAACAAAATTCTATATGATATTAGAAAACGTCTATATGATCATTTGCAAGCGCTAAGTGCAAGATTTTATGCAAATAATCAAGTTGGACAAGTGATATCGAGAGTCATTAATGATGTTGAGCAAACGAAAGACTTTATATTAACTGGTTTAATGAACATTTGGCTAGATTGCATAACAATCATCATTGCACTATCTATTATGTTCTTCCTAGATGTGAAGTTAACTTTCGCGGCAATCATTATTTTCCCATTCTATATTCTCACAGTCTATTTCTTCTTTGGACGCTTAAGAAAATTGACGCGTAAACGTTCGCAAGCATTAGCTGAAGTACAAGGATTTCTACATGAACGTGTACAAGGGATGTCAGTAATTAAAAGTTTTGCAATTGAGGATAATGAAGCTAAAAATTTCGACCATAAAAATAAACATTTCTTAAATCGTGCATTTCAACATACGTCATGGAATGCATACTCATTTGCGGCGATTAATACAGTTACAGATTTAGGACCTATAATTGTTATTGGCTTTGGATCATATTTAGCAATCAATGGTTCAATTACTGTTGGTACACTTGCAGCTTTTGTTGGCTATTTGGAACAATTATTTGGACCGTTAAGAAGACTAGTTGCTTCATTTACAACATTAACTCAAAGTTTTGCGTCAATGGATAGGGTGTTTCAGTTAATGGATGAAGATTATGATATAAAAAATGGTATTGGCGCTCAGCCTATTGAAATTAAACAAGGTCATATAGAATTGAAAAACGTTAGTTTCAAATATAATGAAGATGAATCAACAATATTAAAAAATATCAATCTCAATATAAACAAAGGAGATACCGTAGCTTTTGTTGGTATGAGTGGTGGTGGTAAATCAACTTTAATTAACTTGATACCACGCTTCTACGATGTAACTGAAGGTGAAATAAGAATAGATGATCACAATGTTAAAGACTTTTTGACCGGTAGTTTAAGAAATCAAATTGGTTTAGTACAGCAAGATAATATTCTTTTCTCAGATACAGTTAGAGAAAATATATTATTAGGACGCCCAGATGCTAGTGAAGAAGAAATAATTGAAGCGGCTAAAATGGCCAATGCACATGATTTTATTATGAATCTTCATGATGGCTATGATACTGAAGTAGGGGAACGTGGCGTTAAACTATCTGGTGGACAGAAACAACGTCTTTCAATTGCAAGAATCTTTTTAAATAATCCACCTATATTAATTTTAGATGAAGCTACTTCAGCATTAGATTTAGAGAGTGAAGCGATAATTCAAGAAGCGTTGGATGTGCTTAGTAAAGATAGAACAACACTTATTGTTGCACATAGACTCTCAACGATTACACATGCGGATAAGATAATTGTAATGCAAAACGGTCAAATCGTTGAAACAGGCACACACCAAGAACTAATAGATAAAAAAGGTGCTTATGAGCATCTCTATAGTATACAAAATTTATAATAATAAATAAGCGTTCACTGAACTTTATTGATTCAGTGAACGCTTATTATTATAAGTCAAAATCTTCATCGGCTATATCTATTTCAGTATCATTTCGATGATACGTGAAGAAACTTAATCTTAAACGATCTAAATGTTCTAGATAATAACGATATTCTTCAATTGTAGCAATAATTTGCATAATATTAGAATAAGAATAGTCGACTTGGTAAGGATTTTGAATTAATTGTTGTTGAAAAGCATCCATTAGGTCTTTCTTTTGAGGATTCATGATTTGATTATCAAAATGTTCTACATTATATCGTGCCTTCTTCGACAAACTTTTTAGAATTTGTTCATGATACGCTGTTAAAGAATCTAATTCTAATTTGATTTGAAATATCAAATTGTAATTTAAGTTATGAAGATCATTCTGATATCTAGCCATTCGATTAAGCACTTCATATGCTTGTCTGGTTGTACCTACAACTTCTTTAAATAAAATTTTCTTTCTATTTTGTTGGAAGGCTGCTTTTCTAGTTAGTGCTTTCTCTTCATTGTAATAATTAAAAATCTGTTCAAGTTTTGAAATGCGTGATTCAATTTGTTCTCCATCTTCTTTTATCTGATGATAGTCAGAAGCGTCATTTAATACAAGCTTAAACCAAATAAATATATCAGAAGCAATATTTACCGAGTTGTGATATATCTTGGTTTCAAATTTAGGTGGTAAAAATATTAAGTTAACTACAGAAGCACTTACGACACCAATCATTACTAGAATGAATCTAAAAGCCGCTGTTACATAGAATGATCCTGTATGTTGCCCCATTATAATGAGTGCAGTGACACCTGCAAGTGTAGCAACATGAGCTAAATTTATTTTATATAAAATAGCAATTAATAAAATAACAGTGACGCCCATAATCACAATATTTTTACCGAAAATGGTTACCATGATGACTGCTAATAAAGCACCAATGACATTACCTGTAGCCTGTTCTGAAATCGTTTTGATGGAACGATATATATTAGGTTGCATAGCAACAATCGCACTAATACCCGCTACAGATTTTAATCCGACATTATCAGGTAAAAAAGAAGCTATAAACAAAGCGAGAATAATTGCAATACCAGTCTTTAGTATACGAGCTCCTAGCCTCAACTATAACGCTCCTTTAAATATAATTTTGATAATAATATTTTAAACTAGTATACACTTGAAGACTGAAATGATACAAGTTTTTGTTTCTAATAAAAAAACTACAATAAAACTGTTCTTCAAATTTGAACAGCTTTATTGTAGGCCATCAGTTGATTATTTCATTTGACTAAATGCATAATCAGCAGCTTTTAATGTCTCATCAATATCTTCTTCAGTGTGTTCTGTAGTTAAGAACCATGCCTCAAATTTAGAAGGTGCTAAATTAATACCTTGATTTAGCATTAATTTAAAGAATTTAGCAAATGCTTCACCATCTGAATTTTCAACTTGTTCATAGTGCGTAATCGTTTCATTAGTAAAATAAAGCGTCAATGAACCGTATACACGATTTATAGTAGCGGTGATATGATGTTTCTCTATCAATTTTAATAAGCCATCTTCAAGTCTTTTCCCTAATTTGTCTAATTTTTCATAAACGCCTTCTTGCTCTAATACTTCCAATAATGCAATACCAGCTCTCATAGAAAGTGGGTTGCCGGCCATTGTACCTGCTTGGTATGCAGGACCTAAAGGTGCAACATGTTCCATAATATCTTGTCGACCACCATAGCCTCCAATTGGAAGACCACCGCCAATGATTTTTCCGAAAGCTGTTAGATCAGGATATACATTTAATAAGTCTTGTGCAGCACCATAATGGAAACGGAATGCTGTAATAACCTCGTCATAAATCACCAATGCACCATAATCATGTGTGATTTTATTTACTTCTTCTAAAAATCCAGGTTGTGGTTCTACCATACCAAAGTTACCAACAATAGGTTCTACTAATACTGCTGCAACTTCATTTCCCCAGTGTTTCATAGCTTCTTTATATGATTCAATATCATTAAATGGAACTGTTATTACTTCTTTTGCAACACTTTCGGGAACACCCGCTGAGTCAGGAGAGCCTAATTGTGATGGACCACTTCCTGCAGCAACTAATACTAAGTCTGAGTGACCATGATAAGAGCCCGCAAACTTAATAATTTTATCTCTCTTTGTATAAGCACGTGCAACACGTATTGTTGTCATTACTGCTTCAGTACCAGAGTTAACGAATCGTATTTTTTCAAGTGATGGGATTGCTTCACGTAATTTTTTACTGAATTCAATCTCTAACTCTGTTGGTGTACCATACAATACACCTTTAGCTGCTTGATCTTGAATGGCTTTTGTAATGTGAGGGTGTGCATGACCAGTAATAATTGGGCCATAAGCTTGTAAATAATCAATAAATTTATTGCCATCTACATCATATAAGTATGCACCATGACCTTCGCGCATAACTACAGGCGCACCTCCACCTACCGCTTTATATGAACGTGATGGTGAATTAACGCCACCTAAAATATATTCATTTGATAATTGTTGCAGACGTTCACTCTCAGTGAATTTCATCTTATTTCAACCTCTCTTATTTTAATATTATTCATTACTATCGTATCATATAATTAATACGATTAAGAAATAGGTGATAAGATGTTTAAAAAAGGTGACAAATTTCCAGAATTCAAATTAGAGAATCAAAATGGAGAATGTATTACAAATGAAACAATAAAAGGAAGCAAAACAATTTTATATTTTTATCCACGTGATAATACGCCAACGTGTACGACTGAAGCATGTGATTTTAGAGATAATTTAGATAGATTTAATGAATTAGATGTACAAGTTTATGGTGTCAGTGCAGATACTAAGAAAAAGCATCAAAACTTTATTGCTAAACATAATCTTAATTTCGACTTATTAGTAGATGAAGATTATGTATTATCTGAAAAAGTTGGTGTTTACCAATTGAAAAAGTCATTCGGTAAAGAATCCATGGGAATTGTACGAACAACTTTTATAATAGATGAAGAAGGTATCATCATTGATGTTATTGAAAAAGTTAAAGTTAAAACACAAATGGAAGAATTAAATCGAATTTTGGGGTGAAAAAATGAAAATAGTTAGTTTAAAGCGACTTGGAGAAATAGAATCAGTACTTAAAAGTGACTATCCAGAATTAGAATTTTACTTTTTCAAAAAAGCCGAAGACATACCTAAAGCATTAAAGGAAGAATTGAATATATTGATTGGTTATGATGGTGGGGTAGATGCAAACTTCATTAATGAGTGCCCAAATTTAAAATGGATTGCTTGGTACGCAACAGGCGTAAATAGTTTACCCTTAGAAACAATTAAGAAAAGAAACATTATTTTAACCAATAGTAGAGGCGTGCAAGCAAAACAAGTTTCAGAGTTTGTTCTTGCATTCATACTTGATGACTATAAGAAAATGCGTACATCATACATTAATCAAATCAATAAAGTATATGACTCTAGACTAACTGGCAAGCGATTGAGTGGAGAACGTGTTTTAATATTAGGGACAGGATCATTAGCACAACAGACCGTTAAATTACTTAAGCCATTTGATATGACTATAGTTGGAATTAGTAGGTCAGGTAAATCCAAAGAAGGATTTGACTGTATTTATAAAATAGAAGAACTTGAAAAACATCTAAATAAAGCTGATATCATCATTAACACCTTACCTGAAACTAATGAAACATATCATTTACTATTAGAGAAACATTTTGAGCTTATGAATGATGAATGTTTATTTATTAATGTAGGTAGGGGAACTGTTGTAAATGAAAAAACACTCATAAAGGCTTTATCACAGAATCAAATTCGACATGCTTATATTGATGTATTTGAAAATGAACCATTGAAACCAGACAATGTGCTGTACAAGTTAGATAATGTAACGCTAACTACGCATATCAGTGGTAATGATAAAAACATTAAAAGAGACGCAACGAAACTTTTTAAGAAGAATTTAGACCATTTTCTCAATAAGAATGATGTAATTGAGAATAAAGTCGATTTATATCATGGTTATTAATGGAAAAGGTTCGTACTTATTGACATTATACTTTCTAAACAGTTATATTAATATCAAGTAATAATTATTATTAACTAGAAAGTGGTGAAAACAATGAGTGCAGAAGTAGAGTCCATTGATCATGAACTAGAAGAATCAATTGCAGCCCTTAGAAGAGCTGGTGTTAGAATTACACCACAACGTCAAGCTATCATTCGTTATCTTATTGCATCTCATTCACATCCGACGGCGGATGAAATTTATCAAGCACTTTCACCTGATTTTCCAAATATTAGTGTTGCGACAATATATAATAATTTAAGAGTGTTTAAAAGTATTGGCATAGTTAAAGAATTAACATATGGAGATGCATCAAGTCGATTTGATTTTAATACTCATAATCATTATCACGTTATCTGTGAGAAATGTGGCAAGATAGTAGACTTCCACTATCCACAACTTGATGAAGTTGAACAACTTGCTCAACACATTACAGAGTTCGACGTAACACATCACCGTATGGAAATATATGGTATCTGTAAAGAATGCAAAGATAAAGAAGAATAATAAGTAGAAGTTTAAATGGAGTAGGTCAGAAAGAATTAAACTTGTTGTTTACTCCTAGTAAAGATGACTAAGAGTGCAAAAGTTTGATATAAGCACTTTTCAAATTAGTTATCTACTACCTAAATGTTAAAGAGGCTGGAACATTTTATTATGTCCCAGCCTCTTTCTTATATTGATCTAAATATGTAGTAGCAATTTCAAAGTAGCTACCTTAATATATAGTGAATATAATGAAGTATTGGCATTATAGTTGAATATTAGATATGAAATTAACAATAAAATGCGTAAATTATACCCTTAATTCAAAACAATACATTAGATGTGAAAAATTAGTCATTATTCTTATGAGGAAATGATTGACGTTCATTTCTAAACTTGATATTATATAAAAGTCGTCAAAAACGAATGTAAACTTTCTTTTCCGGCAAATTAATATCATTAATTTAATGTTAAGAAAGTGTAATTTTGACTATTGAAAAACTTAGCAAGACATTATAAGATATTATTTGTTGAAATAATCAATTAAGTTTTGAACAGAAAATTTTAAAAAATAAATTTAAAAAAGTTCTTGAAATTAGATATTGATTGTTGATATAATTAATAAATGTAATTGCTTTAAATGAACATTGAAAACTG
>NZ_JAESLK010000089.1:526-751 GCF_017892585.1 Staphylococcus sp. GDY8P57P | reverse complement strand
TAGTATAGCACAAAGACGAAAGGACTAGCTAACACTAGTCCTTTTTTATATTTGCAGCTTTGATCTACTCGTTACACTCGCAGAAAAAGCTACAAATAAAAGCAATAACAACCCACCTTAATCTCGCTTTATTCCAATTTCCATTTTGAGCAGAAACTTTACTCATATGATTTGGATTGGTTGTTAAGTTGGAATTAATCCAACTTAAAACCGGCACCAATCGCC
>NZ_JAESLK010000089.1:200-508 GCF_017892585.1 Staphylococcus sp. GDY8P57P | reverse complement strand
TCAAAATGTTTTCTCGGCATAAACGCTTAATTAAGGTTTGGCAAGCACTGGCTTTGCTAGCCACTCAATCGCTATCGCTCATTCGTGACTGCTCGCCTGCTTGTTGGGGGCAAGCCCCCAAAGCCCCCTACAAAATGCTAGCCATATATCAAAAAATAAACGTAAGCATAAACGCATTCACTTCTTTTCTATATAAATATGAACGAAGTGAATAAGCGTCGGAACAGCAGCAAAAAGTTTCCTTTTTGCTGTTGGAGCATGGGGTTTCAGGGGGTGCAGTATCTGACGTCAATGCCGAGCGATAGCGA
>NZ_JAESLK010000089.1:0-125 GCF_017892585.1 Staphylococcus sp. GDY8P57P | reverse complement strand
ATTTTTCATCCTTTTTGGTCTAATTTTTCATACCTTATGGTCTAATTTTATTTGACTTTCTAATTAAAAGATGAGAATATACTAAAAAAAGGAGGAATTAAAAGTGAAAGAAAGATATGGAACAG
>NZ_JAESLK010000088.1:0-822 GCF_017892585.1 Staphylococcus sp. GDY8P57P | reverse complement strand
TATTTATATTGTAAAACCAAATCAACGAACTCACCATATTTCTACAGCATGATTAAAGATTCGGTTCTCCAAACTAACTGAACTGATCAAACAAAAAAAAAGGCACCAGTTTAACAACCGGTGCCTAATCATTCGTATGCATTTTTACAAATGCAATAGATTCATAAATTTTTGCCCATTATATAAAAGGAGGCAAAAAGTTTTCCGGTAGTGTTTCCATTTTTTGTTTTTGTGAAAAAGGACATACTGATCCCGTTGTACCTAAATCCCCTGAAACTTTTACATGCTTTCTAAACTCGACATTAATGAAATCAATTCCCATTACTTTTTGCCTCCTTTCTCATATTGTGATAATAACACAATAATAATTGATGAAAAAGAAATAATCAACCCTACTTTTTTGAAAACCAATTTAAAGCTTTACTACTTTTACTTACATAATAAAGGCAGGTGCAGTATAAACTTTTTTAAATAGGTCTTCTTTAACGAGCAGGTAGCGTCAGTTAAAGTAGATAATTTAAGATCGAAATCATATTATAGATATTCCGAAATTGGGCGTGATTGTTGCAGGTCAAAAGCTTAATTCCTCGATAAAATAAAAAGGAATTAGTTTTTTTATTTGTGGTACATTCTTCTGACCGTAATCAATTGTCATCTAATAATTACATTGTATTTTTTCATTTGATTTAACACGTTAAATATATGTTCTTAAAGTAAAAACATTGATGTTAATGGATTTTTAGTAATTTACTCTTGATAAGATGTGACGCCCTCTGCTGAAGATATCAATGTGACCGAACGATTAATGCTCATCAGTGAAAT
>NZ_JAESLK010000087.1:0-1477 GCF_017892585.1 Staphylococcus sp. GDY8P57P | reverse complement strand
ATTAATATAACACTAACAAAAGGCTTGGTCTATTCAGACTAAGCCTTTATTTTTATCAAAAAAGAAGAATCTTGTTTTTAACTTGCTTATAACACCTAAAATACATTAACTACAAAAATTAAAAAATAATAAACTAAACGAAAAAAACTAGAGGCCAAAGGCCTCTAGTTTTTTTCAAATACATAAATACTGGGTAGTATACGGAGGGAGAAGGATTTGAACCAACGCAAGCAAGAATGCTCCTAATTATCAAATAAAGATAACCCTCTTAAGCCAGACTTGAGTATCCCTCCATAAAAATAAATACTTAAAGAATATAACATAAAAGTCATAATAAGGAAATAGATTGAATATTGTAAAATATTGTTATATTCTTTAAGTGGGTTCTAATATTCAAGGAGAGAATATATTGAACATCAAAAAAATTGCAACATATACTGTTTTATCAACTTTAGTTTTAACAGGATTTACAAATATAGATACTGGAGTAAAAAACTTCACACAACATGAAGCAAAAGCTGCAGCTATCGATAAATATCCAAGACCAATCAAAACAGCACAACCTAATTATCATTGGAAAAATAATTGTACTTGGTATGTACATAATAAACGTAATCAAACAAAACGTTATTTACCATCAAGTTTTACTCATGCTAAAAATTGGTTATCAGAAGCCAAAAAAGCAGGTTTTAAAACAGGTAAAAAACCTTTAGCAGGAGCTATTTTACAAACTTCAAAAGGTGGTGGCGGACTAGGCCACGTAGCTTTTGTTGAAAAAGTAAATGCAAATGGTAGTATTAAAATATCAGAATACAATTATAATGTTAGTTTAGGTTATGGAACGAGAACATTAACTAAAGCACAAGCAGCAACATATAACTATATTTATTAATCCAAAAATAAAACAATATTAGAACCCGATACATGGATATAAATATTTATATCCATGTTATTTTAATCTATCTGAAAAGGTGAAATCATGCAATTTTTAAAACTTTCAAAAGAAGAATTCGATAAATTTACACAAGAAAATTTCTCACACTACACTCAAAGCCTCAATCATTTTGAATATCGAAATGAACATAAAAAAGACGTACACATTGTTGGAGTCAAAAACAATAATGGAAAAGTCATTGCTGCATCTTTACTTACAGAAGCACGTGCCTTAAGATTTTTTAAATATTTCTACTCACATAGAGGTCCTGTCATAGACTACAATAATAAAGAATTAGTGAACTTTTTCTTCAAAAATTTAACTAAATACCTAAAAAAACAAAACTGCTTATTTGTGTTAGTTGATCCATATATTGTTATTCAAAAACATACTGCTGATGGTAAAACTATAGAATCATATGAACATCAAAGTTTTAAAGCGATATTAGAATCTTTAGGATATAAACATCAAGGTTATTCAGTTGGTTATCAACCCATGAGTCAAATACGTTGGCTATCTGTTTTAGATTTAAAAGATAAATCA
>NZ_JAESLK010000086.1:0-937 GCF_017892585.1 Staphylococcus sp. GDY8P57P | reverse complement strand
GAACGAGAGTACCAAAAACTTATAGATGTCCTTAAAACGCCTATAAACGTTGAATATGAGTATGAATATAAAAAGCCTAGTCTTTTTAGTGAAGAACGCTATACAACGGATAATGTGATTGTTTCAAAAGAGTTGTTAGATAAAATTGATAAGCAAGCGAAAGTTGGTCAGAAGATTGGTAAAGCATATTACGAATTGAAAAATGATTTAAAAGTGCCGCAATATCAAGAAAAGATAAAACAGCAGCAAGCAGAAATTAATAAAAAGGCTAGAGCAATTAATAAGCAAAATGAAATTATAAAAGCAGAACGTGAAGCTCATGAAGAAACTAAACAAAAGTTAAGTGATAAAAAAAGAGTAGTTGCATTTGCGAATGAATTGTTTGGCGCTGTTAAAACATGTGTAGGAGAAAATATTTATCATAAAGTGATAGATAAAATTGATAGTCACATGCAAAGCAACAAGAAGAAAATTGCAAGAACACTAATGACGACAGATGAAAATGATAAAAATTTCTTTAAAGAAAAGGATAAAAAGCTAGAACGAATGTTATTCCAACAAGAGCTTAAGCAAATGCATGCAATGGATAAAAATAAAGGTTTTGACCGAGGTTTTGAAAGATAAAGAGATGAATATAAGATATCCGATCATTTATGCCGAGAAAACTTATTGGTTGGAATGGGCTATGTGTTAGCTAACTTGTTAGCGAGTTGGTTGGACTTGAATTGGGATTAATCCCAAGAAAGTACCAACTCAACAACACATAAAGCCCTGTAGGTTCCGACCAATAAGGAAATTGGAATAAAGCAATAAAAGGAGTTGAAGAAATGAAATTCAGAGAAGCCTTTGAGAATTTTATAACAAGTAAGTATGTACTTGGTGTTTTAGTAGTTTTAACTGTTTACCAGATAATACAAATGCTTAAATAAAAAAAGAC
>NZ_JAESLK010000085.1:0-593 GCF_017892585.1 Staphylococcus sp. GDY8P57P | reverse complement strand
TGAGAGCGACCTGGGGCATCGTTATATGGTATACGATCAAAATATGTTAGATATAGATTTAGGGTTAACCATAGATGATACATATCAACCTAGAGTCATCAAATTAAAAGATACATCAAGAGCAACCGTTGTACGTAAAGATGATATTGTCCTAAGTATGATGACAGGTGAGTGCACCTTAGTGAGCTCAAGACACGATGGTTCAATTTTACCTTATAATTATACAAAAATTGAAGTTACTTCAGACTTATTGGAACCTGCTTTTTTAGTCTATTGGTTTCAACTAGCACCAGAGGTACAATCACAATATAAGCAATATATGCAAGGTGGCTCAACAATAAAAAAACTAACACATCAACAGTTAAAATCACTCTATATTACCTTACCTTCCATTGAACGACAACGGTTGATTGGGCAAATTGGTATTAAAGAAAAACAATTAAACGTATTAAAACAAAGACAAAGTCGATTAAAAAAGCAATTCTTATCCAATATTTTATTCAAGGAGGACAATTAAATGTCTATTACGGAAAAACAACGCCAACAACAAGCTGAATTACAAAAAAATCTATGGTCTATCGCTGATGACTTAC
>NZ_JAESLK010000084.1:0-747 GCF_017892585.1 Staphylococcus sp. GDY8P57P | reverse complement strand
ATCTAAACTAGGAAAAACGTTGTATGGTTGATACATGTTCATACCAAACTGATTAATTTTTTTCATCTGTGCAAAGTGATGGGGTGGCGCTGGTTGATTTGATGTTAATGTTTCAACAAATTTAGATTCATCTGTTACATTAAATGCCCAGTTATTAATTTTTTCGTAACCTAGCGTAGACATTGGTATGGCACCTAATGCTTTACCACAAGGACTTCCAGCACCGTGTCCAGGCCATATTTGAATATAATCTGGTAAATTTTTAACACCTTCTATAGATTGGTACATCTGTTTTGCACCAATCTCTGTAGTACCTTCCATTTGTACTGATTTTTCTAGTAAATCAGGTCTACCGATATCACCAACAAAAATAAAGTCACCACTAAATAAACCCATTGGAACACTTGAGCCGCCACCTTCATCAGTGAGTAAGAAACTGATACTCTCAGGGGTATGACCAGGTGTATGCAAGACTTCTAATTTAATATTACCTACTTGAATAATATCTTGATGTTTAACAAAATGTGTTTGTTCTGGCATATTTTTATAACTTAATTGATCGTCACCTTCGCCAGATACATATATGTTTGCGTTTAAACGTTCTGCCACATCCCGAATTCCAGAAGCAAAATCAGCGTGAATATGTGTTTCTGCAGCTTGTGTAATTTTAAAACCTTCGCTATCTGCAACTTCGATATATTTTGTTAAATCACGAACAGGGTCAATTACTATTGCCTCTCCCGTACG
>NZ_JAESLK010000083.1:212-859 GCF_017892585.1 Staphylococcus sp. GDY8P57P | reverse complement strand
TTAGCAGAACAGAATTATAAGAACGCTCAACCAGCTAAAAAGGTAGTCGAACATCTTGATGAGTATTTAGCAGCATGTCAGCTAGGTATTACCATTACAGCACTTGGAATTGGTATGGTTGGCGAATCAACATTTGAGTTTATTCTACATCCACTTTATAGTAGCTTCGGATTATCAGAAACGGTTATTCATGTCTTAACATTAGTCAGCGCATTTATTATCGCAACTTATTTACACGTTGTAGTAGGTGAAATGGCGCCAAAGACAATCGCAATTCAAAAAGCTGAACAAGTTACATTATTCTTTGCAAGACCGATCATACTGTTTTACAAATTATTATATCCTTTTATTTTTATTTTAAATGGGTCAGCAAGAATGATATTGAGCTTATTTGGTATGAAGCCTGCGAAAGAGTCAGAATTATATCACTCTGAAGAAGAATTGAAGATGTTGATTAAAGAAAGTCACCAAGGCGGGGAAATTTCATCAACAGAACTAGAACATATTAATAAAGTCTTTATTTATGATGAACTTGTCGTCAAAGATTGTATGATTTCTAAAGATAATATGACAATGATCAATAGTGATGCTAGTCAGCAAGAAGCCATTCAATTTGTAAAGAATGGCTATTATACGAGATATCCAGT
>NZ_JAESLK010000083.1:0-150 GCF_017892585.1 Staphylococcus sp. GDY8P57P | reverse complement strand
TTTATCAAGATAATAAAACGAATGTTATTGGATATTTACATGCGAAAGATTTATTGAAAGACAACATACAAGATATAACTGAATTGATTCATGAAATCATATACGTCAAAGAGGCAGATGCCATCCAAAACGTATTAGATAAAATGAAAA
>NZ_JAESLK010000082.1:0-634 GCF_017892585.1 Staphylococcus sp. GDY8P57P | reverse complement strand
AAGTATCCGAAATCAATGGCTTGTAAAATCATGTACGTAAACTCAGTGTATGAAATACCTGTTTCTAATCTCGTCTTAACAGAATCTTTCGCTAACATGTAGTTTACACCCACGTGTTTAGCGTAATCTCTTAAGAATGAAATTAAATCTATTTCTTTTAACCAATCTTTATTGTTAACAAGAATCGCTGAGTCTTCACCTTCAAAATCAAATATTTTATGCATTTGATTCATGATTCCTCTTACATTAGCTTCAACTTGTTCATCAGTTTGTAATTTTCTTTCTTCTGAACGACCTGATGGATCTCCAATCATACCTGTACCACCACCGACTAAGACGATTGGTGTATGACCATGGTTTTGGAAACGACGTAGTGTTAAATATGGTAATAAATGCCCAATGTGCAAACTATCAGCTGTAGGATCTGCACCACAATATATTTTAACTGACTCTCTATTTAATAAGTCTTCAATTTCTTGTTCATCTGTTTGTTGATAGATTAAACCTCTCCATTTTAAATCTTCTAATAGTGCGTTTGTCATTGTATCAACCTCCTGTATTAATTAAGATATCGCTTTGAATAAAAGTTCGAGTTAAGTAGTATGTGTTAAATTGCAACATATATAGATTTCTA
>NZ_JAESLK010000081.1:0-1262 GCF_017892585.1 Staphylococcus sp. GDY8P57P | reverse complement strand
GGGGTAAACCCCCAATCCCCCTTTTTTGCTAAAGCAAAAAGCTAGCCATAATGGCTAGCTAATTCATTTGTTATCTTTTATTCTATGTCTTCTAGATTTTATAAACGTATTTATAGCAAAAGTACCATTATCAGCTAACAAAGGGAACCAATCATCAAATCTATGCTCCATAGCATAAATCCATAGTTCTTCGTATTCTCTTATATCATTTTCAACTATAAAAGAAGTCATTTCTTTAAACATCTCATATCTGCTTGCAGACGTCGGTTTTAACATCTCTAGAATATCTGCTCCACCATGAGCAATCATATCTTCACGATCATACTGATATTTCTCAGGATTATCCATATGCAACATATATCTAACAAGACCTTTAGCAGAACCACACCTTTGTGGAACAGTCGCATTTATTCTTTCAGTCAATTCTAATATCTGATTATAACTTTTAACCCCATCATACATAACCAATATATGCTTATGAGCCTTTTTTATCTCTCCATTTGGATTAGTATCCTTATCATGTAATGGAGATTCAACCCATTGTATATGTTCATCATCTAATATATCTCTCCAACCTTCAGAAACACTTTCTGGGTAAATTACAAACGTCCAATTTCTAGTTCTTACATTACCTTGTGATGCTTTATTCACCATGATATAATTACCTCCGAATACAAGTTTATGCTGCCATAGCCACATGGCAGTATTTTTTTATCTATTTTTATGTTTTTTATCAAAATCTTGCAAAGCCAACGCAATTACCGCACTTTTTGAAACTCCTAAATATTTCGCCAATTCATCTAACTTTTCCGACATCTCATCTTTCAAAGTCACTTGCAATCTTTTACTCATAATTGTAACCACCTTTCAACTATTACAGTCAATAATACACAAAACAACATCATAATTCAATCGTTTATACACAAAAAGTGACCGTGAACAATGAACAACACTGGGGGGTCGTAGTACCCCAGTGTTGAAAACCTAAAGTCAAAACCCACCATATTATTACTTGTAATAGAATTTCCTTTTGACTTCACGATATCGAAAGTAATGATTTGGATTGGTTGTTAACTTGGATTAATCCAAGTTAAAACCGCACCAATCGCCACTGAAGTGGCTATCATTATTTCTTTGTTCGTCAAAAGTTTTTCTCCTATCACAAGTAATTTTTTGGTTTGGCAAGCATCGTATTTGCTAGCCACTTCATTCGCTAACGCTCATTTCGTTCTGCAAATACACTTGTTGGGGGTAAACCCCCA
>NZ_JAESLK010000080.1:0-1378 GCF_017892585.1 Staphylococcus sp. GDY8P57P | reverse complement strand
TCGTATTTGCTAGCCACTTCATTCGCTAACGCTCATTTCGTTCTGCAAATACACTTGTTGGGGGTAAACCCCCAATCCCCCTTTTTTGCTAACGCAAAAAGCTAGCCATAGTGGCTAGCTAATTCAAAATTAATTATCATGTTTATGTCTATTGGATCTAACTAAAACATTAATAGTAAATGTATTATCACAAGCAACTTTAAATAGGTTATAATCCATTTCTTCTAAAAGACTTAATAAATCTATATATTCTGTTACGTTTTCACTAATAATAATCTTCTTTATCCTTGAAATAGCTTCATACTTTTCTTCTCTAGTAAGAGCAATATAGTTAGAAATATCAAAGCCATTATAGATTTTTATATCTTTTTCATCATACTGATACTTTTCAGGATTATCCATATGCGTGAAATACCTATACGCTCCACGAACACTTTCAAGTTTAACTGGTTGTGGTGCATTTACCTTCTCAGCAATTTTTGATGCTGCATTTTGAGTAACAGGTCCATCCCAAATTAGTATGACATGCCAATGCTCTTTCTTAATTTCTCCATCAGGATTAACATCTTTATCATGCAAAGGAGATATTGCGAATTGTAAATAAGTTTCTTCAAGTAATTCTGTCCAATTTTCAGGGGCAGATTGTGGATATACAACCATTCCCCACGTTCTTGCTTTAATATATTTTGCCATGGTAAAATAACAGTGTTGAATAAAGATTTTAGAGAACTTAGCTATTTGGGAGCTAGGTTCTTTTTTTATTTTCCACTGTCTCTATCCCCCTTTTTACCTTTTTCAATATAGTAATTATTAATTAACATAGATATCGCTTGAGATTTACTCAATCCCATCTCTTCTGATATATCTTTCAGCCTTTCAATCGTTACAGGTGTTAATGTTATTCCAACTTTTTCTCGAGCCATTATAACCCCTCCTTTTTAAATCCTTATTCTGTATTATATAGTATATTATCCATAAAAGTCTAGAGTTTTCATGAATACTTTTGTTAAGTTTTGTGTCTAAAATTGTCAAAAACCCCATAATATCAAGGCTTAAGTCGATTTTTTCACATTGCACATTGCACCCATTGGGGGGGTCGTAGTACCCCCCAATGTCTCTCCTCAAAACAAAAATTCAAAACCAAGCAATCAAAAAAGTGATTGCTAAAATTTCAAAATCAAACCCCACCAAAAAATTACTTGTAATAGAATTTCCTTTTGACTTCACGATATCGAAATCAATGATTTGGATTGGTTGTTAACTTGGAATTAATCCAAGTTAAAACCAGCACCAATCGCCACTGAAGTGGCTATCATTATTTCTTTGTTCGTCAAAAGTTTTTCTCCTATCACAAGTAATTTTTTGGTTTGGCAAGCAT
>NZ_JAESLK010000008.1:0-34916 GCF_017892585.1 Staphylococcus sp. GDY8P57P | reverse complement strand
ACTAAATAAACATTGTCTGGATACAAATCATTTTATTAATGGAGAAAATTAGAAATAAAATAAATTCATTGCCGGTCCCCAGCATGCTTAGCTTGTAAAATCACTTTCGTGATTTTTTATGTTGGGGCCCCGCCCACCTCCGCAAGGGTGACTAGAACTGAGAAAAGCTTGATTTAAGCGCCTTCTCAGTTCAGTCAGCTACTGCGAATTTGATAATTAGCATTACTATATAATTTATGTCCCAGACTGTATTTCTCTGGAAATACGATTCCATATTTTTAAGTGTATATCGAAAACAAATAGAATTAGAAAAGCCACAAAGAAATTATAAATCAGTTTCTTTGTTAGCTTCTTCAATACGTGTATTTACTTTATTTAATAATGAATCGATTTTTTTACGTTGTGTACTATTAACAAGGATTAATACAGTTCTTTCATCATGTTCATTACGTTTTTTATCAAAGTAATCTTCTTGAGATAAATTTTTCACTGCTTTAACTACTTGTGGTTGTTTGTAATTTAAGTGATTAATAATATCTTTTAAATAATATTCATCTTCTTTACTTTGACTAATGTATGTTAAAACGGCGAACTCTTCAAAACTAATTGAAAATTCTTTTTTGATGATATTTTTTAATTTATCTGCGTATGTGATCATTGCTAATAACTCGAAGCAATCATTGATTTTTGAAATTGCCATTTTGAAACCTCCCCAACTTATGTGCGCTTTTTCTATTTTGCCCGTTAAATTATATATAACGTCCTATAATAGTTAAAAATACTTAAATAATTTAGATTAAAAGAATTTTATTAAATTAATTTAATGCTATATTATTTAGTTAATTATAACTAAATGGAATTAAGAAGTAAACAAAAAAGTACTTAATAAAACAATATTTTGATTATTATATTCTTTGTTTGAATTTCAAAGCAATTGATAAAAATCAATTAATTAAGAACAATTATTATTTCACTCTATATAATAAAATTTATTCCGAATAGCTTATTGTGAAAAACTTATGGTTAATAGGATAGAAGTGAGGATGAAGGGTGTACGATAACTTTATCCCCAAAGTTTAATCCTTTGGATACCATAATATACCCATTTTTGGGGCTCTTAGTATATTCTATTCTTCTTTTAATAATTTTGTTGTTTTGTGTAATTAAAACATAATCATTTTCAAATATTGAATTTGTAGGTAGTTCTATTTTAGAACTTCCAACATCAATATCGAAATGACGACCAAGTGGGTAATGATCTTGAGTGGAAATATCTACTTGATAAATGGATTCTCCTTTTTCCACTTTGTGAGGAATTTGAGAAATAGATAAAATTTTACCAGTGAATAATTTAGCGTGCTTTGTTGTAACATTTACCTCTTGGTTTATTTTAATTTGATCTAATTGGGATTCAGTTATATTAGCACGAATAATATGTTTTTCGCTATTAATTTGCATTATTTTTGTATTTAATTTAGAAGGATGTGGATCTAAGACGGTTACTTTGCCATGAATAGGGGAATGAATACGTGTTTGTAGCCGATTTTGAAGTTCAAGTATTTGTGTGTTTAGCGCTATGTGTTGTCCGCCTGATGGTTTCGGTGATTGGTTGAGAAGAGAAGATAAAGCTTTCTTTTTAGAGACAATCATTTTCTCGAGAATAGGGTTATAATAGTCTATCAAAGGTGCATCAGAATGAATGGTTTCACCATTTTTAACAAATAAAGAGGCAACATTGCCTAAAGAAGGATTGAAATATAAAGTAAAGCATTCTTGAGATTGCTGTTCACCAGTAAAAGAAAGGGAATATTGAGGTTTAGCAGTGAGCGTTTCTATTTTTGAAGTGTCTGGTTCGTTAGGTATTTTTGAATAAATATAATAGCCGAAGGAGATAATCAGGAGGATAAGTGCAGTCACTAAAAGTTTTAATGGGGTAAAAAATGTCTTCAGTAAAATCACCTCTATAAAGTTGTTATACAATGATTATACAATGGTGATGAGGCTGTGACAAAAATAATATAATGAAGCTATTTTGCAAATTCGCAGTAGCTGACTGAACTGAGCAATCGCTTAATTCAAGCTTTTCTCAGTTCTAGTCACCCTTGCGGGGGTGGGACAACGAATTTAAAAAGAATTCTGTCCCACTCCCAATATTATTAAATTAAAAAAATGTCTTCTCAACAATTAAGAAAAGAAGACATTTTGAATAAATATATCAATATTCTGTTATACAAATTAAAAGAGACGTAATAAAACAATCCCAATGGCAATAGCGATTAATCCACTGAATTTGCGCAATGTTATTGAATTTTTGGGAACACCTAAGCCAAAGTGATCGATCAATACGCCCATGAGCATTTGTCCCAACATGGCAACAATTGTAGTTAACGCTGCGCCTAAAAATGGCATTAGAATAATGTTTGAAGTGACAAAAATAACGCCTAATACACCACCAATGAAATGAATAGGCTTGATTTTACCTATATCTGGTTGTGAGACTTTAATTTTAAGGCTTCGGTTAAATATTAACGTTAGAATGAATAACGCGAATGTGCCAACGCTAAATGATACAAGTGACGCAAACAATGAATTATGCATTTGTTGAGCTAAACCACTATTAATGGTTGTTTGTAATGGCGGTGCAAAGCCAAATATAAATCCGATAATTAGCCATACATAAAACATAAGATTTGTTTTTTCTTCAAGTTTATTTTTAGGTATCTCATTCATCAATAAAATACCGAAGAGTAAGATTAAAATGCCTACTGCTTTTAAAAGTGTGAAGGGATGATTACTCGCGCCAAGTAAACCGAAAGTATCAATGAAGAGCCCCATGATGATTTGACCAGCTACGGTCATAACTACTGTTAATGCTGCACCTATACGGGGAAGTAATAATAAGTTTCCTGTTAAGAAACAAACGCCTAACAGACCACCAACCCACCAATGATAGTCTATTGTGTGGCCACTATAAAATGAAGCATCAAATAATTTAGGGTTAAAAATTACATTTAATATAAATAAAAATAAACTACCTATAAAAAATGAAATGGTAGACGCATAGAAAGATGATTCAGTGAAACGTCCTAGACGAGAATTAATTGAGGTTTGTATTGGAACCATCATACCAGCCACGATACCGAGTATAAATAAAAATGCCACAATTGACCTCCTACATTTTTTATAATTAACGCATCATTATTATACGCATTTTAAATATTATTTTCAAAATACAGTAGCGGAATTGTCTTGATGCGCATCATTATAGGTGTAGGACTTTGAATTGAAGTAAAAAAGGAGAGTAACAGAATTCAAGTTGAATTCATTGTTACTCTCCTAATTTGTCTTGCTTATAGGCGCATGTTTGATGCTACGGTCCGCTCGCAAGGATGACTAGAACTGAGAACAGTATCATTGAAGTACCTTCTCAATTCAATTCATTACTGCCAATTTTCGATATGGACGCATAATAATCGCTTTGTTTCGAAATCAATGACATAACACGATCGTGATAGGTTATTTCGTTTCGAAAATGACAGTACTCGTAACATCTATTAATTTAGCAGATGTCGCTTTAATCGGTGTACCGGCTGTGGGTTGTAAAATATTAAGCTTAATAATATTATCCATGGCATCTTTAGCATCAGCCTCTGATACAACAACGTTAACTTGTGGGAATTGCAATTTAGCAGTTTTATTTAAATTTGTTTTAAAAGCAAGTTCTAAAGTTTTAGTCATATTATATACCTCCTTAATTATTTTTAGATTTGAATTAAGTTAAATCTTGAGTTTTAACGACTTCAATTTTGTCGAATGGTTCATTAATCAGATGTGCGATGATATTAACAAAAGATCTGATTTCTGAATCTGTGGCTCTTGTATTTAAGTTTGTAAAACGACGTTTCGTTTCTTTTGCTTTGCCACTTGCATCGTGAGTGATATGCGTACAAACAACAGATAATTGTGAAATTTCATTCATGTGTTTGTCACCTCCTTTCACTCTATATATCGAAATCAATTCAAAAAAGAGACACATTATTTTAAAGAAATTTGAGCAAAAACGTTTCATGTTACTAAAATATGGTTTATCATTAAATAAGAAACTTTTATGAGGTGGATAGATGAATCAAGTTGAACCAATCAGAAATAAAGATGATATAAAAAAGATGTATGATGTATTAAAACGTAAATCAGATAGAGATTATCTTTTATTTAAATTAGCAATACATACGGGTATACGTTTAACAGATTTATTAAATTTAAAAGTAAACGACGTCAAAATGGATGATCAAGATGACATTAAATCTTCTTGGATTCAATCATGTGCACCTGCAATCAAAATCTTGTTGCCGAATGACTTGCGTGGAGAAATTAAGCGGTTTATTGAATATAATAACCTTATGGATAATCAATTATTATTCCAATCAATAAGAACACATAAGGAACTTTCTAGACAACAAGCTTACCGAATCATTCATCATGCGGCTGAAGAATTAGGGTTGTGTCATATTGGTTTGACAACTTTGCGTAAAACGTTTGCTTATCATGCTTACCAATCGGGTATTTCTATTGCAATCATACAAAAATATTTAGGTCATCAGACAACACAAGAAACGGTTAAATTTATCGGGTTGTCTGCCGATGATGAACTTCATACAATTATCGCTTTAAATTTATAATTTAATTTTTACTGAAAAGGAGGCTTTTGATGAGCTTAGTATACTTACTAGGTGGACTAATCGTTATTATGCTAATCGTCCTAATGACGTTGTTTATTAAACCATTGAGACGGTTTGCGGGATATATTGCATTGTTAGCACCTATTTTAGCTTCAGGGTATTTCTTGACCCAAATTCCCAGTGTTTTAAATGGAAAATTTGTAGAATTTAAGATTCCATGGATGCCCGCTATTGATGTTAATCTTAACCTCAGATTAGACGGCCTGGGATTAATGTTCGGATTAATTATCTCCATTATAGGGGTGGCAGTATTTTTCTATGCTACTCAATATTTATCTGCTAATAGAGATAACTTGCCACGTTTCTTCTTATATTTATTATTATTCATGTTTAGTATGTTAGGTATTGTCGTTTCAAACAACACTATTTTAATGTATGTATTTTGGGAATTAACGAGTGTATCGTCATTTCTATTAATTTCCTACTGGTATAGCAATGCTGAAAGTCAATTAGGTGCAATTCAGTCATTTATCATTACCGTATTAGGTGGTTTAGCCTTATTAACAGGTTTTATTATGCTATATATCATTACTGGTACAAATACGATTTCAGAATTACTTACACAAAGTCATAGCATTAGCGAACATGCTCTATTTATACCAATGATGATAATGTTGTTAATTGGGGCTTTTACTAAATCAGCACAATTTCCATTTCATATTTGGTTACCTAAAGCCATGGCTGCACCAACACCTGTAAGTGCTTATTTGCACTCGGCTACAATGGTTAAAGCTGGTATCTTTTTACTATTTAGATTCACACCTATTTTAGGCTTAAGTGATAGTTATATTTATATTGTTACGTTTGTTGGATTGATTACGATGATATTCGGCTCTGTAACAGCCTTGAGACAATATGATTTAAAAGGTATCTTAGCGTATTCAACTATTAGTCAATTAGGAATGATTATGTCGATGGTTGGTCTAGGTGGAGGCATTGCACAACATCCATCAGGTGTAATGGCAAAAACCTACACACTCATATTATTCGCAGGTTTATTCCATTTAATGAATCACGCTATATTTAAGTGTGCTTTATTTATGGGTGTCGGAATTATTGACCATGAAGCTGGTACACGAGATATTCGTCGCTTAAGTGGTATGCGAAAATACTTCCCGAAAATGAACTTAGTCATGACACTCGCTGCGTTATCAATGGCAGGTGTACCGTTATTAAATGGTTTCTTGAGTAAAGAGATGTTCTTTGATTCTCTAGTTAGCGCAATCGAATTACAACAATTTGGTCTAACGTTAACGATTATTGTGGTAGCAATTGGTGTTATCGCGAGTATCTTTACTTTTGTCTATGCAGTTTACATGCTTAAAGAAACTTTTTGGGGAGAATTTGATGAAAAGAAAGTGCCTAAGAAACACATTCACGAACCATGGCTGTTTAGTTTACCCGCAATCATTTTAATGGTTATGATACCCGTTATTTTCTTTATCCCTAACGTTTTCACTGAGCGTTTAGTATTGCCAGCACTTCGTAATGTTACCAATTTAGGTAGCAACGTCGATGCAATAGCACCGCACGTATCTCAATGGCATGGCATTAACTTACCACTCATTTTTAGTGTGATTGTTATTATAGTTGGTCTCATTTTAGCGTTAAAAGTGAATTGGAAAGCGATAACGCATCAAGTGATTAAATATGCATCGATAACAACTTCTTATCGTAATGTGTATCGAGGTTTCGAGCGTTATTCTGGTCAAATGATTCGCGGTTTAATGAACAACAGATTAAACCACTATAACATTATTACAGTACTCATTTTCTCTATATTAATTGCTTACGGTATATTCCAAGTCGGCTTGCCAAAGCTACATCAAATAGAAGTTTCAGAATTTGGCCCATTGGAAGTTATTTTAGGCATTATGATCAGTATTGTTGGTATCGCGTTAGTGTTTATTCGTCAACGTTTAACGATGGTTATTTTAAATGGCATCATCGGTTATAGTGTGGCATTGTTCTTCTTATTAATGAGAGCACCAGATTTAGCATTAACGCAATTAGTAGTAGAAACAATTACGACAATTCTCTTTATTGTCAGTTTCTCAAGATTGCCAAACATCGCACGAACTACTGCGAATATGAAAAAGGAAACTGTCAAAATTATCGTGTCATTTATTATGGCTGGAGCCGTCGTGACTCTGATATTTATTGCACAACAAGGTGATGGTTTTGAGTCAATTTCTAAATATTATATGAATGCCTATGAATTAACTGGCGGTAAAAATATCGTAAATGCAATCTTAGGTGATTTCAGAGCATTGGATACAATGTTTGAAGGTATTGTTTTAATCATAGCTGGTTTAGGTATTTATACATTATTACATTACAAAGATAGGAGGGGCCAAGATGAAAGAAAATGATGTTGTGTTAAGAACCGTTACTAAAATCGTTGTCTTTATATTATTAACCTTTGGGTTTTATGTTTTCTTTGCGGGACATAATAATCCGGGTGGCGGTTTTATAGGTGGTCTAATCTTTAGCTCGGCCTTTATCCTAATGTTCTTAGCTTTTGATGTAGATGAAGTTTTAGAAAGTCTTCCAATCGATTTTAAAAAATTGATGATTGTTGGTGCTATCATTTCGGCACTTACTGCAATTGTGCCAGTGTTCTTTGGTAAAGCGTTCCTATATCAAAGTGAAGCATACATCCATTTGCCTTTATTAGGTGAATTGCATGTAACAACAATTACATTATTTGAATTAGGTATATTGTTAACGGTTGTTGGTGTTATTGAGACAATTATGTTGGCTTTGAGTGGTGGTAAATCATGAATTTAATATTATTACTTGTGATAGGATTTTTAGTATTTATAGGAACGTACATGATACTATCACTCAACTTAATTCGAATTGTTATAGGTATTTCGATTTATACACATGCCGGGAATCTAATCATTATGAGTATGGGTCATTATAGTAATAAGATGACAGAACCGTTAATTCATGGTTCTAATACCAATTATGTGGACCCGTTACTGCAGGCGATTGTACTTACTGCAATTGTTATTGGCTTTGCGATGACTGCATTTCTATTAGTGCTTGTTTATCGAACATACCGTGTTACTAAGGAATCTAATATTGATGTATTAAGAGGAGAGGAGGATGACAATGAACAGTAACTTATTAGTTCTTCCTATCCTATTGCCATTGTTATGTGCATTGGTGCTTGTTTTTACGAAAGAAAAAAACATGTTATCTAAAATTTTGTACATTGGAACAATGTCTATTAATACAATTATTTCACTTTATTTATTAATCTATGTGCTACAGCATAAACCTATCACCCTTGATTTTGGTGGTTGGGCAGCACCTTTTGGTATTCAATTTTTAGGTGATGCTTTAAGTTTAGTTATGGTGACTGTCGCATCATTTGTTGTGACACTTATCATGTCTTATGGATTTGGACGTGGCGAGGATCGTGTTAATCGATACTACTTGCCTACATTTATCTTGTTCTTAACAACGGGTGTTATTGGTTCATTCTTAACATCTGATTTATTCAACTTATATGTTATGTTTGAAATTATGTTACTCGCTTCATTCGTGCTCGTAACATTAGGTCAATCTGTCGAACAATTAAGAGCGGCCATTATTTATGTTGTATTAAATATCATAGGTTCATGGTTTTTCTTACTTGGTATCGGCTTGTTATATAAGACAGTTGGAACATTAAACTTCTCACAAGTCGCATTACGCTTAGATCAAATTCATGACAATAAAGCGATTATTATTATTTCAATTGTCTTTATTGTGGCATTTGGTTCGAAAGCCGCATTGGTACTCTTCATGTGGTTACCTAAAGCCTATGCAGTACTTAACACTGAACTTGCAGCTTTATTTGCTGCATTAATGACAAAAGTAGGTGCGTATGCACTGATTCGTTTCTTTACACTTCTATTTGACCAACATACAGGTGTGACACATCCATTGCTAGTATTTATGTCTTGTATCACAATGCTCATAGGTGCATTCGGCGTTATCGCATATCGTGATATTAAGAAAGTCGCTTCATATCAAGTTATATTATCAATAGGTTTTGTCATTTTAGGTCTAGGTTCAAATACGTTTGCAGGTGTCCATGGTGCCATCTTCTATCTAGCCAATGACATTATCGTTAAAACGATGTTGTTCTTTATTATAGGTAGCTTAGTGTATATGTCTGGTTACCGTGAATATAAATACTTATGTGGGCTAGCTAAGAAGGAACCGTTCTTTGGTGTTGCATTTGTTGTTATGATATTTGCGATTGGAGGCGTTCCACCATTTAGTGGTTTCCCAGGAAAAGTGTTAATTTTCCAAGGTGCAATTGAAAATGGTAATTACATTGGCTTAGCATTAATGATTATCACAAGTTTATTAGCTATGTATAGCTTATTTAGAATTCTATTTATTATGTATTTTGGAGATAATGATGGTGAACAGGTTGATTTCAACCCGCTACCTAAACATCGTAAAACAATTCTGGGCGTCTTAGTCGCAGTAGTACTTGCAATGGGAATTGCAGCACCAGTCGTGATGCATGCTACTGAAAATGCTACAAAATTGAATTTGGATGATAACTACTTCCATAGCATTGTTAACACACATTTGAAGGAGGGGAATAAATGAGACAAATTGTATTGAACATATTAATCGCATTTTTATGGGTACTGTTTCAAGATGAAGACTCATTTCAATTCTCTACCTTCGTATCTGGCTTCATCATTGGTTTAATAGTAATTTATATACTGCATCGTTTCTTTGGACAAGCTTTTTATCCTAAAAAGATATGGGTAGCTATCAAGTTTCTCGGCGTCTATTTATATCAATTAATTACTTCTAGTATTAGTATTATTAAGTACATTTTATTCAAAACGAATCACATGAATCCGGGCTTATTAACGTATGAAACGAAATTAAAAAATGATTGGGCCATAACCTTTTTGACAATTTTAATTATTATTACGCCTGGATCGACAGTGATTCGAATTTCAAAGACAACGAATAAATTCTTTATACACAGTATTGATGTTTCTGAAAAAGAAAAAGAAAGCCTACTTAAAAGTATAAAACAATATGAGAACTTGATTACGGAGGTGACACAATGATTGAAACGCTCACGAATTTCTTCATTACAAGTGCATTAGTATTGTTTGGCATAGCGTTCATAATTGGCTTATTCCGTTTAATCAAAGGACCTACAACAGCAGATAGGGTTGTAGCATTTGATGCTTCCAGTGCTGTTATTATGTGTATTATAGGTGTGGTTAGTGTGATTTATAACACTGTGTCATTCCTTGATTCTATTATGCTTGTTGCCATTATTTCATTTGTAAGTTCTGTATCTATTTCTAGATTTATAGGGGGAGGTCGTGTATTCAATGGTACAAATAAACGAAATCATTGAGTTGATTGCCGCGCTCCTTATATTTCTTGGTAGTATTATTGCTGTGATTAGTGCGATTGGAATTGTTAAATTTCAAGATGTCTTTTTACGAAGTCATGCATCTACTAAAAGTTCGACGTTATCTGTCTTATTAACATTAGTAGGCGTGTTAATCTACTTTACGAATCAACAGAGTTTCTTTAGTGTAAGATTGTTATTATCGATTGTTTTTATCAATTTAACATCACCAGTTGGTATGCATTTAGTTGCGAGAGCAGCATACCGTACAGGCGCATACATGTATCGTAAAGATGATGCACCAAAACGCTCTTCAATTTTATTGAGCTCTAAAGAATACAATTCAACAGAGGAACTTAAAAATCGTGCTCGAATTCGAGAGGAACGTCGAGAGAAAATTTATTATGACGTTCAAAAGCAACGACAGAAAGAAAAAGAAAAGCAACAAGAAGAGAATATTGAAAGCTTATCAGAAGCTAGAAAAGAAACTAGAGAATGATTAAATGAATGAGATTGAACATAAACACGTCATCGTAAAGACGACTGGTTTGAATGTTCAATCTTATTTTTTAGGTTGATATATAAAATTAATGTCATTAATAGATTTAAATAAACATAAAGAAATAACAATGATATAGGTGAAGCACAAAGTAATACCTGCTGAATAAATCATTTATATGGGTGTTTGTTGTCTTTTTGAGTAAATGAGATTAATCACTAGCCATATGATTTGTACTAGGAAGGGGAGTAAGTACGCAAATCCTAGTACTGCAATATTAATCCATTTTACTTCAGTCGTTTGTATGACACCTGTAGCATCTACTGATCTTAACCAAAGTAAAAGTGCAAATCCTAAAAAACTTAGTACTTCAATGCCGCTTACTATCCACCAAAAGATCCATGAAATTTTCATAAAATCCACAGCTCCTTTTGAATGTGTGACGTCGTACGATGCTAACTTATGCTTTTGATTATAGATTTTCTCGTTGTAAATATGAGTTGGGAGTGGGACAGAATTCTTTTAAATTCGTCGTCCCACCCCTGCAAAGGTGACTAGAACTGAGAAAAGCTTGATTAAAGCGCCTTTTCAGTTCAGTCAGCTACTGCGAATTTGCAAAATAGCATCATCATATTATTTATGTCCCGGACTCTTCTTTTAAATAAGTTATGAGTAATTCCTTGTAGTAGTCGATAAAACGAAGGTATTTTTCTTTTTCTACATACTTGTTAATTTGATGTGGCACTGTTCCGGGTCCAAACATTAGGAAAGAAAAGTGTTCATCTTTATCTCGTAACAAATTAGAAGCGTCTGTGACACCGACTGTTGGTGAAGCAACAATGTCTTCGCCGAATATCTGCTTAGCCACACGTTGTCCAATCTTAATTAATGGGTTATCTCCTGTTGTTAATACTGGATCTAAGTCTAAATATAAATCTTCTTCAAGTTGACCCCCTTGTTTATTTACTTCTTCTAAGTAAGTTTTAAATAGGGCTTTAACTTTTTTATTATCATATTCTGGAATCGTTCTAATATTAAATTCAGCAGTGGCAATATCAGGAACTGAATTCACTTGGTTCCCACCATGTAAAATGGTATTGCTAATAACAAGTCCAGAAATCACACGTTCAACCTCATCCGCATCTATGTGGTTGTCTTGTGTTAATTGTGTTTGAATGCGCTCAATAAGATGTGAAAAATCTAGTTTCTCGCTTTTTAAAGTTTTAGAAATACGTTCATATTCAGTGTCGATATCTTGAATAAAGTCAATTAATGGTTTAATCGCATTATATCCGATAACAGGTACAGAACTGTGAGCAGCTTTACCTTTAGAAGTGATTTTATAATCCATTGATCCTTTATGAGCATAAACGATGTTTGTTTCAGATGGTTCAGCAATAATCAAAGCGTCAACGTCATTCATATAACCTTTTTGATATAGTTGTGCTGAACCAAGTTGCTCTCTTTCTTCACCCGCAGTTGCCATGAATTTTATCGTGCCATGAGGTAGTTGATGGTTTTCTTTCAATTCAATCATTGCAATGGCTAAAGCCATTAATCCAGATTTCATATCTGAAGTACCACGGCCATATAGTCGGTTTTCTTTTTCGGTCAATTGAAATGGGGGATAGTCCCAATCATTGTGATCTCCTTCTGATACAACATCCATGTGGCCTGAAATTGCTACCACAGGACTTCCACTACCGATTGTAGCAATTAAGTTTGCACGTTGACCTTCAACCGTATCAATTTCTGCCTTAATATGATGTGCTTCAAATAAGTCTTTTAAATAAGTAGCAACTTCCATTTCATTATCATTCACCGTATTAATCTCTACAATATCTGATAATAATGTCAGTTTCTCTTTCTCTGAAAATGTATTCATGATTTTAACTCCTTAAAATAGAAATATCGTACGGTTAAAATTGTAGTAAAGATAAAATATACGTCAACTGTAGTTATTTCTAATTTAGAACGTAGCAATTGAATCGATGATGATACGTCCGTCATACATGCCACATTATTGCTGATTAGTATTTGAAGTTATCTTATGAATAAGAACGTCTGCCATCACCATAAGACCAAACATAATGATTAAACTCATGGTTACATCGCTAGTAAAATGCGCACCGATTCGAATTCGGCTTAATGCCATTAATACACTATAAAATAGACCAATTGCGAACATGATTTTTCGTGAGCGAAGCTTATGGAAATAGAAAGCTAGAAACATGAGAAAGGCACCATTACCCGTATGCCCTGATGGGAATGAACTATGCCCTGTATTGCCATTTATGGTAAGCCAATTGGTAAAATGTGCTCCTTTGTCGCTAAGTTCATATGGTCTGACACGTCCCCATAATTCTTTCATATTGCCAACAAGTTCTAAGCCGATAAATAGTACGATAAAACTGATAAGTGACACTTTAAATAATCTAGTTAATTCAGCAGTATTTGTGTTTTTTAACCAAAAATAATAACAAACAAATGCGATGATTAATAAAATGATTAGTGATATAAACATACTCCAACCTAAGGGTAAAGCGGTACCTGCATTTCCTTCATTATTTGCCATACCCATTGGCTTATGGTGCTTTATATTATTTGATGTTGATAATATGTATTGAACAGTTTCTGATACTAGTGCGTTCGTTTTAATTAGTGTGAATACAGAAGTCATAACTAAGATGATTAACTTAGCAAATCGATGATTAAACGTTGTGAATACATAATAATTGAATATAATCACAGAAATAATGAGTACTAACGTAGGCGGGAATAACCCATAATTTTGAAAGAGTGTGCCAAATAGATCATTTTGATTCATCAATGCATTTGATATCGGTTGATCTGCGACTGTTGCAAGCAACATAATTAAGAGTAAAATGCCTAATACTGTCGCAGTAAGTCTTTTTGAAATAGTCATGTATAATCCTCCTAAATGGTTTTCAATTGAAGTACCCGATTGTTTAAAACGAAATGATTTCAGTTTGAACATTTCTAACTAAAGCATAGTAATGAATGTTTAATTCAATGTTAGGGGATAGTAAAAATTTTATTAAAATCTAAATGAAAGTCTTATTAGCTATAAAGATCATTGTTATAGGTGATCAAACAAATGAATGGTTAGAAGTAGATTGGAATGCTATCAATTTAATGAAAATGGATTAAAAATGAATGCAAGTTAGTTAATTCATTGTAACTTTAATGGTAAAATTATAACTAACCGATTGTGAGTTTAAGATGTATCTTATAAAGATATAAATAGACATAAAGCGTATTTTTTATATTAGGCAAGTCTTATTTCTCCAATTAAATATGAAGTATAAAATGGGGTGGAAGTTTGGAAATATTTGAAACGATTCTCATATTTCTAGCCGTAGTGATTATAAGCTCCTTTGTTCATACTTTTATACCCAAAGTGCCTCTGGCATTCATTCAAATTGCTTTAGGAATGCTCCTCTTTTTAACACCTGTACCTGTAGAATTCAACTTTGATTCAGAACTCTTTATGGTAGCAACGATTGCACCGTTACTGTTTGTGGAAGGTGTTAACGTTTCCAGAGCTCATTTACGTCGCTATATTAAACCGGTTATGTTAATGGCATTAGGACTCGTTATCACAACTGTAATTGGTGTAGGCCTGTTTATTCATTGGATTTGGCCGACACTTCCTATAGGTGCCGCATTTGCTGTAGCCGCAATATTATGTCCAACGGATGCTGTGGCTGTGCAAGCAATTACAAAAGGTAAGGTTCTACCTAAAGGTGCTATGACTATACTTGAAGGTGAATCATTACTTAATGATGCAGCAGGTATCATTTCATTTAAAATTGCAGTAGGTGTTCTAATTACTGGTACATTTTCATTATTTGAAGCGGTGCAACAATTTCTGATTGCGTCAATTGGTGGTGCAATTATTGGTTTACTTATTGGTATTGCACTCGTTAGATTCCGTTTAACGCTTACCAGACGTGGCATAGAGAACATTAATATGTTTACGTTCTTACAATTATTAACACCATTTGTTACATATCTTGTAGCTGAAATGTTTCATGCGTCAGGAATTATTGCCGCTGTTGTTGCAGGTTTAGTACATGGCTTTGAACGTGATCGTATCGCTCAGACGCGCACACGACTTCAAATGAGTTATAACCACACTTGGAATATTCTAGGGTACGCATTGAATGGTTTTGTTTTTTCAATATTAGGATTTTTAGTTCCAGAAGTTATTGGGAATATTGTAAAAACAGAACCACACAATTTATTGTTCTTAGTTGTGATCACGGCCTTGGTTGCGTTAGCAGTCTATCTATTTAGATTTATTTGGGTGTATGTGCTATATCCATTATTCTATTTATCTGTCAGTCCTTTCCAAAAATTAATGAATGAAGAAGGGGAAGACAAGAAAAAAGAAAAACCACCTAAACGAAGTATGTATGCACTTATCATGACGCTATGTGGTGTTCATGGAACCATTTCATTGGCAATCGCATTAACACTGCCTTATTTTTTAGCAGATCATCATGCATTCTCATATCGTAATGATTTATTATTTATTTCCTCAGGTATGGTTATTATCAGTCTAGTGGTTGCACAAGTAGTATTGCCGTTTGTAACAGCGAGTGCACCTAAAGCGAAGATTGGAAGTATGAATTTTAAAGAAGCAAGAATTTATATTCTTGAGCATGTCATTGATTACTTGAATCATCATTCATCGTTTGAAACAAGTTACCGCTATGGCAATGTGATTAAAGAATATCACGATAAATTAACGTTCTTGAAATCTGTTGAAAAGGATGACGAGAACTCTAAAGAACTTGAACGATTACAAAGTTTAGCATTTAAAGTTGAAACGAAAACGTTAGAACAACTTGCCGATGATGGTGAAATTACAGCGAGCGTATTAGAAAACTATATGCGTTACGCTGAACGTACTCAAGTATATCGTCAAGCTTCACTTATACGTCGAATGATTGTTGGCGCAAGAGCTTTACTTTTAAAACGTCGTATAAGAACGCGTACAAATGCCGCATCATCGTTAAGTGTGACGGATAACTTATTGGAACTATCTAAAATCAATAAGATTGTTCACTATAATGTAGTCAGTCGTTTAGTAGATGAAGCGAATGAAGATAATAAATTAGAAGTTGGTATGATTTGTGACGGATATCTTATGAGAATAGATAACTTATCGCCATCTAATTTCTTTAATACACGAGCAGAAGATTCAATTACGAAGATTAAATTAAATGCTTTGAGAGAACAACGTCGTGTTTTATCTAGTTTGACTGATGATGGCGACATTACTGAAAGTACAGCATTAAAGTTAAGAGAAGCAATTAACTATGATGAAATGGTTATCGTTGACAGTTTAACGGATTAATTTAATCATGGTTGTTGAAGATATAGCGATGTGGGAGTGGGACGGAATGCTTTATAAATTCGTGGTCACTCCCACATTGCTTAACTTGTGGCATGTCTTGATGAAATTCTCTTTGTTGAGAACCGCTCACAAGAATGGCTAGAAGGGATACAAGTTTGATTTGAGTTTTTCCTAGTTCAGTCAGCTACTATGAATGTGCAAAGTAGCATCACTCTATAATTTTTGTCCAGGATTGCATTTTAATAAAATTGCAGTTTGTTTAAATAAGCGTGAATAACATTCATTAGCAATTCATGATACAATAAAGTGAATGCATGGGTGAGGTGAAATGATGTTAACTGAAGAAAAAGAGGATTATCTGAAAGCAATATTAGCTAATGATGGAGATACATCCTTTGTCTCAAATAAAAAGTTATCTCAGTATTTAAATATAAAGCCTCCTTCAGTTAGTGAAATGGTTGGACGTTTGGAAAAAGCTGGTTATGTTGAAACGAAACACTATAAAGGTGTAAAGCTCTCAGATGAGGGGTTGAAACATACGTTAGATATCATTAAGCGTCACCGTCTGTTGGAGTTATTTTTAATAGAGGTTTTACAATATACTTGGGAAGAGGTACATCAAGAAGCGGAAATATTAGAACATCGCATTTCAGATTTGTTTGTAGAACGTTTGGATAAGATACTTGATTATCCTGAAACATGTCCACATGGTGGCATTATCCCAAGAAATCAACATTTCGAAGAGAAATTTACAATATCTTTATTAGCATTCGCGCCTGGTGATAAAGTGACGATTAAACGTGTACGTGATAAGACTGAACTTCTGGTCTATCTTTCAAGCAAAGATATTTCAATTGGAAATGATGTTGAAATAGTAACTAAAGATGAAACGAATAAAGTCATGATAGTGAAACGAAATGATATTGTAACGATACTAAGCTATGACAACGCAATGAATATATTTGCAGAACATGTTTAATTAGATAATAGAATCTCCACTAAATGGGTCAGTGATACCGCTTTAGTGGAGATTTGTTTAAATTGAATTAAAGTGTGAAGATAAGCATAATGTATATTGCTAACGCGTTAAACGCTATCCATAAGGTACTGAAAATGAACGTGGGTATACGTGTGATTTCTGTTAAGGTACGCCCATCCCAACTCGGGATGGGTCGTTGAAATGTTAGTTTAAATATTGTCCAACTTGATTGTAAAACTTCGCCTAATAATACGCCAAGAATCAGATGATACATAAAAATGACTAAATAATAAAATAGCAATTGATTATCGTGTTGCACTAAAAAGTATAAAAGTGCGATGAATATGATTAATACAATCATTGGTGATAGTTTGCGTGATGTTAGAATGAAAAAATAAATAAAAATAATGATATAAACGCTTAAGAATAGACTTGGATGACCATAATAAGCAGCACTTAGACCAATTAAGAGCATCAATGGAGGCATGATATAGCCGCCTAGTGTTGTAATGAATTGTCCAATACGCCCTTTGGATTGCGTAATAGCATAACCTTGTTGCATCGTTTGCAATCGTTCAGATGGACGGGTAACGATAACCAAATCTTTTGCGCGTCCGCCACTGATTTTATTAAATAATACATGACCAAATTCATGTGTAAGTACAGGAATATAGTTTAAATAAACGTCTAAATACTGATTAAATGAGCGATGTCTATTTTGATGAATCATTATATAGATCATTGCTATAATAAGGATTAAATATATATTTAAATTGATAGTTGTAGTAAAAAATTGTTCTAAATAGACCATAATTGACCTCGTCGAGTATAAGATTATAGTATTGATTATAAAGTAAATTTAATGATTTAGCGTTTAGACTTTAGATGTATCTTTTAGAGAGAACATGAATATCAGTTGAAAACGTGTTGAGAAGAAAAAAATAATTATTTATTATGATTCTATTTTCATATACTATATGCATATGAAATGGTTTAGACAGTAAGGAGATTACTTAAATGCATGATCAAAAAGAGACAACAGCGACTAAAGTGGATATTTTAGGTGTTCAATTCGACAATGTAACAATGCTAGATATGATTGAACATGTCAAAACATTTTTCACGCAAGACACTGAGGATAATTTGTTTATCGTGACAGCTAATCCAGAAATCGTTGATTATGCGTCAGAGCATAGTACATATAGACAGCTAATTAATAGTGCGGATTACGTTGTTCCAGATGGTACTGGGGTTATTAAGGCATCGAATCGATTAGGGACGCCGTTAAAAAGACGTGTGCCAGGTATCGAATTGATGGAACATTGTTTAAAGATTGCGCATACGAATTATCAAAAGGTATATTTACTGGGTGCTAAACATGAAGTAGTCACACTGGCACACAATAATTTACAGCAGAAATATCCGCAAGCCCAATTTGATTATCATCATGGCTATATAGACTTAAATGATGAGACCGTCATCAAACGAATACAACGTTTTAATCCGGATTATATTTTCGTTGGGATGGGCTTTCCAAAACAAGAAGAGTGGATTCAAAAGTATCGACATACCTTTAAAAGTACTGTAATGATGGGTGTAGGTGGCTCACTTGAAATTTACAGTGGCACGAAGAAGAGAGCGCCTAAACTATTTATTCAATTGAATATAGAATGGGTATATCGCTTATTAATCGATTGGAAGCGTATTGGGCGTATGCGTAGTATTCCTAAATTTATGTATAAAATTTTTAAAGTACAGCGACGAATGAAGAAGAATAAATAAGGAGTGGGGCAGCATGCTTTTGAAGTCGTTGTCCCGCTTCTAGCTTGCTTAGCAAATAGAATTTCTTAATAACATTTCATTTGCCGGGCCCCCGTTGGCAAGGATGACTAGAACTGAGAAAAGTTTGATTCAAGCGCCTCCTCAGTTCAGCCAGTTACTGCCAAAATGATAAGGAGGCTGAGACATTTTATTTTGTCCCAGCCTCTTCATATTTTTTATCTTGATGATCGCTATTTAACAATAAATCGTTTTTCATCTAAACCTTTTCTGAATGCTTTTTGATCGGCTTTTGATTTTTTCTTGAAGTCTTTTAAGAATTGCTCATATTTAGGAAGTACCTCTTCTAATTCTCCGTACTCTTTGAGCTTTCCGCCTTCAATCCAAGCAATTTTAGTACAGAACTCTCGAACTTGACGGATGTTATGACTAACGAAGAATATCGTTTTGTTGGCTTCTTTGAATTCATAAATTTTGTCTAAGCATTTTTGTGTGAAAGTTTGGTCTCCAACGGATAATGCTTCATCAATAACTAAAATATCAGGGTTGATTGTAACGTTAATTGAGAATCCTAATTTAGCACGCATACCACTTGAATAATTTTTAACGGGTTGATGAATAAATTCGCCTAATTCACTAAATTCTATTACTTGAGGCATAAGTTGTTTAATTTCTTTTCTTTTGAACCCCATACATAACATTTTAAATTCGATATTTTCCACACCAGTCAAACGACCGTTAAGGCCTGCATTGATTGCAATGACACTCACTTCACCGTTGCGTTCAATATTGCCTGAAGTAGGTGAGATTGAGCCACCAATCATATTACTTAATGTAGATTTACCTGAGCCGTTGATGCCGACTAAACCGATGACATCACCTTCGTGTGCTGTGATAGAGACATCATCTAAAGCGAAAAATGTATTATTTTTATTTTTAGGGATTAAGGCATCTTTAATGCGTTCTTTATTATTGCGATAAATGCGATATTCTTTTGTCACATTTTTGATATTTACAGATACGCTCATGATAATTCCTTCCTTATCAATACTTATATAGATTATAATACATCATACAATAGTTGTTAAATTTATTAACCTAGTGTAAAGTGTATAAGAGATTTTGTATAACTTTTTGTAAACAATAAGTAGATTTTACTTTTTTTATAAAATGAAGTCCATAGTTATGGTCTTATTTTATAGTAATCTACTTTACAATATATAATAATATGATGCGTACGTAATAATTATATTAAACTTTTGAGAAAATGTTATATATAATGTAGTTATCCGAATCATTAATAAATACGTTAATACATTGTATATATTTAATTGAAAGCGTGGTTAATTTCAATGTCGGCAGTAGGATCTGTTTTTAAAGAACACATCAAGAATTTTTACTTAGTGCAAAGACTTGCACAATTTCAAATTAAAATAACGAATACGAATAACTATCTTGGCGTAGCATGGGAATTACTGAATCCAGCATTACAAATCATGGTTTATTGGTTCGTATTTGGTATGGGAATCAGAAGTAACCAGCCTGTTCACGGTATACCTTTTATTTATTGGTTGCTAGTAGGGATTAGTATGTGGTTCTTCGTCAATCAAGGTATTTTAGAAGGAACGAAATCGGTAGCGATGAAATTTAATCAAGTAGCAAAGATGAACTTCCCGCTCTCTATTATACCGACGTATACGGTAACCAGCCGATTTTATGGTCATATAGGATTATTGTTAATTATCATTGGCATTTGTATCGTTAATGGTATTTACCCTTCGATTCATATTGTGCAATTATTGATTTACGTACCACTTACATTCTTCTTTACGGCGTCAGTTGCATTATTCACATCGACGCTCGGCATTATTGTACGTGATACGCAAATGATTATGCAGGCTTTGCTAAGAATTCTATTCTATATGTCTCCAATACTATGGGTGCCTAAAGATTCAGGTATTGGTGGAACAATTGGTGAAATCATTAAATTTAATCCAGTCTATTTCTTAGCAGAATCATATCGTGCTGCAATATTATTCCACGAATGGTACTTTATTGAACATTGGAAATTATTACTATATAACGTTATCGTTATTTTAATATTCTTCGTATTAGGTTCAATTTTACATCGTAGATATCGTGATCATTTCGCAGATTTCTTATAATTTTAAAGTCCTTGATAAATGTAGAAGCGTTTATCAAGGATTTTGTATATTCAGCACATCGGGTAGTTTTGATTTATAATTTTTATATTGAAAATATGAGAGGTAAACGTATGCGACTAATTATAAAAAAAGTATATATGTTGATGATTGCATTATTGAACTTCATTTTTAAAGGGAAATCCGTAGACAAACAACGTATCACTGTTCTAATGACGTTCCCTGAAGATGTCATGCCAATTATTAATGACTTAGATAGTAAGGGTTACAATATAACTGTGATTGCGAAGATTGAAGAACAATATAGGCTAGAACATCTTAACCATATTACTTTTATACCTGCAGGAAATAAACATATCGTCAAACATATCAGAGCGTTGAGTCGTTCAAAAGTCATTGTCATTGATACGTATTATTTAATGCTAGGTGGTTATTCTAAGAAACACTCACAAACGATTATTCAAACGTGGCATGCATCAGGTGCCCTAAAAAATTTCGGTTTAACCGATCATCAAGTTGATTTAACTAACAACACAATGGTTAAGCAATACCAGCGTGTATATCATGCAACAGATTATTATCTTATTGGTGGAAAAGAGATGGGGGAATGCTTTAAGGCCTCATTTGGTGCTACTGAATCACAAATGTTGCCACTTGGTTTACCTCGTTTAACCCACTATTTAAAATTCAATCTTAAGGCCGAGCAAGAACGTTTGAAAAGACTTTATAATATTCATAAAACCTTAGTTGTCTATGTTCCAACGTATCGTGAAGGTTCAGAAAATAATAGACACATAGATGTTGAACGATTTGAGCAAGCTTTGCCTGAGTACACATTGATTAATCAACTACATCCATCTATTTCGCAACGTCAATCTGTAGCGACAACTCAAGAATTGATGATTATGGCGGATATCATTATTAGCGATTATAGTTCATTACCTATTGAGGCAAGTTTGCTAGATAAACCGACATTGTTTTATGTGTATGACGAAGAAAAATATGATAAAATTCGTGGCTTAAACCAATTTTACAAAGCCATTCCTCAACGATATAAAGTAACGACTGAGGAAGAATTGATTGTAAAAATTAAAAATGATGTTGCGCTGTTTGAACCATTATTTAAACATTGGCATAAATATAATAGTGAAGCAAGCGTTCAACGTGTTACAGAATTTATTGAAAAGATGGTGGAAAAATGAAAATAGCTATCATAATTCCTGTATATAATGCAGAAAATACAATACGTAGGGCAATCAAATCGATTGATACAACGCATGAAGTTGAGATTATTTGTGTGAATGACGGCTCTACAGATCATTCAAGGCATGAACTTACGCAATTGCAAAAAGAAGTTAAAAATATCATGATTTACAATCAAGATAATCAAGGTGCAGCTGCAAGTAGAAACTTTGGATTAGCTGCAATGTCTGATGATGTGGAAGCATTTATGTTTTTAGACGCAGACGATCAGTTTCTACCGGGAAGACTTGATAAAATGATTGATTATTATGAGCGTAATCAAGAAGTCGATATCGTTATAGGACAAATTGGAAGAGGCGTTCATGGAGACTGGAAAATTGTACCTACACATGAAGAAATGAACCGTGAAGCATTAGTATCATTAGCACAAGCACCTGAAATCTTGCAATCTATTGGGCCAGGTGGAAAACTATTCAATTCTAAATTTAGTGCGTTGCGCTTTGATGAAGATGTTGTGTTTTGTGAAGAACATACCTTTATCACACGTGCTTATTTAACTGCACGTGATATACAATTATTACCGCTGATGATATATGGATATAATGAGCAAGAAGGTTCGATCACTGATAAGCGTGGTGATACGTTTATCTCCTATATTGAAGATGCCAGACGCGTACGTCAAAGGGTTATGGAGATACTCCTTTTAACAAATGAGAAAGCCTACTATAGTTATCGAATGGATGATTTAATCGTGAGTTATCTTATTCAAGCTTATTTATTAAAATATAGTAGAGTAACACCTAACTTTATTGATAAAGTTACGCATTATATTAAGGATATGCAACATACCAATTACTCTGGAGATGCGTTGTTTAGAATTATCCAAGCTGTTGAGCAAGGTGCAACGCATTGGACGCGCGATACTTATGAGAAGTGGCGTCAAACACTTATTGATGTCGGTATTGGACGACCTGGATATTTCCGATTTAAAGCACAGGTCATGCCTAAGAAATTTGCATTTAATAGTAAACAGTCTGTCAAACGCCTTTTAAAGCGATAGTGTAATATGTCTTATATAATTAATGGTATGTAAATTTTATTTATGCTAAATTAAAGTTATGAAAAAATGTTAAAAATTATGTTAAGGAGATAGCGTTATATGAGAAGAGTTATTACTTACGGCACTTACGACTTATTACATTATGGTCATATTGAATTATTAAGAAGAGCGCGTGAAATGGGCGATTATTTAATTGTCGCTTTATCTTCAGATGAATTCAATCAAATTAAGAATAAAAAATCATATTATGATTATGAGCAACGCAAAATGATGTTGGAATCAATTCGTTATGTTGACTTAGTCATTCCTGAGAATGATTGGGGACAAAAAGAAACTGACGTAGATCGTTTTGAAGTAGATGTCTTTGTAATGGGACATGACTGGGAAGGCGAATTTGACTTCTTAAAAGACAAATGTGAAGTTGTATACTTAAAACGTACGGAAGGTATTTCAACAACTAAAATTAAACAAGAATTATATGGCAAAGATGCTAAATAATTAAGAATATGAGATTTAATCCTATTAAAAAAATCCGGGACATAAAGTTCTTGGATAAGTAAATAAAGACAATTTCTATTGAAATAATATAGAAATTGTCTTTTTTATAATTTTTTGATTATTTTCAGCTCGTTGAGCTGTTACTTTTCTTATATTGAGTGCCATTAATACAAAACCAAGTTCTCTTTTGACTTTATTGAGTCCTCGGACAGACATCCGAGTGAAACCCAAAATAGCCTTCATAAATCCAAAAACAGGTTCCACATCAATTTTTCTTTGACTGTAGATGGCTTTTGTTTTTGGTTCTGAAAGCTTTTTATTAATTTGGGCTTTAAAATATTCCCAATTATAATGCTTCATTATTCTTTTATTTGTTTTTGAATTGAAGTTCATACATTGATTTTTCAGAGGACATTCTGAACAATCATCACATTCATATAATTTGAAGTCTCGCTTGTAACCATACTTATCATGACGATAGGCATATCTTTTAAAACCTAGCCGTTTATTATTCGGACAAATGAATTCGTCGTTAATTTCGTCATAATCCCAATTTTGAGTATTAAAGATGTCGTGTTTATATTTTTTAGTGTTATCTTTTATAAACATTCCATAAGTTATGAGTGGTGTCCGATTAAAATTATCTATAATTGCCATATAATTTGATTCGCTACCATAACCTGCGTCAGCTACAATGTATTCAGGTAATTGACCGTAGGTCTCTTGAATTGAATTTAAAAATGGTATCATTGTTCTTGTATCAGTCGGATTTTGATACACATTATACGATAAAATAAATTGAGAATTTGTCGCTATTTGTAAATTATAACCAGGCTTGAGTTGTCCATTTTTCATATGATCTTCTTTCATTCTCATAAATGTGGCATCATGGTCTGTTTTAGAATAACTATTTCTATCCTTTAAAATAGATTTTTGAACTTCGTATCTTTGCTTACGCTCAGAGTAATTATTAATTTGCTTTTTGTATTTTTTAATTTTAGTTCTTTTGAGCCGTATTTGTTTTCTTATTTTAGTACATTTTTCATTATCGATATGTTGGTTTAAACCTTCGATTTCTTTATCTAAATGACTACCAATCAAATCTATTTCTTCTTTTTTTAAGTCATTATCGCAATCTTTTTTAATCTCAGGTATGATTTTATTGGTTACCAATTCATGGTAGAGAGCTTTAGAATCATCATTCATCCTTGGCTCATGGTTTTGAATACTCTTTTTCCATACAAATGTATATCGATTGGCATTTGCTTCAATTTTTGTACCATCAATAAAAATAGCTTTATCATCTATAAGATTTTGTTTCAAACATTGACTATGAAATTGAATAAATAGTGATTCTAATAAAGCATCTACTTTTGGATTTACTCTAAATCGATTAATCGTTTTATAAGAAGGCTTTTGATTTTGTGATAGCCACATCATTCGGATACTATCATTAAGTAATTTTTCTATCTTACACCCTGAAAACACAGATTGTGTGTAGTCATATAGAATTACTTTCAACATCATTTTTGGATGATATGATGTCGCACCACGATGGTGTCTGAATTCATCGAATTCATTCTCAGGAATTGTTTCAACAATATCATTTACATGTCGTGATATATCATTTGTGGGGATAAGAACTGAAGTTTCCATTGGTAGTGTAAGTTGAGTCATGTTTTAATCTTTATACATAAGGCACCTCGTTAATTTAGTTTAGTGATGCTTATTAAATTATACGAAAGTGCTTTATTTTTTTAAGTATTACAATGTAAAATTACATATAAATACAAAGTATTTTGGCGAGACTCTTACGTTGATTATTAATGAACATAAGTGCTAGCGCACTTATGTAAGAAATTCTAGAGATGAATGACGAATGTTGTTGCGCGACTCCTAGTGGAAAAGAAAGTGTCGAGTGACTACAGGCACGAGCCTTTCCCACAGGAAAGCGTCGCAACTATAATGAGTGAATATTCATCTAAGAATTTCTTTAGAGGACTACAGGCTGAAGCTGTCCCATAAGAAGGGCCCCAACACAGAGAAACTGAGTTAATCAGTTTCTACAAGCAAAGCACATTGGGCAAGCGAGCCAACAATACGGAGTATTGTAAATAAAGAAGCCAGTAAATGAATTTGTTAAAACTCATTTACTGGCTATTTCTCTAGGAATTATGTCCCAGACTCTTTATCATTTGGCAGTAGCTATCTGATTTGAAATCGCGCTTAAAGCATATTAGAAGCGGACAATGAATGTATTTTAATTTCTGTCCTGTGCGTCATTTTAAAGTAGATATAGTTCATTTCCACTAGGCGTCGTATAACAGCGTTATGTTATCGATTTGAGTATCACTCGAATCTGAGACATTGTCTCAAACTATATGCGTTTAATTGATGCTATTTGCGTTTAAATAATAAATGAATAATTGAACGTACAATAAGTATACATGCAATTGCTAATAACGCTAATGCTATAAAAGTGACAATTGGATGTTCTTTCCAAGTCGTTTGAGCAATAGTGTTTGCTTTGTGTAATAAGGGTTTCGTTACGTCAACTTTAGGTGGTCCATCGTCCTTTGTAAGAAATTGACGATCATAATCAAGATGAACCTTACCATCTTTAATAATGAATTTATAATCTTTTTGAGTCATGTCTTTAGGCACTACATCATATAAATTTTCTTTGACATAGTATGTTTTACCGTTTATTTTATGCGTACCTTTAGAAAGCACGTTTTTATAACGATATTGATCAAAAGAACGGTTCATCATCGCATTGCCCATCATGTTACGCTGTTTTTCACCGCCTAAATTAACGTAATCTCCAGCGCCCATAATAACTTGGTTGATACGGAATTGCTTACGTTTAGTTGTAATCGTATAGTTATAATCTGCAACATCACTTGAACCTGTTTTTAATCCGTCAGTACCTGGCAAACTCATATCGGCACCTTCTAATGAATGATTAAAAGTATAGTATGTAACACCGTGTTGTGTTGGAGCAAGTTGCTTAGTGAAGTGTAGTATTTTCGGTGTTTCTTTAATGACATGGTGATCTAGAATTGCGAAGTCCTTTGCAGTAGAAGTGGAATTGTCTTGATCTTTATATTTTGATGGTGCAAAATCTTTTAATTGTGAATTTTCGGCACCTGTTGGGTTAACGAAATGCGTATTTGACATACCTAGCGCTTTGGCTTTCTTATTCATTAAATCTGTAAAATCATTGACGTTTCCAGAAACTTCATCAGCTAAAATTAAAGCAGCGGCATTACTTGAGTTAGAGACTGTAATTTGAAGTAACTCACTAATGGTATAAGTTTCCCCAGGATATAATTTCGTATTACTTAATTCTGGTAACGTTGACATACGATAATGCTGATCCGTAATATGTACTTTGTCATTTAAAGAAAGTTCCCCTTTATTGATGGCTTCGAGTGTTAAATACATGGTCATTAACTTCGTCATTGAAGCAGGGTACCATTTTCGGTTAGATTGATAGTCATATAAAATTTGCCCGGTTTGACTAACATTAATACTACCTTCAGGTTGATAGGCATCTGTTACATTTGGGTAACCATATTGTCTAGCAATTTCGGTAGGTGTTGGCTCATATTCGGAAGCATATGTTTTAGGTGCTATAATAGCAATGGTTAACAATGCAACCAATATCATTGTAAAGCGTCGTTTCATTCTTATCTTTCCTTTTTCAAAATTTCAACTAAAATATTTTATCATATAAGTATGTTTATATGAATTTTTTTGCTAAAGCTTTATACTTGGAAAATGAGATAATTAAATTTTTAAAATGAATATAAAAAGAGGGCTAATATATGAAAGGACAAAATCCATTATTTTTCTTATTTAAACGTTTGTCGTGGCCATATGGACTAATTATCGCGGCAATCATAATTTCTTCGCTAGGGAGTATTAGTGGTCTGTTAATTCCGCTATTTACCGGACGGCTGGTTGATAAATTCTCTACAAGTAGTATTAATTGGAATATCGTTCTATTATTTGCAGGTATATTTATTGCCAATGCACTATTAAGTGGTATAGGTATTTATTTACTAAGTAAAATTGGTGAAAAAATGATTTATGATATTCGATCCATATTATGGGGACATATCATTAAATTAAAGATGCCATTTTTTGATAAGAATGAAAGCGGACAGCTAATGAGTCGTTTGACAGACGATACAAAGGTTATTAATGAATTTATTTCACAGAAATTGCCACAATTACTACCAGCAGTTATAACGCTCATTGGGTCAATCGTCATGCTATTTATTATGGATTGGCAAATGACATTATTAACATTTATTGCTATTCCGATATTTATGGCGATCATGATTCCACTAGGACGTAAAATGCAAAAGATATCAATGAATACACAAACTGAAATTGCGAACTTTAGTGGATTATTAGGACGTGTGTTAACTGAGATGCGATTAGTTAAAGTATCGAATACAGAGAAACAAGAGTTAAATAATGCGCATAGTAACTTACGTGAAATTTATAATTTGGGTCTACGACAAGCCAAAATTACTGCAGTGATTCAACCTATTTCAAGTGTAATTATGTTATTAATGATTGCAGTTATCTTAGGTTTCGGTGCGATAAGAATAGCAACTGGTGCAATCACAGCGGGTGCACTCATTTCAATGATTTTTTATGTGATGCAATTATCAATGCCATTAATGAATCTTTCAACATTAGTTACAGACTATAAAAAGGCAGTGGGTGCAAGTAGTAGGATCTTTGAAATTATGCAAGAACCTATTGAACCAATGGAAGATTTGCAACCTATAGATCATATTTCAATCAACGATGGCGAATTGTCATTTGAAAATGTTGATTTCAAATATGATATCAAAACCATTCTCAACAATGTATCTTTCCGTATTCCTCAAGGCGAGGTCAGTGCATTTGTTGGGCCATCAGGTTCAGGTAAAAGTACAATATTCAATCTGATTGAACGTATGTATGACATTGAATCTGGAGATATTAAGTATGGCACCCAAAGTATTTATGATGTACCTATCACAAATTGGCGTAATAAGATTGGTTATGTCATGCAATCGAATTCTATGATGAGCGGTACAATACGTGACAACATTCTATATGGTATTAATCGAGAAGTATCAGATGAAGAATTGATTAAATATGCTAAATTAGCAAATTGTCATGACTTCATCATGCAGTTTGATGACGGCTATGACACGTTAGTAGGAGAACGAGGACTGAAATTATCGGGTGGTCAAAGACAACGTATTGATATTGCACGTAGTTTCGTGAAGAATCCTGATATTTTATTATTAGACGAAGCGACTGCAAATTTAGATAGTGAGAGTGAACAAAAAATCCAAGAGGCATTAGAAGTTCTCATGGAAGGTAGAACAACGATAGTTATTGCCCACCGTCTTTCAACTATTAAAAAAGCGGGTAAAATCATTTTCTTAGATCAAGGTAAAGTGACAGGAGAAGGTACGCATATTGAATTAATGCGTAACCATGACAAATATCATCAATTTGTTACAACACAAAACCTAACTGAATAATGCGCGGTGTGTGTAGTTGGGACTAATAATAGTTCCAGCTACTTTTTTAAATAAGTAACCCTGAAATAATAGATATGCTTTGAGTTATGAAGGCGATTGTGGAATAATCGACACTAATTAAGCGACATATAAACATTTACATCATTAAGATATGAGATTGGAGAATGACTATGCTATATACAATAACATCTACTTTGCCGCCTACACATGGTGGAAGAACAAAATCTTTATTGCATAGAATACAATTTTTAGAAACACAATTGGGACAAACATCTACGATTTTAACGACGAATTATAACGCTAATTATAAAAATGTATATCGCATTTTTAGAAATAAAAAGTTAATTACTGACAACACAGTCATTGAAAACATATATGACTGGTTGGCGAATTATAAATTATTAGAGGAGCCTGTTGAACCTAAATTATTTCGAAAGTTACCCATCCAAACGAAGGTTAAGATACGCGGATTGGAAGCTGTTCAAGAAGGAGATAGCGTAAAGTATTATAAAGATCAGACATACGTATTGTTTCGTAGATATTATACGGACAGACAGGTGATTAAGTTTGAAGATACAATAAATCCCAATACGCAAAAGATAGCTAAACGCAAATCATTTACTTTGAACGGTAGACTGCATAAAATTGATTATTTTGACGACGTAACAGCCATCAAAACATCGGAAGAATATTACGATAAAAAGGGTAACATGTATTTAAAGAAACATTTTATGAACGATCAAAAGAATCAATTGATTGATATACAACATTTCACTAAGCAAGGTGAAACGCGCATCTTCAAAAAAGAAAAAGCTTTATTTACGTATTATTACAATCATGTTTTAGCAGATGGAAGTATCGTATTCAATGATGCACGCTTACTCGACAGACCATTGATTGAGTGTGAAAATAATATTAAGCGTATATTAATGTTTCATAGTAACCATTTACAAGATCATAACGTTCGTCATTCGTATAAGCTTGCGCTTGATAATCATGAAAAGATTGACAAATATGTTGTTTTAACCGATTACCAAAAACGTGATATTCAATCGCAATTTGATATAGATGATAATAAAATAGAGGTGATACCTCATTTTCTAGACATAGCGCAATCAAATCATCGAGATGCTGTTGAAGATCAATTTTGTTTTATTGGTAGATTAGCTTCTGAAAAGCAGATTGATCATATTATCAAAGCATTCGATATGTATTTGAAAAAAGGGTATTCATCTAAACTTTTAGTGTATGGCGATGATAAAGAAGGTAATTTAAACAAGCTCAAACAACTAGTTAGAACGCTTCAACTTGAAGATAAAGTTATTTTTAAAGGGCACACGAATACGCCTAAAGAAGTATTTCCAAAGGCAATTGCTTCCCTTCTAACAAGTCGATATGAGGGCTTTGGGTTATCCATTATGGAAAGTATTAATTGTGGTTGTCCTGTTATTTCGTATAATGTACGCTATGGACCAAGTGAGTTAATTCGGAATCACGAAAATGGTATACTTGTGGAAAAAGATGACATTGAAGGGTTTGCGAATGCAATGGAAATGGCTAGAAATATCCATTTCAAAGATGTAAAATTAAGTGAAAAATTTAGTGTAGAACAAGCATTAATGAACTACCAATCCCTCATCAATGACGTGACGCATACGATGAATAATTAGAAAATTGGAGAGAAATATATTGAATAAATTATCGATTATTATTACGTATTTTAATAATGAAGATTATATTAGTGAGTGTATTCACAGCTTGAAAAGTCAAAGAAACCAAGACTTCGACGTTATTATTGTCGATGATGGTTCAACTGATCGTTCAACAGAACGACTACAAGAAACGTTAAAGACATATGACAAAGACGTTCACTTCATTCAGTTACAAGAAAATACTGGTCACGCACATGCACGTAATGTAGCTTTAGAACAAGCGCATGGGCAATATGTACTATTCCTAGATGCGGATGATCAATTAGCATCCTATGCTGTTGATTTTTACCTACAACACGTAAATGGTTTAGATACATTGATTGCACCTATTCATAAATTTAGAAGTCAACGTCCACAATATGTAGATAAAGACAGAGTGCGTATGCAATATGATACGCATCAAAAAAGTCCAAACTCAATTTTGAGAAAAGAATCAGCATGTAATATTCTGTTTAAAAATGCCATCATTAAAGCACACCAAATTCAATTTAATGAGTCATTAAGTATATATGCAGATACATCATTTGTGTTGGAATATTTAAAATATGCAGAGCGTTTCGTTAGAATTACTAATTTCCCATTCTATTATCGTGGCGAAGTCTATGATCCGTTTTATGGTAATACCTTAAGTGATCAAGACTTTACAAATAAATTTGAAGATCACGTTAATAGTTTCTTTGATGCAATGCGACGAACTAATGATAAACGCGTCAAACATTTCTTGATCAACAGAATGAAAAATGAAATTAAAAGCGGCTTCGATCCAGCCCTTAGAGATATAAAATCTCGATATGTAACACTTGAAGATGTATTGATTAAGATTGTTAAAGCAATCAAATGGGACATCTTTAAAGATGGAAAGATATTATACAATTTAGAAATAGTATTCTTATCTATGGATAATATTGAAAATGCTAAATATGTTAATGATTTGCGTAATAAAACACGCTTAGTTAAAAATATTTTGTTAAATAGCAAAATGAAAGAACGTTCAAAATATCAACTCAGTGATAATGAGGCTATGGTCGATCCAAATACCATTGTATTTGAAGCGTTCGGCGGTAAAAACTACAGCGATAGTCCTAAGTATATCTATGAATACATGCAGACACATTATCCACATTTAAATTATATATGGGTCTTTTCTAAGCCTGAAAATAACATTGTTCCAGGCAATGCAACTAAAGTTAAAAAGGGATCAAAAGCGTATTATGATGCCTATGCTAAAGCAAAATATTGGGTGACAAATGCTAGATTGCCACTATATTTAAATAAAAAAGAGAATCAAATGTATATTCAGACTTGGCATGGAACACCATTAAAACGTTTAGCTAACGATATGAAAGTGGTTAGAATGCCTGGCACAACTACTGCAAACTATAAGAAGAATTTCTATGCTGAAGCATCGCGTTGGGATCGTTTGGTATCACCTAATAGATATTCTTCAAATATTTTCAAATCTGCATTTTGGATGGACGAAGATCGTATCTGGGAAATTGGATACCCAAGAAATGATGTTTTAGTTAATCGTCAAAATGATACTGAATATATTGAACAAATTAAGCGTAATTTAAATTTACCTGCAGATAAAAAAGTCATTATGTATGCACCAACTTGGAGAGATGATGAGTTTGTGAAGAAAGGCCAATACTTATTCGATTTGAAAATTAATTTGGCAAATCTCCAAAAAGAAATTGGCGATGACTATGTCATCTTACTAAGAATGCATTATCTTATTGCTAATGCGTTAGATTTACATGGATTTGACGACTTTGCAATCGATGTATCAAATTATAGCGATATTTCGGAATTATACCTCATTTCTGATGCGTTAATAACTGATTATTCATCTGTTATGTTTGATTTTGGTATCTTAAAACGCCCACAATTTTTCTTTGCCTATGATATAGAAAAATATGATAAAGGACTACGTGGTTTCTACATGGATTATATGAATGATCTACCTGGTGAAATCATTACAGATGAATTTAAATTGGCTAAAGAATTAAAACAAATTGAACAACATAAAGTAAAATATAAAGATAAAATCGAAGCATTTTATAATGATTTCTGCTCAATAGAGAACGGAAAAGCGTCTCAGTATATTGGTGATTATATTTATCATGATATTGAAAAGAACCATGATTAAATGAATGTAAAACACACCTGTAACCAACCATAGTGTGATGCTGTATTGTAAAATCACTACCCGAATTTAAAAGACATGTATACTAAGTTTTTCTAAAACCCAATCTAGGGTTATAGCAAATAGATGGTCAGCATGAACAACGATAAGTAAAGCAAGTAGAGAGCGTGAGACAATGATTTCAAAACGAAATCTGTCTCGCGCTTTTTCATTTATGTTAATTTGACGAATCTATATTTTCTCGAACATTGCCTCATGGTATAATGAGAAATATATTATTAACGGAACTTTTGGGGTTAATTAGAGTTTAAAGTACGGTTCTGTTATATAAACATGCCATGACATCACGTCATAAAAATTTAGTCAGGTAGGTGCCTTATGTTTTTAGTGATTAACATCATTGGGTTACTTGCATTTTTGGGAATTGCAGTATTATTTTCAAGAGATCGCAAAAATATCCAATGGAAATCTATTTTAATTCTTGTTGTTTTAAACTTGTTTTTAGCATGGTTCTTTGTTTATTTCCAAATTGGGAGAACGATTGTAGAAGGATTAGCTTCAGCAATTGCATGGGTAATTCAATCCGCACACACTGGAACAGGGTTTGCATTTAGCAGCTTTACTAGCGGTAAACAAATGGATATGGCGATTAGTGCGCTATTCCCAATTCTACTTGTTGTACCATTGTTTGACGTTTTAATGTATTTCAACATTCTACCTAAAGTTATAGGTGGTATTGGTTGGGTACTAGCTAAGGTTACACGTCAACCTAAATTTGAATCATTCTTCGGTATTGAAATGATGTTCTTAGGTAATACTGAAGCGTTAGCTGTATCTAATGAACAACTTAAACGCATGAATGAAATGCGTGTATTAACTGTAGCTATGATGTCAATGAGTTCTATCTCTGGTGCCATTGTTGGGGCATATGTACAAATGATACCTGGTGAACTTGTATTAACTGCAATACCTTTAAATATTATCAATGCGATTATTGTTTCTTCAATCTTGAATCCAGTAAGTGTTGAAGAGCAAGAAGATATCATTTATAGCATTAAGAATGATGAAGCAGTTGAACGTCAACCATTCTTCTCATTCCTAGGTGATTCTGTATGGAATGCGGGTAAACTGGTATTAATCATTATTGCTTTCGTCATTAGCTTTGTTGCTTTAGCAGACTTAATTGATCGCTTTATAAATCTGATTACAGGTCTTGTTGGTGGATGGATTGGTGTAAAAGGCAGTTTCGGCTTGAATCAAATTTTAGGTTTATTTATGTATCCATTTGCACTTTTACTTGGTTTACCATGGGGAGAAGCATGGATCGTTGCGCAACAAATGGCTAAGAAAATTGTTACGAATGAATTTGTAGTTATGGGTGAAATTAGTAAAGTAGTAGATTCATATAGTCCACATAGAAGAGCAGTCATTTCAACATTCTTAGTTTCATTTGCCAACTTCTCAACGATTGGCATGATTGTAGGAACGTTAAAAGGGATTGTTGATAAAAAAACATCAGATTTTGTATCTAAATATGTACCAATGATGTTATTAGCAGGTATTTTAGTGTCATTACTTACTGCAGCGTTTGTTGGATTATTCGCTTGGTAAGAAGATATCATTTATACTTATTCAATTAATGAAATCTAAGATACGTATGATTCATAAAAGTGATGTTGTTTATGCACAGTAGCTAAATGAACTGAGAAGATGGGAGTGGGACAGAATTCTTTTTGAATTCGTCGTCCCACCCCCGCAAGGGTGACTAGAACTGAGAAAAGCTTGATTTAAGCGCCTTCT
>NZ_JAESLK010000079.1:0-1220 GCF_017892585.1 Staphylococcus sp. GDY8P57P | reverse complement strand
CCAGAACAATGTAATCAATTAGGCTTAGAATTAGCCGAAAAGATAGCACCTAATCATCAAGTTGCCGTATATACGCATAACGACACAGACCATGTTCATAATCATATTGTGATTAATTCAATTGATTTAGAAACTGGCAAGAAATTTAATAATAATAAAAAAGCACTACATGATATTCGACAAGCGAATGATGAAATATGTATTTCACATAATCTATCAATTCCCGACAGACAGGCACAAATTCGGTACACACAGGCAGAACAAAACATCATAGATAAATCAGATAATGATAAAGCTTCATGGAAAAATCAAGTAAGAATGGCGATTGAAGAAACGAAAGAACAATCAACAGACTTTGATGATTTTAAGAAACGTTTAGAAACCAAAGGGGTTGAAGTTGCTCGCGTAACGAATAAAACAATCACGTATTTGCACATAGAAGAAAATAAAAAAGTACGTGGGAATAAGTTAGGCGAAGATTATGAGAAGGGAGAGATAGTGAATGCCATTAACAAACAGAAACAATCCCAAGAACAACCAGTCAGAAAACCAAATGTTGACTTCGCAGAATTTGAACGAAGAAACAAAGAAAAACGAAATCAACGAGAACTTGATAAAGCAAAACAAACTCATAGCAGAGAGAATGAACATGCTAGAAGAGAACAACGAGAGCAGAAACAAGAAGATAGACCAACTCATAAAACAAACCGAGAACGTGGCAGAGGCTTATCACTCTAGCTTAGAAAATAATAATCAAAAGTTTGTAGATATATTAAACAAAAAATTAAGTGAAGTTGATAAAGACAATGTGTTAGAAACAATCACAAAAGAAACGGAACAAGCACATCAAAAAAATAAGCAAATGTTAGAAGAAACACAGGAATTACAGAATAAATTAAGAAAGCAATTCAAGTGGTTTAAATCAGGGATAATAGCCTTGTTTGTCGCATTTTTAGCTTTTGCTATTTTAAGTACTTTATTGGACGGTGCTTTTGATGCTTTTGGTATTATACAAGCGTACGATAATCTAAATCACACGATAAAGCACTCAGAGACTATATGGGGCAATTTATGGTATATAGCTTATTTAATACCATATGTATTACTTGCTGGCTTTGTATATAGCTTATATTGGCTTGCAAGTAGAATTATATAGTTTTATACCTTGAAATGCTAAATGCTTTAAATACCCCCTTAAATTGCAAAATAAGACTATTTGA
>NZ_JAESLK010000078.1:0-934 GCF_017892585.1 Staphylococcus sp. GDY8P57P | reverse complement strand
TTTGTATATCTAGATATTAAACGATATTAGTTTATTCTTCAAGATATATATTCGGGTGAGCGACTTCTTAAATTAAATTAAGGAGTCGATTTTTTATGAGTAAAAATAATCATACAAATCATTCAAATCACTTAGAAAATCACGATTTAGACAATTTTTCTAAAACCGGCTACTCTAATAGCCGGTTAAGTGTACATATTGATGACACCCCCCACCCAAAATTAAGTTTTGATGCGATGACAATCGTTGGGAATTTGAACAAAAATAATGCTAAAAAGCTATCTGAATTTATGAGTGTTGAGCCACAAATACGACTTTGGGATATGCTTCAAACAAAATTTAAAGCTAAAGCACTTCAAGAAAAAGTTTATATCGAATATGACAAAGTAAAAGCAGATAGTTGGGATAGACGTAATATGCGTGTTGAATTTAATCCAAATAAACTTACACATGAAGAAATGCTTTGGTTAAAACAAAACATTATTGACTACATGGAAGATGACGGTTTTACAAGATTAGATTTGGCTTTTGATTTTGAAGATGATTTGAGTGATTACTACGCAATGACTGATAAAGCAGTTAAGAAAACTATTTTTTATGGTCGTAATGGTAAGCCAGAAACAAAATATTTTGGTGTTCGTGATAGTGATAGATTTATTAGAATTTATAATAAAAAACAAGAACGTAAAGATAACGCAGATGTTGAAGTTATGTCTGAACATTTATGGCGTGTTGAAATTGAATTAAAAAGAGATATGGTTGATATGTGGAATGATTGTTTTAATGACTTACATATTTTGAAACCTGATTATACAAAGGTTTCAAAAACTTCTGAACGCCATACAGTTATGGCTTTACTTTATGACGAGAGTGAATGGGGAAAATTAAATAGAAATACTAAATATAAATTTAAAAAGATTTTTAAAGAAATATC
>NZ_JAESLK010000077.1:0-926 GCF_017892585.1 Staphylococcus sp. GDY8P57P | reverse complement strand
GACCAATTAATCTGTAATCCAGGGGCTACCACTAAAAATTCGTAACTAACGACCGAATTATCTCCTAAAATAATGCTATTGTTTTCAGGTTGAAAGCTTGAAACAGCATTTTTTATCCATTGAACACCTTCAGGCATAACACTTTTCATATCTTTACGAGAACTTTTTAAACTCGATACCCCAGCACCAACCAAAGTCCATAACGGTTGATAATAATGATATTCAGCCGGGTCTATAATTGCTATTTTTCCTTTTAAGCTTTGATTTTTTCTTAATAGTCTTGATGCCACGGTAATACCTGCTGTACCGCCACCTACAATAACAATTTGATAATACTTACTCATTTTTCCACACCCTTAAATTATTTTAATGATTCTGGAAAATCTTGATAGCCTTCTCTAATATTCACGACATTTTCAAATCCTTTATTTTCTAAGATACCCACTGCGATTGAACTTCTAACACCTGACTGACAATGTACGTATATTTTATCCTCTTTATTAAATGGAATATTTTCATTTAATAATTTACCATGCGGAATATTGACTGCTTGATCTAAGTGCCCATTATTCCACTCTTCTTCATTACGTACGTCGAGTACATTTGCTTCTTCACCAGTAATATCAGCGCTGTGGATGGATTGTGTTAGAATTTCTGATTTTGGTAAACGATAGCCTGCTACATTATCAAAACCAATTAATTGTAAAGTATGCGTTGCTTGTTCAACTGTAGATTTATCTCCGATTAAATCTACATCTTTTTCAAAATCTAAATACCAACCGATCTGGTTAATAAAGTTTTTGTTATAAGGAATATTGATTGTTCCTTGTGTATGTCCACCGTGAAAGGCTTCTTTGCTACGAAGATCAAATGCTATTCTTTCATTATCTAAACTAGGATAAACGTTGTATGGTTGATACATTTTC
>NZ_JAESLK010000076.1:276-1676 GCF_017892585.1 Staphylococcus sp. GDY8P57P | reverse complement strand
AGATTAAGCGCTAAAGAAGTGATAGGTAATAAAAAAGCTTTAACTGAATTTCAAGATAGATTTAACGAGTATGTTAATCAACGTGGGTATGATTTGGAACGAGGACAATCAAGACAAGTTACAAATGCTAAACATGATCAGGTAAGCCGATATAAGCAAAAAACAGAATACCATAAGCAAGAATATGAGCGTGAGAGCCAAAAATTAAGCCATATACAACAAAAAAACAATGAGTTGATAGAACAATATCAAAAATCATTAGAAACGCTTAAAAAGCCTTTAAACGTCAAATATGAACATGAAACTGAAAAAGTAGGTGGTTTGTTTAATAAAGAAATACAGAAAACGGGAAATGTTGTAATAAGCCAAGAAGATTTTAATGCCTTTCAGAAGCAAATAGAAGCAGCACAATTAATCAAAGATGATTATGAGTATATTAAGTCAGATAAAGCTCTAAATGACCTAAAAAACGAAAATAATAAGCTTAGAGAACAAAACAAGGATTTGTCTGAAACTTTATCAAGAGCAAATGAGTTTATAAAAGACCGAAAAAAAGACCTTGATAATGCGCTTAATGTCATTAAAGTTATTAGAGAAATTTTTGAAAAGTTAGAGCAAGTTCTTGGTAGAAATAAATACCAGCATTTGATGAATGATGTGAGTAGAGATAATGGACGAATGATAAAGACAATACAAATGTTTGATAAACAAATACATCCTGAAGAATATCAAGAGAAAGAACAAAAAAATAATCAGAATCATGGCAGAGGTATGAGCAGATAGAAAAAGCCCTTATCATAGTTGATAAAGGCTTAAATAAATACAATCTAGTATTAGTAGTACTAAACAATACAAATATTATACCACGCTTTTATGCCGAGAAAACTTTTTGTTTTAAAGAGTCCTTAAATTAGACTTAAAGCGTCAGCGGTCGATAGCGTCAGCTATTAACCCGACCGACTGACAGCTTTTAGGATTTTTAAGGACGCAAACTTTAAAGCAAAAAGGAAATTGGAATAAAGCAACAAAGGGGGTTGAAGAAAATGAGTAAGAAGAAAAAGATTAATTTAGCAATATCAATTGCTCAAGTAGTAGTTCAGGCGTTAATACTTTATAACACTTATCAGCAATATAAATATTCTAAAAAATATTGAGCTTAATAAAAAATAAAGACTTAGTCTGAATAGACCAAGCTTTTTGTTAGTGTTATATTAATACACAAATAAAATAAAAAAAGAAGTCGCTCACCCCAAACCGACCAAAGTTTTCGTGAACGACAAAACCGTAATAAAATGTAAGAATTATGTTTTATTAATTTGTATATCTAGATATTAAACGATTTAAGTTTATTCTTCAAGATATATATTCGGGTGAGCGACTTCTTAAACAAAATAAGGAGT
>NZ_JAESLK010000076.1:0-255 GCF_017892585.1 Staphylococcus sp. GDY8P57P | reverse complement strand
ATTATCAAATCAAAGTCTAGAACAAGAAAAGTGTAATTTTTCGTTAACCGGTATATCTAATAGCCGGTTAAGTGCACATACTGTGTGCATATCAAAACCAAAAATCAGTTTTGACCGTATGACAATCATTGGGAATTTAAATAAAAATAATGCTCAAAAACTTTCTGAATTCATGAGTGTTGATCCACAAATAAAGCTTTGGGATATGTTACAAACAAAATTTAAAGCTAAGGCACTTCAAGAAAAAGTTTATAT
>NZ_JAESLK010000075.1:0-791 GCF_017892585.1 Staphylococcus sp. GDY8P57P | reverse complement strand
TATTTTGGTGTTCGTGACAGTGATAGATTTATAAGAATTTATAACAAGAAACAAGAGCGTAAGGATAATGCAGACATTGAAGTTATGTCTGAACACTTATGGCGTGTAGAAATTGAATTAAAAAGAGATATGGTTGATTATTGGAACGATTGTTTTAATGATTTACATATTTTGAAACCAGATTGGTCTAGTTTAGAAAAAGTAAAAGACCAAGCAATGATTTATATGCTAATTCATGAAGAAAGTACATGGGGTAAATTAGAAAGACGTACAAAAAATAAATACAGAGAAATGTTAAAAAGTATTTCAGAAATTGATTTAACGGACTTAATGAAATTGACTTTAAAAGAGAATGAAAAACAATTGCAAAAGCAGATTGAATTTTGGCAGCGTGAATTTAGATTTTGGAAGTGAATTAAATTTTATACACGTAAGTGATCATAAAATTTATGAACGTATAGCGTGAATTTAGATTTTGGGAGTGAAAAAACAATGAGGACTGAAAAAGAAATTTTAAATTTAGTTTCTGAATTTGCTTATCAACGAAGCAATGTAAAAATTATTGCTCTCGAGGGTTCAAGAACTAATGAAAATATAAAAAAAGATAAGTTTCAAGATTATGATTTTGCTTTTTTCGTATCAGATATTGAGTATTTCACACATGAAGAAAGTTGGTTAAGTTTATTTGGAGAATTATTGTTTATACAGAAACCAGAAGATATGGAATTATTCCCACCTGATTTAGATTATGGTTACAGTTATATAATGTATTTTAAAGATGGCATAAAAAT
>NZ_JAESLK010000074.1:892-1228 GCF_017892585.1 Staphylococcus sp. GDY8P57P | reverse complement strand
CCCCAACAGACAAATCGCTAGCCAAATTATTATCATGTTCACTCATTCAATCCCACCACGTTTCTTCGAAATATATTACTTTCTATATTTGTAGATTATAGGATAATCAACAAAAGTTCAAGTAATAATGTGGTTTGGCAAGCACTGGCTTTGCTATCCACTTCGTTCTAGCACGCCGGCTTGATGGGAATATTCCCATACCCTTTATGTTTTTGCTTACGCAAAAAATGAGTGGCAAAATGCTAGCCACTCATAGTTCAAAACCAAATTCAAAATCAAAACAAAAGCAACCAAAAATGTGGTTGCTATAAAAATAAATTAGTTTATAAATTTTAT
>NZ_JAESLK010000074.1:0-819 GCF_017892585.1 Staphylococcus sp. GDY8P57P | reverse complement strand
AATATCTCTGTCTGCACTATAATTTTGAAATGAGGATAAGCGTATTGTGGATATTATAAACCAATATAAAGAAAAAAAAGTCTGGGTAACAAAAAAAGCTCGCATGAACGCAGAATCTAGATGTTTAGTAAATAATAATAAAGCCATCATATTTTTAAATGCTTATTCTGCTGCATTAATAATAATATCTATCTTGTCTATATTTTTTTATAATGAAATAGATTCGTTAATTAGCATAATTTTATCTATATTTATAATGGCTATAAGCATAATTCTAGCTTTTATGGATTTTAAAGAACAAGCTAATCAATACAAAATTTCATACTTGGAGTTAATGAAATTAGAAGAAGATTTAAGTAATTTAGAAATAAAATATAAAGATTCAAGTCCTGAAAAAATGTTCGAGGAATTTAACGAGATAAAAAAAAAGTATATAAAAATATTGCAAATGACACCGAATCATAAGGAAATTGATTATCAAAAAATACCAAAAGATACAAGTAATTCTAAAATATCAATAAATTTAAAAGGTATTATCTTCAATTTAATTTATTATTTACTTTTAATACTACCTATAGTTTATATAATATTAATCTTTTTAGGAAATAGAGGTTGATACTTTGAGAAGGAAACTATTAAGAAGTCAAATTCGAATAAATAGATTAAAAGAATTAAAAAAAAAGAGTATAACTCATGACTCTGCGATAGGAATAGATAACATGACATACTCTAGATTTAAACAAATTGAGCAAAGTATCTTAGTGAAAATAAGAAGAAAAGTGTTAGATGGATCTTATCATTTTAAGACATATAAAGAGA
>NZ_JAESLK010000073.1:0-3056 GCF_017892585.1 Staphylococcus sp. GDY8P57P | reverse complement strand
ACTTCCAAAATCTAAAAACTAAATCCAATCATCTACCCTGTGAATTATATCTTGAAATTCATTCATAAATAGTGAAGCATGGTAACCATCACATACAGCATGATGAAGTTGCAGAGCAACTGGTATATAAATTTTATTATTCTCACTATAAAATTTACCTATCGTAATAATAGGCAATAAAAAGCTACCATTATTACCAATGTTTAAATTAAATGAACTAAAATCAATCCAAGGAATCATTGAAATCGGTATGGCGTTTTCAGGTATCGGTTTTTTAGGAAACATTTCTTCTTTATCTTTATATTCAAGCAAGTCATTTTTATAATTATTATAAAAAGAAGTGAAGTTGTTATCAGATTCAGTCCAAATGTTAGTAAATTTTTCAGTCTGCTTATTAAAAACTGTATACAAAGGATTTAACTTATCCCAATAGCCTAATTTATTCTCACTATTAATTCCTGTTCTAAACACTTTGTTTTTATTTACAACTTCCATAATTGCATAAATCAAAGAAGGATAAATTTCATATCCTTTCTTTTTTATCATATCTTTAAACAAAGTAATATCAATTTCTTTAGTAATGCTATACGTAGTTTGCTGGTTAAAATAGTGTTCAAAATATTCTTTTCTATCCCAATTTTCTAATTTGATAATATTAAAATTCATATATAACTTCCTCCTAAATTTTAAATCTTTATATTTAGGAGGAATAATCCTCTGATTTTTTCATATGTTATGTCACCTCGTAAATATTAATTATACTGAATTAGCGATTTTTATAAAATAAAACTTATTTTACTTCCAAAACCTAAATTCACGTTGCCAAAAATCAATCTGCTTTTGCAATTGTTTTTCGTTCTCTTTTAAAGTCAATTTCATTAAGTCCGTTAAATCAATTGGAGAAATTTCGGTCATCAATTTTTTCATTCTATATTTCTTTTTACGTTCTAATTTTCCCCATTCACTCTCATCAAATAGCAAAGCCATAACTGTATGTCTGTCTGGAGCTTTTTCTATTATCGAATAGTCTGGTTTTAAAATGTGTAAATCATTAAAACAATCATTCCAGTAATCAACCATATCTCTTTTTAATTCAATTTCTACACGCCATAAATGTTCTGAAACAATTTCAATATTTGCATTATCCTTACGTTCTTGTTTTTTATTATAAATTCTAATAAATCTATCACTGTCACGAACACCGAAATATTTCGTTTCTGGTTTACCATTACGACCATAAAAAATAGTTTTTTTAACTGCTTTATCAGTCACTGCATAGTAATCACTCAAATCATCTTCAAAATCAAAAGCTAAATCTAATCTTGTAAAACCATCATCTTCCATGTAGTCGATAATATTTTGTTTTAACCAAAGCATTTCTTCATGTGTGAGTTTATTCGGATTAAATTCAACGCGCATATTACGTCTATCCCATGTATCTGCTTTCACTTTGTCATATTCAATATATACTTTTTCTTGTAGAGCTTTAGCTTTAAATTTCGTTTGTAGTATGTCCCAAAGTCTAATTTGTGGTTCAAGACTCATAAATTCAGATAGCTTTTGAGCATTATTTTTATTAAGATTTCCAACAATTGTCATAGCATCAAAACTTAATTTTGGTTGGGGGGTGTCCCAAATCGGAACACTTAACCGGCTATTAGAGTAGCCGGTTTTAGAAAAATTGTCTAAATCCTTATTTTGTAAGTAATTTGAATGATTTTCTGTACTCATAAAAAATCGACTCCTTAATTTAATTTAAGAAGTCGCTCACCCAAATATATATCTTGAAGAATAAACCTATATCGTTTAATATCTAGATATACAAAAATTAATAAAACATAACTCTTTATATTTTATTTAGGATTGTCGTTCACGAAAACTTTGGTCGGTTTGGGGTGAGCGACTTCTTTTTTTATTTGTGTATTAATATAACACTATCAAAAGGCTTGGTCTATTTAGATCAAGTGTTTTTTAGTACCAAAACTTATTACATAATCAAAAATTAATTTTCTTTAGATAATTTATATTGCTTGTAAGCATAATAAACTATAAATGACTGTACTACTACTTGTGCAAAAGATAATGCTATACGAATGCTTTTCTTAGTTTTCTCACTCATTTTCTTCAACTCCTTTCGTTGCTTTATTCCAATTCCTCTATTTGCCGACGATTCTGCGCTCCTTAATAATCCTAAAGCTGTCCATCGGTCGATTTAATAGCTGACGCTATTCTCCCGCTGGCGCTTTAAGTCTAATTAAGGGCTCTCATCGACAAATAGATTTTCTCGGCATAAATGCGCGTTCTTGTTATAATATATCTATAACGTTTAAGCGCTTGTTAACAGTAGTTTTTTATAATCTACTTTGCAAAATAAGCAAAAAAGAGCCAATCCATTTTATCTGGGTTGGCTTTTTATATTTATATGCCTTTATTTGAATTTTAAAGGGGTATTTTGAAAAATTAAGAGTTATTTATATAGATTTATACCTAAAAGCTTATATACGTTCTTAAAACGCAAATATGAGCCAAATAAATATAATCTAATTTCACAAACAAAAATTTGATTAAAACCAGTGACTATTTTTAGACTTTGATGTCTTTTATTCTCATATTCAAAGTTTCGGCTGATGACCTTAACTTTTCATATTTGGATTCGCTCACTCTGAAACTAATTTGTTTTGTCTCTTTGCGGTTGGGTTTACGATTTCTCCCAACAGACGCATCGCTAGCCAAATTATTATCATGTTCACTTATTTAATCCCACCACGTTTCTTCGAAAATTATAACTTTCTATATTTGCAGATTATAGGATAATCAACAAAATTTCAAGTTATAATGTGGTTTGGCAAGCGTCGTATATTCTAGCCACTTCGTTCTGAATATACCGGCTTGATGGGATTAATCCCATACCCTTTATGTTTTTGCTTACGCAAAAAATGAGTGGCTTAAATGCTAGCCACTCATAGTTCAAAACCATAAAACCATGCAACCAAAAATGTGGTTGCTATACGTTCATAAATTTTATGATCACTTACGTGTATAAAATTAAATTCACT
>NZ_JAESLK010000072.1:403-627 GCF_017892585.1 Staphylococcus sp. GDY8P57P | reverse complement strand
TAAATAACCACCGCCTACATTTACAATATAAAATGTAGGTATATCTGAGCCGTTTAAGTAGACTGGGCGTATGACTTTTAATGCTTTTTCAAAAAAGATATTACGCGCTACAGATTTTCTACCATTATTAAAAATGGTTAAATCTAATATGCCAGTCCATTTTTGTTGTGCATCGGCCATTAAGCTAAACCTTTAAGAAAGACGTCTTGATCTATCCATTCGAT
>NZ_JAESLK010000072.1:0-333 GCF_017892585.1 Staphylococcus sp. GDY8P57P | reverse complement strand
AGCTAAATCGGTTTTGTTAATTACAAAGAAATCAGATTTAATCATGCCTTGTCCGCCTTTACGAGGAATTTTTTCCCCTTGGGCAACGTCGATAATATAAATAGAAAAATCGACTAACTCTGGGCTGAAGGTCGCAGCAAGGTTGTCACCGCCAGATTCGATAAAGATTAAATCGATATCGTCATTGCGCTCTTTTAATTCATCGATTGCAGCAAAGTTCATTGAAGCATCTTCACGAATTGCTGTATGTGGGCAGCCGCCTGTTTCGACACCGATAATGCGGTCTGCAGGTAACACACCGGAATTAACTAAAATCTTTTCATCTTCTTTTGT
>NZ_JAESLK010000071.1:0-1506 GCF_017892585.1 Staphylococcus sp. GDY8P57P | reverse complement strand
GATTTATCTAGTTTCTTTTTTTACAAGAAAAAAGAAAGTTCTTAAAGGTTTTATACTTTTGGTCGTAGAGCACACGGTTTAACGACTTAATTACGAAGTAAATAAGTCTAGTGTGTTAGACTTTAATGTTTTTTTAAGGCATTAGTGCATTTAAGCGTCAGAGCATGGCTTTATGCCGAGAAAACTATTGGTTGGAATGGCGTGTGTGTTAGCCAAAGCTTTGGCGAGTTGGTTGGGGGTTTCATGGGATTAATCCCATGAAAGTACCAACTCAACAACACACTAACGCCTGTTGGTTCCAACCAATAGGAAATTGGAATAAGCAATTAGTATAATGAGAGTATAATGTTGGTATAACGTTAGTATAATGATGCTTTTTTTCATTATATTTTTTATGTACTTTAAACCTGCACGCTTATGTGAATTAGAAAAAGCTTAATCGCATTTCATAGATTGACCTCCCAATAACTACGTGGTGTTATTGGGAGGTCAATCTATTTCATTTGCGTTAAGCTTTTGATCTACATTAAGCGTGCAGGTTTTTTGTCTATTTGTAGACGATTTTATGTTATACTAGTCCTTGAAAGAATAATAATCAGATAATGCATTTTCTTGTTTTTCATTTGCCTCTTGCTCAAAGTTCCCAAATTCGAGTAAGAGGTATTTTTGTTTTTGGTCGTCGCCTCTCATTAGTAGTTCAGGGTTTAACATTAATACTCCAGTTTTTCTTTTTATAATATTTCCTTCTTCTAAGATTTTAAGTGTTGTTATTACTGTTTGTAGACTTGTTCCTGTAGCTTTTGCTATTTCTCTTGTTGTAGCTATCATTGTATTGTTACTTAAGTGGACATTATCTAGGATATAGTTAACGATTTTAAGTTTTTTTCCGCCAATCATATCTAACATACTTATTAATTGCACTATATATGCCTTTACGAAGTTACCAGACGTTTGTTTACGGTATAACTTGTCTACCTCTATGACTTCTCCACTTTCTTCGTCTATGAGCCTCTGAGAGCCTTTATAGACTGTTCCATATCTTTCTTTCATCTTTTTCTCACTCCTTATTTTAAACTATTCTAACTATATCATAACTGTTCTAAAAAAAAAAGAACATTTGTTAAAAGAAATTAGAACAAAATGAGTGAAAAATTAGAACAAACAAATTCCTTATAAACCTTATCATCTCAACCTATATTAAGATTTTACCTAGTTGAATCTTCTTTTCTATATAAAGCGTCGGAGCATATCAGGGGGTTATCTAACGTAAATGCTACCCTTCGGCTCGCCTTCGCTCGGCATTGACGTCAGATACTGCACCCCCTGAACCCCCATGCTCCAACAGCAAAAAGGAAACTTTTTGCTGCTTTTCCGACGCTTATTCGCTTCGCTCATATTTATATAGAAAAGAAGTGAATGCGCAAAAGACATAATCGATTCACAAAAAATAGGTACACGAAAAACAAGTTAAGGGATGCAGTTTATGCATCCCTTAACTTACTTATT
>NZ_JAESLK010000070.1:0-717 GCF_017892585.1 Staphylococcus sp. GDY8P57P | reverse complement strand
ATACGCATTTTCAACGCATAATAAAACGTGCATATGTTGATTATAACTACCGTCATTTTTATTAACTGTTACTTCAGTTGAGCGTAAAAATCCTACCAAATTCTTTTTAACTTTTGTATACATCTTTAATTTATTAAAAGCCTTAGACATGTGTTTTAAACTTTGTTCTAAATGGTCACCGTCTATTGCATTTTTAGTCGATAAAGTAAGAAATAACCAACGAGCAGTTGGCTTTTCTTTAACCACTTCTTCAATCACTTTTTGAGCTTGATAACTATTTTTCATAGCACGCCTCCAATTACAAACTGGACACAATTTTGATTTACAAAACCATGTCTTATGTAACTTCAAATAACCTTCATCAGTAGGCTTGAACTCTAAGACGTTACCACATTGTTTTACGTTAAAAGCCTTTTTAATTTTTAAGATTTCTAGTATATCTGCATAACTTACATTATCTATCTTCTTTTCTCTCCATGGGCGTTGTTTCCCACTTTTCGTCATATCTTTTAATGTTTTATTATCTTGATTTTCGTCTATACATTTAGTAGTATTATATTGCATATAAAAAGACCTCCAGTATTGATTTAAGCGTCGTAACTTAATCATATTACTGGAGCTTTTTTATGTCAATTTTTTCTTTCACGCACAAAAATACATAAAAATACTGTCATATCAACGATAAAACGACTTTTAATATCTTTGAGTTATTTCTAT
>NZ_JAESLK010000007.1:0-186390 GCF_017892585.1 Staphylococcus sp. GDY8P57P | reverse complement strand
CTAATCTTAGTATGTTTTTTAAAATGAAACAAGTGTGCATTATCTATTTAGTTGACAAGTCAACCAATACGTTATACAGTTAAATAGTTGATAGGTCAACTATGTGAGGTGAGGCAATGCGAAACGATAAAGAATTTGAGTATCGTGATATTAAATTTATTGGAAAATTATCATCGAAAATATATAGACGAGGCAATATTTATATTACAGAGCAGTTAAAGCCATACGGAATGAACTATATCCAGGTGATGTGTTTAGTTGCACTCTATATTGAGAATGGTATAAGACAAGAAACCATTGTTGAAGACATCGGTGTAGATAAAGCAAGTGTGAATCGAGCAATTAAGTATTTGGAAGAAAAGGGTTATATTACAAGAGCGCGTAATCAAGACGATAAAAGAGCGTATAATTTATTTCTTACGCCTAAAGCAATGGCATTTAAAGAAATAATTTGGGACATTTTAAGTAAATGGGAATTAATGATTTCCGAGGGTATTGATGCTCAAGAGAAAGCAATCGCTTTCGATGTCTTAAAGAAAATGTCGCTAAATGCAGACAAATATTATAAAAATTAAATGAATCAAGGAGTATATATCATGATTAATAAAGACAATATGGAACATGCAATTGTATGATCACTTGCGATAGGTTGGGAATTAGGATATCTTTCAGTCCTTTCTAAAGCAAATATCGATGTGAGACACGCAGATTTAGTCATTGGTACCTCTGGAGGTGCTCAAGCTGGTACGAGTTTAACATCTGAACAGAGTTGGGACGAGATTTATGAACAACAAATTGCGCCAAAAGCCAATGAAGCGCCACCAGTAGACGACATGTCTGATATTTTTGCCAGATATGCTCAAATAAAAAATAGTGCAAACACACCAAAAGAATGGATTGAAAATTATAGTGTCTATGCATTAGAGGATCACAAATTTAATGAAAGCGTCCATATTAATCGATTACAAAATAGAATTAAAGTATCCAATTGGCCTGAAAATCTGATGATTACGGCAGTAAATGCGAATAAAGCAGCGCGTGTTGCTTTAACTTCAGATAGTCAAGTCGACTTGCATAGAGCAATGGCCTCAAGTGGTTCATTACCTGGTGTGTGGCCGGCAACAACAATTAATGGTGAGAAACATTTTGATGGTGGTTGTCATTCTATGGAGAATGCCGATTTAGCTAAAGGTGCTAAAAAAGTACTTATCTTTGCGACAAATCTTCCTGTATCAACACCATACAAACTTGAAGATGCGATGAAAGCACTCGAAGAAAGTGGTTCAGAAGTTAAATTAATTACACCAAGTAAAGCAGTGTTCGATAAATTAAATGAACTCGGTGGCAATACTGTTAATCCAGCTATTAGACCTGACATTTTTAAAGCGGGGGAAGCACAGGCCCTTGAAGATGTAGAGATGATACGAAGCTTCTGGAATGAATAAGCCTGATTGGCTTCCAAAGCAATGAAGAAAATAGATATAAAAGGGGGAACGCAAACATGTCTAACCGTTTCGATCATGTTCGACCACCAAAGCAGTTTAAATATAAAGAAGGACAAACCATATTAAAGCAACAATATGATTTCGTCTGTGATAATCGAATTTATTTTAGTGAAACGATCTATCGAGATTTACATAATCATTCATATCGCTTGTATGTAAACGTACTTTCGCCAATTGGAGATTATGGTTTGGGATTAGATTTTAATGAAATAGATGCGATTTATAGCAAAGTGATTGAACCAAAATTAAATCATCAACTCATCAATGAGACGTTACCGGATATGAACACGACTGCTGAAAATATTGCGATGTGGATTTGGGATGAATTTGAACAACATCTTCCAGAACAAAATGATATGTATGAATTACAATTATTTGAGACTGACCGCCATGGGGTGAGTCTAAATCGTACAACAATGAAGCCGTAATATACAATTGAACACTATAAAAGTATGGTTCTCAAGGATGTATTTTCAATTAAGTGCTATTTATATTAGTATTTAAAATTTAAATATTTTGATTATATATAAAACATTGATATAATTAGTATAGTAGAAAGTCTACAATTTTTTATTTTGGAGGAACATATTTGGGGACCACATTTAGTCTTATTACTTTTATATTATTATTAGTCCTAACGGCTTTTTTCGTTGCAACAGAGTTTGCTATCGTGAAAGTCAGAGAAACAAGAATTGCGCAATTGTCTAATGCAGGAGAGAAGAAAGCAATCGCTGCTAAAAAAGTTGTCGATCATCTTGATGAATATTTAGCTGCCTGTCAATTAGGTATTACCATTACTGCACTAGGTATTGGTATGGTTGGGGAATCAACATTTGAATTTATTCTACATCCGTTATTCAGTAGTATCGGTATCCCTGAAGCGTGGATACATCCATTTACAATTGGTGGTGCATTTGTCATCGCGACATTTTTACACGTAGTTGTAGGTGAGATGGCGCCTAAGACCATTGCGATTCAAAAAGCAGAGTATATTACATTACTCTTTGCAAAGCCGATTATCTTTTTCTATAAAATAATGTATCCATTTATTTGGATATTAAATGGTGCAGCACGATTAATCTTGAAAATGTTCAACATGAAACCAGCTAAAGAAAGTGAAGTATTCCACTCTGAAGAAGAATTGAAACAATTAATTCAAGATAGCCATGAAGGTGGCGAAATTAATGACAGTGAATTACACCATATCAATCAAGCATTTAAATTCGATAATTTAGTCGCAAAAGATATTATGATCGATCAAGCACATGTTAAAACACTCAATTTAAATACGCATTTTGATGATGCGATTCAACAAATTAAAGTAGATGCGTTTACGAGATATCCAGCTGTTAAAGATGATCAAATCGTTGGTTTTATCCATTCCAAATCACTATTTAACGTGGATCAGCCATCTAAGCTAGAGACATTTGTTAATCCAATTATCAATATTAAACCGGATACGCCATTGAAGCATATCTTGGAAATAATGAAGAAGAAAAAAGTTCATATTGCCGCAGTTTATGACGATGCTGATTTCAAAGGAATCATTACTTTAGAGAATATTCTGGAAGAAATCGTAGGCGATATTGAAGATGAATATAATTAATGTGAACATAGTCTTATATAATTAATGTAATTGCTTATATTGACCCTATCATTGAGATTTGAAAGTCTGAATGATAGGGCTTTTTTTTTATGAATCGATTTAAAAAATTGACATTTAACTCAACTTGTAACTATAATGGTTACATGAGGTGAGAAGATTGAAAATTAGTAGTCGTTTTACTGTGGCTGTGCACATTTTAGCGTTAGTCAAACTAGAACAGTCGCAACCATTAACGTCTTCTTGGATTGCCAGCAGTGTGAATACAAATGCTGTCGTCATTAGAAGGTTAGTTAGTAAATTAAAACAAGCGAACTTAATTGAAACACAGCAAGGTAGTGGCGGTATTCAATTGTTGAAACCTTTAACGGACATTACATTACTTGATGTATATCAAGCGGTGGAAGTAGTAGAAGAAGGCGAATTATTCCAAATGCATGAAGACACGAATATGAATTGTGTTGTAGGTGCTAATATTCAAAGCGTACTTGAAATCATTCTCTTACGCGCACAAGATGCGATGGAAGGTGTCTTGGCAAATGTTACGATGGAGGATATCGTTTCAGGTATCTTGCAACAAAACGGATAAATCGTCATCCGTTATATCCAACTTGTAACTAAAATGGTTACAAGACAAAAGCAACAATACCAATTCACTATAACGACCTAATTGACGCATATCACCATTGAAATCACTATAAATACAAATAAGTGGAGGAATAAATAATGAAAATTGGCATTATCGGAGCAACAGGTAAAGTAGGAACTAAAGTATTACAAGAAGCAACACGTCGTGGTCATGAAGTGACGGCCATCGTCAGAAATGCGGCGAAATTAAATCACTCAGATGTCAAAGTGATTGAAAAAGATATTTTTAATTTAACAACAGAGGATATTAAAGATCTTGATGTCGTTGTTAATGCGTTTGGCGCACCACTCGGCGAGGAAGAAGCCCATGTTGAAGCAGGACGTGCGTTAATTGCATTATTAAAAGATGTAGATACAAGAGCGATTATTGTTGGAGGTGCGGGAAGTCTATTTGTGGATGAGGCACAAACAACTCGTGTCGTTGATACACCAGATTTTCCAGATGTTGTTAAACCGACAGCTAAAGGTCAAGGACGCAACCTTCAAGACCTTAAGGATGCAGAAGGTATCACTTGGACATTTGTAAGTCCATCTGCAGAATTTGATGCGGAAGGTAAACGCACAGGATCATATACATCAGGTAAAGATCAATTATTAGTGAATAGTCAAGGTAATAGTTACATTAGCTATGCAGATTATGCGATTGCGATTGTAGATGAAGCTGAAAATGCAGCCCACATTAATGAACGTTTTACTGTTGTTGGCGAACAAGCATAATTGATTAAACGAGCCATTTAAGACTAGTGGATATATTGTCTGAGTATAAATATACAAAGGGCGTGGAACAGAATGCTTTATGATTCATTGTTCCACGCCCGTTTTCTATGGCTAATACGATTGTTTTTAATGTATATCTTATTTCATTCCGGATTTCGCCATTTGGATAAAGGTCTTAGCTGCTCTGGATAATCGTTTTTTATCATTTTCTTTATATGCTAACACGACTTGATTGTAATAATGATGCGGGTTCAACTGGACAAACGCACCATTAAAACGATCAGATGTCATATCTTTAACGCTTTTAGGGACAAATGTGATAGCAATACCTTCATTTACGAGACGAAGCGCGTTCTCTACACTCACCGTTTCCATCATTACGTCAGGTACGACATGATAATCGTTTAAGATTTGATTGGTTAATTGACGTAACGTCATTTCAGGCTTTAGTAAGATGAATTTTTCATTATGCAATAAATGAAATGGGAATTTACCATCATCTGCATGGGCTTTTGCTTGGTCGATAAGGTCATGCCCAGGCGGTAACGCTAAATAGACATTTTCGGTATACAAAATATCATAAGATAAATCCTCAGTGTACAACGGTAAAATCGTTACACCGATATCCACTTTCTGATCGGAAACAATTTGTTCGATTCGATGTGCCACTTCTTCTACCAATTCAATCTCGACGCCAGGATAATGCTCGATAAACTTTGGCAAGATACTATAAAGCGTATGTGTAGCTAAAATTAGATTTACACCTATACGGATGCGTCCCTTTTTCAAATTAGAAATCGTCTGTAACTCATCGCGCATTTGCGTGTCGATATCCTCAATGTCGTGTAAATAATCTAGAAATCGTTCAGCTGAATAAGTGAGTTCTAAAGGATTACTGTCGCGATTAATCAAAGTAACGCCTAAGTCATTCTCAACTTCTTTAATATAACGACTTAAATAGGGTTGAGATATATAAAGATGTTTCGCTGCATGTGAAATACTGCCATAACGTTGAATAGCTTCTAAATATTGAATTTTATTTTTATAAGTCATGTAGATGACCGCCTTTCATCGTGCTATATATGGCTATAACTTTTTAGTTATGCATTTGATAGTTAAATACGTCTTTTACATTTAGGCTATAAGGTCAGATAATAGATTTAGACATAAAACAGACACATTTTCCAGAATGCGTATTGTTAATTTCATACCTTTGGGGGTGACATGATGGACATGATTGGAACGATAGGGATTGTATTAGCAATTCTTTTCATTATATATATGTCAGACAAGAACTATTCTATTTTAGTTATAGGTCCTTTGGCATCTATTATAGTCATTTTGACGAATAATTTACCATTTTTCGACTCATTAATTGGTACGAAAGCGTCATATATGACTGGGTTAGCAGATTTTATCGTTAGCTTCTTTGGCGTTTTTATACTTGGTTCATTATTAGCAAAATTTATGGACGACAGTGGCGCAGCACAATCTATCGCTGAAAAGATTGTGTCAAAAACAGGAACGAATAGTCCATATGCTATTTTAGTTGCCATATTCATTATTACAGCAATCTTAACATATGGTGGTATTAGTCTTTACGTCGTTGTATTTGTATTAATTCCATTAGCGAAACCACTTTTCAAAGAGATGGACTTAGCTTGGAACTTAATCGGTATTCCAGTTATGCTTGGTTTGGGTACATTTACCATGACTATGCTACCCGGTACACCTTCAGTACAGAATGTTGTACCAACTAAGTATTTAGGCACAACGTTAACAGCAGCACCGATATTAGGTATTGTAGGAGCGATTGTCGCAATTGTATTTGGTCTTTGGTATATGAAACATGCGTTAAATAAAAGTATCGCAAAAGGTGAATCTTTTGCAGACTATAATATCAAGGATATGCAATTTGACAAGAAGGAACAGACACCGCATTTTCTATTAAGTATATTACCAATTGTCGTGCTTATTGTGATGAATATCGTTGGTAGTGCAATGGGTATTTCCAATATTATACTGATCAGTTTAACGACAGCGATTATACTTTCAGCACTTCTATTCTTTAAATACATTCCAGTTAAAAGACAAGTGCTCAATGAAGGTGCATCTAATTCATTAATGCCAATGTTCCTTACCGGCTCAGCAATTGCATTCGGTACGGTTATTACATTAGCACCAGGATTCGAAACGATTCGCTCATTAATATTAAATATTCCGGGTAATCCATTAATTAGTTTAGCTGTTGCATCAGCACTATTTGGTGTGATTACAGGTTCAGCATCAGGTTCACTCGGCATTGTGTTACAAGCATTTGGTCAACACTATGTTGATATGGGCATTGATCCTGAAGTGATTCACAGAGTTGCAGCGATGTCATCATCAATATTTACAGTAATGCCTCACACAGGCGTTGTATTAACATTCTTTGCAATTACTGGTTTAACACATAAAAACGGCTTTAAATATTTATTCATTACAAATACCGGTGCCAACCTTTTAGCGCTGATCGTCATATTATTAGGCGTCATTATTTTTTAGGAAAAGGCAGCACCAAACACTTATAGGAGGTAATTCATTATGACAAGAAATGTAATCGTAACAGGTTCAGCACAAGGAATAGGATTTGCAATTGCGCAAGCATTTGATAAAGAACAGGATCGTGTGTTCATCTTTGATATGAACCAAGAAGCGGCAGACAAAGCAGCGAATGAATTAAACAATGGCGTTGCATACAAAGTAGATATTACAAACGAAGATGAAGTGTCACAAGCAATTAAAGACGTGAATAATCAATATGGTGCGGTTGATGTATTAGTTAATAATGCAGGTATTCAGCACATCGATAAAGTTGAAGATTTCCCATTAGATCAATGGAACAAAGTCATTGGTGTTATCCAAACAGGTACATTCTTAATGACTAAACACGTGTTACCTTCAATGAAACAACAACAAAGTGGACGTATTGTAACAATTTCATCAGCACACGGTGAAATGGCGGATCCATTTAAATCAGCTTATGTTGCTTCTAAATTTGCACAAATTGGTTTCACTAAAACAGTTGCGCTTGAAACAGTTAAAGACGGTATTACAGCAAATGCTGTGTTGCCTGGACCTGTGCGTACGTCATTAATTGAGAACCAATTAGCACACCTTGCAAAACAAGATGGTTCAACAGAACAAGAAGCAATGGAAAAATATATTACAGGTAAAATGCCTATGAACCGTTTATTAGAACCTTCAGAGATTGCAGCAACAGTTGTATTCTTAGCTTCTGAAGGTGCTACAGCGATTACTGGTGAAACAATCAGTGTATCTGGCGGTTCAAACGCATAATCATCAATTATTAAAAAAATTAAGAAAGGATGTATTTAAAATGGCAGAACTTAAAGAACAATTAATCGGAACTTGGAAATTAGTTAGATATCAAGATGAAGATAAAGATGGCAACATCTTCTTTCCACTAGGTAAAGATGCAACAGGATTCATTATGTATAATCCAGATGGTTATATGTCAGCACAATTAATGCAACAAGGACGTCAAGCTTATGAATCAGGTGACTTACACACAGGTACACAAGATGAAATGGCTGAAGCAGCACATGGTTACGTTGCATATTCAGGTCGTTTTGAATTAGACGAAGAAAATTCAACAGTGTACCACACAATGGAAGTGAGTATGAATCCAACTTGGTTAGGCGATACACAACCACGTTTATTTGAATTAGAAGGCGATACACTTAGCATTGTAAACGGCAATGTGCCTAACCAAAAATTAGTTTGGCAACGTGTGCAATAAAAATACTTTTCACGAAATGATTAAAGCGTGCATTTTAAAGGTAGACATGTTGTGAAAGCGATATGCGTGAGTCAATGTGATGCATAGCTTTCAATAATGGTTCTTTGCACATCGTATACAGAGATAAATCAAAGGGAGATGTTAAATATGAGATACAATGAGTTCGAAGGGAAAACAGTTGTTATCACAGGCGCAGCATCAGGAATTGGGAAAGCTACAGCATTAAAATTTGCTCAAGAGAAAGCTAACATCGTTATCGGAGATGTCGATGAACGTGCGCAACAAACAGCACAAGACATCAATGATAATGGTGGTCATGCAGTATTCGTGAAAACAGACGTTTCTGATCCAGAACAGGTACGCGCATTGATGCAAAAAGCACTTGATGAATTTGGTAGTTTGGATCACGCATTTAATAATGCAGGTATTTTAAATCAACCGAAAAAATTCGCTGATCTTGACCCTGAAACATTCGATAAAGTGATGAATGTTGACGTCAAAGGCGTATTCTTATCAATGAAATATGAATTAGAAAGCATGCTTAAAAGTGGTGGCGGCACAATTGTTAATACTGCATCAGTTGCCGGATTAATTGCTGACCCTCAAATGGGACCTTACATTGCTGCAAAACATGCAGTTGTCGGAATGACAAAATCAGCAGGTTTTGACCATGCAACAGATGGCGTACGTATCAATGCTGTTGCACCTGGCTTAACTGAAACAGAAATGACGAAAGATTGGAAAGATGATGATGAAAAATGGCAACAAATGATTTCAGGTGTACCAATGGCAAAAGCAGCACAACCTGATGATATTGCTGACATCGTATTATTCTTATCATCTGATTCAGCAAAATTCATGACAGCACAAGTTTACCTTGTTGACGGTGGTCAAACAGCACATTAGTACTCATATTTATAAGATTTAGTTGTAATGAGTCTAGGACATAAAAATATAATAATGCTACTTTGCAAATTTGCAGTAGCTGACTGAACTAAGAAGGCGCTTTTATCAAGCTTTTCTCAGTTCTAGTCATCCTTGCAGGAGTGGGACGACGAATTTAAGAAAATTCTGTCTCACTCCTTTTGCCTTTGTCTTTATATTATAAGCCATTATCGGTATAGTTAGGTTCAAACTATATTATAGAGAAAAGTGAGTGGATAACGATGTCAGCAAATATTTGTGCCTATTTAGGTGTATCTGTCGATGGTTATATAGCGGATCAATATGAAAGTGTTCAATTTCTAGAAGAGGTCGAAGGCGAAGGGGATAATGGTTATGCTCAATTTTATGACAGTGTCGATGTTGTGATCATGGGTGGGAATACATTTAGGTGGTTACTCGATAATGGCGTTAAGACAAATCCATATGAAGGTAAACGCGTCATCGTAATTAGTACGCAACACGTTACGATAGACTGGGATATTGAATTTTATAGTGGAGACCTAAAACAATTGTTTACGCAATTTAATAATGACGCACTGGTTTGGATTGTAGGTGGCGGAGCCTTAATTTCTGAGTTAGTGAATTTAAATATTCTAACATCAATGCGCTTAACGCTAGCACCTAACTTATTAGGTCAAGGTATCAGTTTGTTCAATGATATTAAGGATAACGTTTATTTAACGTTGCGTGATGTGACGCAATATAACCAATTTGTAGAATTAAATTATGACATTAATTACAAATAATAAAAAAATTTAAATCAATTTATTGTAATTCTTATTATAAGTATTGCTATACTTGTTAATAATATGCATAAAGGAGGGGAACGATATGTTTCTTGCATGGAACGAAATTAAACGGAATAAGCTGAAATTTGGATTAATTATAGGTATTCTTGTATTAATTAGTTACTTACTCTTTTTATTATCCGGCCTAGCGAGTGGTTTAATTAATATGAATACAGAAGGCATCAAGAAGTGGAAGGCAGATGCGATTGTCTTAAATAAAGATGCTAACCAAACTGTGCAACAATCAGTCATAAAAACATCAGACGTTGAAGGCAAATTTAAAGAAGAGGCGCCTTTGAAACAAATGGGCGTTATAGCATCAAATGGGGATAGTGAAGAGAATGCGCTACTCTTTGGTGTAACGTCAAATTCATTTTTGATTCCAAAGATTGAGGAAGGCAAAACATTTGATAAAGATAATGATGTCGTCATTGATCAATCATTGAAAGATAAGGGGTTCAATATTGGTGATACGATCAAGTTATCTCAATCTGATGAGAAATTACATATCGTAGGGGTATCAGAAAGTGCTAAATATAACGCTTCTCCAGTTATTTTTGCGAATAATAAAACGATGGAAAAAATCAATCCAGCATTATCATCAGATAAAACCAATGCTGTAGTCGTCAAAGATAGTAATTGGAAAGATAAAAAGGTTGATAGTGATTTAGAGGTTATAGGTATCGATGACTTTGTAGAAAACCTACCAGGCTATAAACCACAAAACTTAACAATGAACTTCATGATTACATTCTTATTTGTTATTTCTGCTACAGTCATCGGCGTATTCTTATACGTGATTACACTACAGAAAAAGAATTTATTCGGTGTGTTAAAGGCACAAGGATTTACAAATGGCTTCTTAATGAAGATGGTATTAGCACAAACCTTTATATTAGCCTTAATCGGAACGCTAATTGGTTTAATACTCACATTACTGACAAGTCTAGTCTTACCTGAAGCGGTACCTGTCCAATTTAATATTGGTACACTCATTATCTTTGGTATCGTCTTAATATTAACGTCACTTGTTGGTAGCTTATTCTCAGTACTATCTATTCGCAAAATCGATCCACTCAAAGCAATCGGATAAGGAGGTGCCACTATGTTAAAATTTGATGAAGTAACAAAAGAATTTCAAGATGGGAATCATATCATTGAAGCAGTTAAACCAACATCGTTATCTTTTGAAAAAGGTGAACTGATAGCCATTGTCGGCCCTTCCGGTTCTGGTAAGAGTACGTTTTTAACAATGGCTGGTGCGTTACAAACACCAACATCGGGTGAAATTTATATCAATGATAAGAAAATTTCGCAAATGAGTCAGAAACAATTAGCTAAAATGAGAATGAAGGAAATTGGTTTTATTCTACAAGCGACCAATTTAGTCCCATTCTTAACAATCAAGCAACAATTCCATTTATTGAAAAGTTATAAAAAAGATGTCTTAAGTACAGAAGAATACGATAAGTTGTTGAATGATTTAGGCTTAAAAGAAATTGAAAATAAATTACCTTCTGAGGTGTCAGGAGGACAAAAACAACGTGTCGCCATAGCTAAGGCGATTTATACGCAACCATCAATTATTTTAGCCGATGAGCCAACTGCATCACTTGATACGGAAAATGCAATGGCAGTTATGGAAATCTTAAAAGAACAATCTAAACAACGTCATAAAACGTGTATCATCGTTACTCATGACGAACGTTTAACTAAATTCTGTGATAAAGTCTTTCATATGGAAGACGGACGTCTAAAAGAAAAATAAATAAATGAAACACCCTCCGAGTAGGCTTTAAGTGCTCCTACTTGGAGGGTGTTTATAATAGGTTGAGATAACTTTAATCAACATCTATTTATCTTGTAATTCTCTCTCTAAATCAGTTTCATCTTCCATCGCGATGGTCGCTTTTTCAGATTCTTTTTTATATTTTTGATACATAATTACCAGTACAATTCCCCAAACTGGTGCAAAGAGTACAGCATAACGTGTACTACTATTGATCAGTAAAACAATAAAGATAAATGCGAAGAAGACAAGAATCGCATACGCCATATATTTGCCACCTGGCATTTTAAATGAACTCTCATTGTGTAATTCTGGGTTTCTTTTCACGAAACCTAGATAAGCAATCATAATACAAGTCCAAATCATAATATTAAGTACTGTTGAGAACGTTGTGATTTGAACGAATACTTTCGTAGCGTCTTTAAATATAGCGTTTAAGATAATCGCAATACTTAATAAACCACACGTTAATAAGATAGCGTAATATGGGACACCATGTTTATTCGTTTTATGTAAGAATGGCGGTCCTTGTTTTCTGCCGGCTAAACCGAATAACGTACGGCTATTAGCGAAAATACCACTATTACATGATGAAGCGGCAGCTGTTAATACAACAAAGTTAATAATTCCCGCTGCAAATGGAATACCAACTAAACCAAATAATTTAACATATGGACTTTCTGCAGGATCTAATTTAGTCCAAGGTACAACTGACATAATAACTGCTAATGAACCGATATAGAATATTAATATACGGAAAGGTACATTGTTAATTGCTTGAGGGATTGTTTTATATGGATTCTTAGTTTCTCCTGCAGTGATACCGATTAACTCAATACCAATAAATGAGAAGATTGCCATTTGGAAGGCCATTAAGAAACCAGAGATGCCGTTAGGGAAGAATCCACCATAACGCCAAATGTTCGATACACTTGCTGTACCGTAGTCAGTCTTCATTGCAAAGACAACCATCACAATACCTACAACAATTAACGCAATAATTGTTATTACTTTAATTAGTGATAACCAGAATTCTAGTTCACCAAATAGTTTGGCGCTGAATAAGTTCATGCCAACAAGTACAAGAATTGTAAATGCGACAGTTAACCAGTTCGGAATTGCTGGATACCAAAACTCAACATATTTCGCGACAGCTGTTACTTCAGCCATACCTGAAATAATCCAAGTGAGCCAATATGTCCAACCAACCATGAACCCTGCCATTGGGCCGATGTGATGATGCGCGATATCCCCAAATGATTTAAATCCTAAATTAGATAATAAGATTTCTCCCATTGCACGCATAAACATAAATAATACGAAACCAACGATAATGTATGTAAGTAAAATCGATGGACCTGCTAAATGAATGGATGCACCGGCACCTAAGAATAAACCAGTACCAATCGCACCACCAATTGCAATCAGTTGTATATGCCTATTGCTTAACTCCCTTTGTAATTTATCTGCCATAATGTTCGTCCTTTCATGAGTATATACATGACTTAAGGTTATGACTGACTATAGATACCCTTAATAATTAGTTAAATAATTGTATTAAATTATGTAATTAATTTTTTTGTTAAGATTAATGATACCCTATTTATTATTTTTTAATCAATTGATACTCAAATGTTCGGGCTATTTTAACAAGCGCAGATACGTGGATTGAAATCAGTGTGATACATCAAATCAGTGATTTCATTGGCGCTTTCGTTACTAAGGAAGACTGACGTGAGTCTAAAGTATAGTAACAACAGAAAACATATTATTGTACATAGATGCTATTTGCATTTAAATTATAACTAGAGAAAATGAATAGAAAGTAGGCTAAATCATGCTTAATGACTTTAATGAAATATTAGAAGGTCGTAGATCAGTTAAAGGTTTCGACCCAGACTATAAAATTCCGCATGAGGAAATGAATGAGATGATTGCAAAAGCAACCAAAGCACCATCTTCAGTAAACATGCAACCTTGGCGTTTTGTTGTGGTTGAAAGTGACGAAGCGAAAGCGAAATTGCGTCCATTGATTCAATTCAATACGAATCAAAATGACACATCATCAGCAATGATTGTTATATTCGGCGATTTACATTGCTATGAAGAAGGCGAATATATTTATGAACAAGCGGTGCTTAATGGGCACATGCCACAAGAAGTTAAAGAACAAATGTTGCCAATCGTCTTAGAGAATTATAAAAATCGCACACGCCAATCAATGAATGATATTGTGAAAGTAGATAGTAGTTTAGCCGCTATGCAATTAATGTTAGTAGCAAAACAACACGGTTACGATACAAATCCAATTGGTGGCTTTGAACATGAAGAAATCGGAAAAGCATTTGGCTATGATTTAGAACGTTATGTACCTGTCATGATTGTTGCCATCGGTAAGAAGGCTAAAGAGGCACATACATCATTCAGAATGCCAGTTGATCGTGTCATCGACTATAAATAATACGTTAAACATATCTTACAAGACACAGTAGCGAACGCCATTGACCGCTGTCGATAACGAGTTTTGGCTACAGTCATCCACATGGTGGGGCGGAACAGTAAATTCATGATGAATGCTGTTTCGTCCTTTTTAATTAAAATAAAGACCGTGAACATCAATGGTCATATTCAATATATAGAAAAAGGGTATAGCTAAAGATACAGAATTTCACAAAGGGTGATCCACATGGAAAATAAACAATTCGAGACATTAACACACATAGAAAAAGGGTTATATGAAACTACAAAGGCAGCCTTACCGTTTGATAAACGTTACCGTATCAAATCATTTGTATTAGAGCGATCAGCAGGCAATATCATCATATATCACTCTCCTGGGTTAAATGAGGCAGATTCAGATATTCAATTATTAGGTGGTGCGACGCGCGTTTTAATGAATCATGAGCATGAATCTCTAGGTGGACACCCTCAGATTGATGTACCGTTTTGGATTCATCGAGATGATGTAGCCGCTATACGTCATACAGTGGCCATTGATGGGCAATTCGAACAACGTGAAACAATTGCAAATGATTTGGAAGTCATTCCTACACCTGGACATACGCCTGGTACAACCATGTTTCTATGGAATAATGGTGAACATCGTTTTCTGTTTACTGGTGATTTTTTATGTGTAGAAGGTGGCGAATGGCGTACTGTGATATTGCGTTCAAGTAATCGAGACGCATCGATTAAAAGCTTGGAAATGATTCGTGATTTAGCGTTTGATGCGATTGTACCTTGGGTTGCGATTGAGGGTGAAGATGCAATTTATTATGTTGAGAATGAAGAGGATAAACAAAATAGAGTGCAAAAGATAATTGACCGTATACGTCGTGGTGAAAATACGTAAACATAATATGAATAGCTTATTAAACGGGGTGATAGCATATGAATATCAATAGAGGCATTAATCATATTGGACTGACTGTACCTGATATCGAAGCGGCGACAGCCTTTTTCAAGGAGGGCCTTAATGGCAAGATTGCCTATGATAGTCAACGAAAGAACGACGCGCCACGTGGTGGAGAAACGGTTGAACGCATACTTGGCTTAGAAAAAGGGGCCGCCATTATTCATAAACGTATGATGGTCTTTGGCAATGGACCGAATATCGAAATGTTTGAATTTAAAGATGCGCATCAAGGTCAAGCGCAATCATTACAGGATATTGGTTTTACGCATATTTCATTTTATATCGAGGCAGAACATTTTGATGAAGCTGTTAAACAGTTAACGCGTGCTGGTGGACAGCCAATATCTGAGCCTCATGCGAATACAAAATATGAAGATACGGAAGGTAACCGTACCGTTTATGTGAAAAGTCCATGGGGAAGCTTAATCGAATTACAAACCGTGCCGAATGGATTTTACTATCCAGATGATAGCGAAGCAGCCGTTTTTGTGCCGAAAAAGTTAGACGATTGATTAGTGAAAAATATATCAATATTCATTAATATGACACATTTGTCATATTTAAAAATTTAAGTATTTTCTCCTTTTGAATTAAGGTATAATGCCTTTATCAAGCCTTTCAAGGGGCTTAATGAGCTAGATGTTATAGGGGAGTTCGGGTTGTTTGATAGATACTATTTTGAATATCTATGCTTAAAAAGGGTATAAATTTAAAGACATAATTTTTTTGATATGTCAACAAAAATTTAAGGGAGTAATAGTCATGATTGATATTCAAATTCAAAAATCAGAATTAATCGAAGCAATTGAAAGTATTGTAAAAGAAAAAGTATATGTTGAAAGTGACGATGCATGTGAAGTATTAGCGACTGAGATTGTCAATGGCTTGGAAGAGTTGAATAGCGATGAAACGCAAGCGAATAATTTGCTAGGTCTAAATAGTGAATTGCAGCACAAGGTTGATCAATCAAATGACGCGATCGATAAAGTAACCGTCTCCACTGCAGGTAATGCCTCCAGTAACGTACAATCTATGAATGCGCGGGCAAAATAGTCAGTCGTGGTTAACGTAATCATGATGCACATGAGACCTTTCAAGTACAATGGCAATCAACGACAAATGATAAGCACCACCTATGTTAAGAAGCAAATGCTTTTTAAGATAAGTGGTGCTTATTTGATTTGTCATTTATTTATGAAAATAAGACTTTCAAAATATTAAATAAAGAACCTATTAATTGAAGCACAGTACCAGACATGAGAGGACCTCCCTTCGGTTAGATTGAAATATGTGTTAAGCCTCACGTGTTAGCGACTCACTTTGAACTAAATCATCGGCTAAACTATGCCAAAATTGTTGTAGTTCGTCTCTAGTACGCTTCGTATCAGAACTATCTTGACCTACAAAATCGACATGGTCCCAATCGTGTTTCGTTGGAGTGACTTGCCAAACGCCTTTTTGATTCGTATCTGTAGCTTGAGTAAAGGCTTGATTAAATGGATGTTGTGACGAAATAACAGACACTAAGCCATCATTTTCTCGCCATTCCTTTTCAGCTACTTTGACGATCACATTAGCAGTAAGGGTGAACGGGAAATATAAATTTAAATCTGATTTTTGACGTCCGAATAATGATGCATGTGTTGATTCACCAGTGTATGTTTTATATACAATATTTGGATTTAAAGATGTTTGGCGATTAAGGTTTGTCGCGCCTTCACGTGTTAAATCATAAAAGCCATTGTCTTTTGTATGCCATAATTTAGAATCTTTAACTCGTTTGGCGTAGTCGATATAAGATTCATTCGGTTGTTGTTTTAGACCCCACTGAGACAGACCGAAGTCTACACGTGAATCTTTATTGCCAAGTACTTTTCCTGCGTCAAAGACAATTTGACGAATAAGCGCCTCGTTACCTAATAAATCTGATGCATGTGTACCGTTATGCGGCGTACCAAGCGTCGTTATAGAAGAAATCATATTGTCGTGTTGACCTTGGTATAATGGTGAAATGTCACCACCATGAACACGTTGGTATTCCTGTTCTTCTGGATTACCATTTCTTAATAATGCCTCTAATTGACGAATGGTCTGACCACCCATACTATGTCCGACTAGATGTACTTTTTGGCCTGGTTGCCAATCTTTATAGACACCTTCGTATGTTTTGCCGTAACGCTCATGACCATATTTAGCAGCGTGTGCAGCCCCATAATCAACCGTTCCACCTTTAATATAGTAATAAAGTTCAACGGCACGATCGTAGTTACTACCAAACGCACTAATACTTGCTTCATAAGATTCATAACCGTTTTCTTCTAAATCTTGGCGAATGTTTAATTTATCGCCGCCCCAATAATGTGCTAATACGGATGGGTTTATATCATCAGTAAAACCACTAAAGCCATGAACTAAAATAATAGGATCTTGGTTTTTATACTGAGCTTGTTTCGCAACTTTATTGGTTTGATCTTTTGTGCCACTTGAGATTTAGATTGCGTATTAGTTGTTGCGACTGAATTATTTTTAAGTGTATTTAACCCTGATTGTGCATCTTTATCTTGCTTAGAAGGGTTGTCGTTATTGAAAGGGTTAGTTTGTGCATCAATAGAAATGTTAGCATGATCGTCCTTTTCTGTGTTGAGATCTTGTGATGCTTGAGTTGTCGTTGCTTCTTTTTTAGTTATCGTTTGTTGCTGTGACGGTGTGGTTGCTTTAAGTGCCTCGCTTTGATGGTTATCTTTTAGTTGTGATGACGCTTGTTGATTGTCGTCTTTGGATTGAGTGGATTGCGTTGACTGTTGTTGTTCAGTTGCTGCACTTTTGCTCGAATGTACGTCATTTGAAGACACACTTGTATCCTTAGATTTAACAGTATTTGAATGTGGTTGATTTAAGTCCTCTTGTTTAGTTTCAGATGTTTGGTTAGCTTGTGATTCAGTATGTGGTGTCACTTTCTTAGTTGAATCATTCGTCTTCGATGATGGTTCAGATGATTGTAAAGATGGTTCATCTTGCTCTGATGATGCTGTGTGTTCTGTTGATGTGACTTCGTTTGTAGTTGTTTTAGAAGTTGGTGTTTCAGTTGAATGTGTTTGTTGAGAAGTTGATGTCACTTCTGTATGTTGATTGTCTGTATTTGAATCTGACTTCTCAGATTCTTCAGTAGAAGGTTGATGCGTCTCTTTGGAAGAAACATGATCCTTAGATGCATCCGTTTGATGAAGTTCATTATGTAAGCTTGTTTGATTTTTATTTTCATTTTTAATTTGAGACACATCGTGCTTTGCTTGTTCAACGGATTGAACTTGTCCCTTTTGAGCCTCTGGTGTGTCATTATCCCCAATAGATTGTGCTGACGCCGTATCAGGAGTTCCCACTTCCTGTTGTTTCTCGGCTGCCTGTGCTGAGCCACCTCCCATGAATAGCAAAGTCGCTACTACAATTGATGACGCACCTACGCTTAATTTACGAATACTAAATCGGTTCTCTCTTGTTTTCATAAACAGCACCTCTATTTTATTTAATTTTTGAAAATGTAAATCAGTGAATCCATGTTAGATAAATAAATTAATAATTACACGTGGTAAGAATTCAAACAATTTGCTAAATATCGCCTTAATTTCTTCCATAATGACCTTCCTTTCTTTTGAAAAGAGAAAGCGTTTGCAGAACTAGATAAAAAAATATGTATTGATAAGGACAGTTCAAGTGGAGAAACGTATCTCTTTCAAAGTAATTTAAACAAATAGTAACCTTGCGCGCAGATAATTGTCAACTCATGCCAATATATAATTGTAGCGTCTGAGACGTAAACCATAAAAAAAAGACTGAAACGATCATCGTTTCAGTCTCAAAGTAGCGGAGAGGGAAGGATTTGAACCAACGCGAGCAAAAAGCTCCTACCAACCATAAATGATTGGCCTCTTTAGCCAGGCTTGAGTACCCCTCCATAACTATCTATGTGATATGTTGTATAGTTTACATGTAAAAATTTATTTTGTAAACAAAAAAATATTTTATATTTCTTATTAAATTTGAAAATAAGTATAAAATCTTAATAATTTATATATCTAAAGACGTATATTGTCCGTCTCATATTATATAATTATATTGAAAAATGATGATATTGAGCGATGTATGTCGTAAAATCGTTACTTTATTTAAGAAAGGTATTGAGGAGAAGACGATGTGGAAAACAAAAGTTGGTAAAACGTTTATTGCTAGTGTAGTGATTGGAGCATCGATGTTTGGTTATGCTGGACATCATGAAGAAGCGCAGGCTGTTGGTAATTATTACTATGATGGCACGCATGCAGGTGAGTATTCAGGGTATTTAAAAGCTAAAAAAATTGCAAAAAGTTCAATTTCTAACCAATATTATCCAAATGCATCTAAAAGTAATTTAAAATCTATTGGTCGTGTGTCGAATCTAAACGGTTGGAAGGTTAAAAACCCATACTATAAAGGTCAGGACTCAATGGGTACAGGTACGGTCATTGGTGCGCATACCTTTATTACAAATGCACATGTGATTGATGATCGCTTTGGTAAAGCTGCAGCACCAAAATATATTACCTTTCAATTGAATCGTAATGGTAAATCTATCCCGTATGCTTTTCATGCGAGTGAAGTGATTAAAGTACCGCAGTATGATATTGCCATCGTCCATACAAAAGAAAATATGTCGAAGTATGCTAAACCGATACGTATTGCAACAGATTCAGAAATTAAAAAATTGAAATTTAATACACCATTATATTCTTTAGGTTACTCAAAAATAAACGGAGACAACACGAAACCATATTACAGTAAATTACGTGTTACACAATTTTCTCCTAATGGCACCGAAATTCAAACGAAAGACTTTTTTAGATCAGGTGCGTCTGGTTCACCGATGTTAAATAGTAAATATAATACAATGTACGGTATGAGAACGTATGGCCATAATTTAGGTGGTACCGCGACTGATTTGTATGGTAAGCAAGAAATGGCTGGCGGAGAGTCATTTAAAGGGTACGCTGGTAAATTTGTCCGTCAGCATATTAAGTAAGTTGATTGAATAAATGGAATGACAAGCGTTTTGCAATTTATCTTACAAAGGGAATAAAGGGTGGCGAGAAATGAAGAAACAGTATTTAATGATTGGTGCAATAACGGGGACAATGTTATTAGCTGGTTGTAGTTTAAGTGACTTTGGACTTGGAAATGGAGCATCCGACGATAATAACAAATCATCACAAACGGATAAATCAAATAAAGATAAGGATTCTAAGTCTGATAATAGTACGAATCACACTAATAAGAATGAACAGGCCCATTCTGACAATAGCGTTGAAGATTTAAATCAAGCAGAGAAAGTGGCATTAGCGCTAAGTGATGACCGTGTGTCTAATATAGCGATAACTGCCAATGATTTAAAGCGTCATTCATACATTGAAAATAGTAATACTGGAAAAAGGCAACAAAGTATAGATAAATATGAATTACAAGCAACTGGAGAAGCAGTTGAAGACGCACCAGAAGGGATGACATTTTATAGTGCTTCACCTGGCAAAGGATCCTTTGCGACGTTAATCGGTGTGAGTGAGGATAAAGTAGCAGTAATAGGTACGCAAAGTCCAGGCAAATACCAACAATTTATTCAATCCGACTTAGGATACGAGCTTGATTTAAATGCGTTATATCGAAAGTATGGTAAGGATTCAGATTATAAAAAAGTGGCAAAACAAATTTCAATTAGTGGCGGTTCTAATAGTACGCATTCGGCCGACAGTAATGATAAAAATACGAAAGAATACTTTGCTAAAGTATGGCTGACAGCACGAAATGACGCGGATGAAATATTTAATGGAGAAGACCATACGTATGAACCTATAGATATGTCGGGCAAACCGATTAATTCATATAATGAAGATGCGTCAGAAGTGTATCCGGAGGGAACTATTGTATTAAGTCCATCTGTTACAGCGCTTGGTCACATTACGTTTAAAGATAATAATGATGGGACAGTCACATTTTATGATGTGCCAAGTCATTTCCAAGACCATCGTTGGATTGAAGATGGTTACTCTAAACAAGAAACTGCTCGAATTTTAAATAATGGTCAAACGAAGAAGTTGAAGAACGCGTCAGATTCAGAAATTGAAAAGGTAGCAAGTTATATTACGTCAGAAACAGCTAGACAACCTGAAGATTTCGATAGTTCAAACTCAGAAGATAGTAGTTCAGAAGATAACGATAAGAGTTCAAGTGATGAAACGGTGACACGCGATAATGTGATTGATAAAGTCGAAGCATACGAAGGGCATACCTTAGATACAGACACATACACCTATAAAGAACCAGAAAAAAATGCTGACGGCGATTGGGGCTTCTCATTTACTGATAAAAATGGTGAGTTAGCTGGATCATATATAGTAACCTCAGACGGTAGCGTTACGAAATATGATGAAAATGGTGAAGAAGAATAAGTTAATAATATATAAGGCACCTCGTTAATTTAGTTTAGTGATGTTTACTAAATCAACGAGATGCCTTTTTTGTAATTGGTCGTTACATTGATGAGGGATTGGGACAGAATGTGTTTTAAATTCATCTTTCCCAGCTGCTTTGCTTATAAAATCACTTTCGCGATTGTTTGTGCTGTGGTCCCGACCCCCAGCTTGCTTTGGCTGTGGACTTGCTTTGAATTTAGGGTTTAACTAAAAGACGTTTCGTCGAACCCTTCTATGATCGATATATGTCTTTAATTTCATCTAATCTATCCACAAAGCTATCAATGTACGATTGTGGTTTTAGAATTTTGGCGTATGGCGCTAACTGATAGGCAATATAATACGCATCAAAACGCGTACAATTCACCCATACCGTGATACTATCTTCGCTGTGTTCAACGACTTCCTTAATTGAAAACTGTTGTTGGAATTGGTTCCAAAAGTGTGTGTGAATTTGGAATAACACAGGATTACATGTGCCATCTTTCTTAAATTTTAAATTTAAAATCTTAACAGACAGAATATCTCGAAGAAGAATCGTTTCAATCTCATGGTCTTCCTCATATGTAAACCAATAGTCATAATGCATATATAAGATAGATAATGGTTTAACCACTATCTTTTTATCTTGAAGTTCAATGCGAACAATTTCTTTATTCACGATTGCTTTTTGCAGGAGCATAAGATGTTTCCCAGGCAATAATTCTTGTCTGATTTTAAATTGATGTAACGTACTCATTAAAACATGTTTATCTGAAACTTTCATTGAAGTAATTGAACTAAGTAAAAATTTATGAATATCGTGATGCAATATAGGCGTTAAGCTTTGAAGTTTAATGAGCAGACTCAAAATGCCCAAACTGTGTTTACTTTGAGTATCCTGCTTAAGTTCGTATCCTGCCAATTGATGATTATAAACGACTCTAGTATTACTAGGATTCCAAAACTCATTTTCATAAAAGAAAGTGTTAATCGTATTAATATCACGTTGAATTGATTTTTTACTTACATCAGTGAATTGATTTAAGTCTTGTTGCGTAACAACATAACCTTTAAGAAGCAAAGTTAAAATATTTAGTATACGAGTTGATTTATCCAAGAATTGGGTCCCCTTTGCATCAATTCTATATTTACTTTGAAAATTAATTATATAGTATCATATTATTTTTGCAATGTGTATAATTCCAAATTTAAAAAGTAGCGATATATCAATAAACATAACTAATAAGATAGCGTACATTTACAAAAGTAATAATCTATAAATGTTTTATTTAATATTGCATTTAAAAGAAAAAAGTGATAAATTTTTGTGTAAGCGGTTACACATAAAAGGAGTGGCAAAGTGAGAACGATTAAAGAAGTGGCTAAACAAGCAAATGTTTCAGTAGCCACAGTTTCAAGAGTGATTAATAAAAGTGGTTATGTTAAAGAAGCAACACGTAAAAGAATTGAACAAGTCATCAAAGACCTAGATTATTATCCAAATGAAACTGCAAGAACCCTATTCACAAAGAAATCTAAAACGATTGGACTGCTTTTACCAGATATGAGTAATCCATTTTTTACAATTGTTGCTAAAGGTGTTGAGGATACTGCAATTCAAAAAGGGTACCATGTCATGATTGGTAATGGTGAAATGCAAGAACATAAAGAACTTAACTATTTAACCACATTTAAAGTAAATAATTGCAGTGGCGTTATTGCTTCACAATTATCGACGCAATTTGCTTTTGATCAATTCAACTCCTATCAATTACCCTATGTTCTCATTGACCGCGTTACAGATAATCAACAATGTATCGAAGCAGATCATTATAAAGGTGGTCAATTACAAGCTGAGGCAATTATAGAAGGCAATGCGCAACGTGTATTAGTGCTACATCAAGACCTGAATTATCGTTCGTTTGAAGAACGATTCAACGGTGCAAGAACGACGTTAGAAAGTCAGGGCATTCAATTATGGATTGAAGATGAGCGTGATATCACTATGGATAAATTACAGCGTTACATTAAGCACAATGATATCGATAGTGTGATATGTAGCAATGATGTATCAGCACTGAAAATGATGAAATGGTTACATGATTTACATATTACTATTCCAGATGACGTACAAGTCATTGGGTATGATGATATCCCGTTAGCTAAGCTATTTTATCCAAGTCTCACAACAATCAAACAACCTGCATATGACATTGGTAAGAAAGCAGCATTAGGTTTGATTCAACAATTAGAACATAATGACATCACAACGAAGGTAGTATTAGATGTTGATTTAATTTATAGAGAATCTACAAGGAGGAAGACAAAATGACAAGTATTTATGTAGTTGGAAGTTTATCTATTGATTTAGTCGTTTCTACGAATCGAGTACCAAGTAAAGGCGAAACCGTACTAGGTGAGTCATTCTTTACGACACCTGGAGGCAAAGGTGCGAACCAAGCTGTAGCAGCTGCCAGACTTGGTGATGATGTGTATATGGTAGGACGCATTGGGGATGACGATTTTGGAAATCAAATTTTCACAAATTTAGAAGACAACCATGTTTTAACGACATTTCTGAAACCCGTTACACATTCAGCATCAGGGACAGCGCATATTACATTATCAGACAATGACAATAGCATTATTGTGGTGCCTTCAGCTAATAATTATGTGACTTCAGCGTATGCATTGGAAGCATTAGATCAAGCGCAAGCAGGCGACATTGTATTAATTCAACAAGAAATTCCTGCCGAAACAGTTAAAGACGTCATAACTTATTGTGACGATCATGATTTAATCTCGATTCTTAACCCGGCACCATTCCGAGAAGTAGAATCAGAAGTCATTGATAAAGCGACATATATTACACCTAACGAAACAGAGAGTAACGCAATGTTCCAGACTAACATTGATGAAGCGTTAGCACATTATCCTAACAAACTGATTATTACATTAGGGGATAAAGGTGCTATGTATCATAACGGCACTAAAAAGGTTCATATAGCAGGATTTAAGCGAGAAGTTAAAGATACCACAGGTGCCGGAGATACATTTAATGGTGCTTTCGCAGTAGGATTACAAAAAGGATATTCCATTGCACAGGCCCTTACACTTGCGAATTTAGCAGCAAGTCACTCAGTAACAGGTATGGGGGCTCAAGGTGGTATGCCGACCTTTTCAGAAATAGAAGGTGAATTCGATGTATAAAACAGGCATATTAAACAGCGATATTTCAAAGGTACTTAGCGACTTAGGACATACAGATCAAATTGTAATTGGCGATTGTGGGCTACCAGTGCCTAAAGATGTTAAGAAGATTGACCTAGCATTAACGTTAGGGAAGCCTAGTTTCCTAGACGTTTATGACGTCCTTAAGCAACACATGGAAATTGAACATATTACGATAGCTGAGGAAATGGAAGTCAACAATGCACCTATTTATAAGCAAGTGACACATGACTTTTCAGACATAACACAAGTCGATCATGAAACATTTAAAGCATTAACGAAGGATGCGAAAGCGATTATACGTACAGGTGAAGCAACACCATATGCAAACATCATACTTCAAAGTGGTGTCATATTTTAAGGGGTGAGATTAATGATTCAAATGACTAATATTCATAAAGCCTTTGGTGATAACGAGGTGCTTAAGGGTGTTGACTTTACTTTGAAACCAGGTACCGTCCATGCCTTAATGGGAGAAAATGGGGCTGGAAAATCGACGCTAATGAAAATTTTAGTAGGTATTCATAAGAAAGATCAAGGTGTCATGACGTATTCTGATGTTGAAATAGAATATAGCAATCCTAAAGAAGCGGAAGAAAAAGGATTAACCTTTATACACCAAGAATTGAATTTATATCCAGAATTAACAGTACTCGATAATTTGTTTGTAGGAAAAGAAATCCGCAACAAAATGGGCATACTCAATACAAAAGCAATGAAACAACAGGCGGAACAAGTATTTAAAGAATTAGATTTTTACATTCCGTTAAATAAAGTAGTTAAAGATTGCTCGATTGGTGAGCAACAAATGATAGAAATCGCTAAAGCGATGATGACGAAAGCACAAATCATTATTATGGATGAACCGACAGCTACCTTAACAGACAAAGAAATCCGACGTCTATTCGATATGATTCGTAATTTAAAAGCAAAAGGTGTTGCCTTTGTTTACATTTCGCATAGAATGGCTGAAATATTTGAAATTTCAGATGAAATAACGGTCATGCGTGATGGCGTTTCTGTTATGTACGATGAAACACGTCATCTAACGTACAACCAAATTGTGAAAGCAATGGTAGGACGTGAATTAGATGAACAATTTCCACATAGAACGTATGAACCACAAGATATTATCTTAAATGTAAAACGTCTCAATAATCCGCTACATCACATTGAGAATCAGTCATTTTATCTTAAAGAAGGTGAAATATTAGGTGTAAGTGGCTTGATGGGTGCAGGACGTACGGAAATGATGCGCAGTTTATTTGGTGTGGATAAAGCAGACAATGACATTGAAATTAAAGGTCAACCAGTGACGATCACGTCCCCAATTGAAGCGATGAAACATGGACTTGCTTTTATAACCGAGAATCGTAAGGAAGAAGGATTAATTTTAGACTTCTCCATTCAAGACAATATGGTGTTACCTTCGTTATTTAGCTTTTCAAAACGTGGCATCGTAGACGATAAGAGTTCTGAGCAATTTGTTGATACGATGCGCAAAAGACTGAACATTAAATCGCCAGGCAAGCTACCAGCTGGTTCATTATCAGGAGGTAATCAACAGAAAGTCGTATTAGCTAAGTGGATTGGTACGGGTGCGCAAATCATCATATTGGATGAACCTACAAGAGGTATTGATGTTGGCGCTAAGAGAGAAATTTATCAACTTATGAATGAACTTACAGATCGTGGTGTGTCTATTATTATGGTCTCATCTGAATTACCAGAAGTCATTGGCATGAGCGATAGAGTGATGGTCGTGCATGAAGGTAATATCAAAGGAGATCTTACAGGAAATGAAATTACAGAAGAAAATATTATGACGTTAGCTACAGGGGGAACTTTAAATGAAACAGTTAACAGCTAAAACATCGTTCATGGAAAAGATCATTCCATTTATTGGTCTGATTTTATTAATTATTGTAGTGAGTATTTTAAATCCATCATTTTTAGATTTATCTAATTTACTCAACTTATTAAGACAAATTTCTATCAATGGTCTGATTGCCTTTGGGATGACATTTATTATCTTAACTGGTGGCATAGATTTATCAGTAGGTTCAATCCTTGCTTTATCATCTGCGTTTATTGCACTGATGATTACAAGCGGCGTTGATCCAATTATCGCCTTAATTATAGGTGTACTGATAGGCTTCGTTTTAGGTGCAGTCAACGGTTTACTAGTGACGAAAGGGAATATGGCGCCATTTATTGCAACACTTGCGACAATGACGATCTTCCGTGGATTAACATTAGTCATTACTGACGGCAATCCAATCACTAATTTAGGTGATAGCTATTTATTCCAATTATTTGGTAAAGGCTACTTTATTGGTATTCCGGTACCAGCAGTAACGATGATTATCGTATTTATCATTTTACTTATCATTCTTCAAAAAACAACGTTCGGTCGTCATACATATGCAATTGGTGGGAATGAGGTAGCAGCTAAAATTTCAGGTATTAAAGTGAATAAAATTAAAATCTTTATTTATGGTATTTCAGGATTAATGTCAGCGTTAGCCGGCGGAATACTAACATCACGTCTGAATTCTGCACAACCAACAGCAGGTATGTCTTATGAGTTAGATGCGATTGCCGCGGTCGTGCTTGGTGGTACGTCATTGACAGGTGGTAAAGGACGAATTGTTGGAACACTTATAGGTGTACTTATCATTGGTGTTTTAAATAATGGATTAAATTTACTCGGTGTGTCTTCATTCTATCAACAACTCGTTAAAGGTGTAGTCATTTTAATTGCGGTATTAATTGACCGTAAAAAATAAGAGAAAGCAGGATAACAATATGAAGAAATTATTAGCCATTACATTAGCACTCGTCCTATTTTTAGCAGCGTGTTCCTTAGAATCACCTTTGAAAAATGATAAAAATGGTAAAACAAATAAGAAAAAATCAGAGATTACAATTGGTGTAAGTATTTCAACGTTAAACAATCCATTCTTCGTTAAAATTAAAAATGGTATTGAAAAAGATGCCAAAGCACAAGGGATGAAAGTCAAAGTTGTAGATGCACGAGATGATTCAGCAAAACAAACGAATGACATTGAAGATTTAATTCAACAACAAGTAGATTACTTAATTGTTAACCCGACAGATTCAAGTGCAATCTCAAGTGCGGTAGAATCAGCTAATAACGAGGGGATTCCGGTAATTACGTTAGACCGATCTGTAGATAAAGGTGATGTAGCGTCATTTATTGCGTCAGATAACGTTGAAGGTGGTAAAATGGCTGGAAATTACTTGGTAGATAAAGTCGGTAAAAATGCCAAAGTGGGTGAACTTGAAGGTGTACCTGGGGCAAGTGCGACTAGAGAAAGAGGTAAAGGGTTCCACGATGTTGCGGATAAGCAGTTAAAAGTCATCGCCAAACAAAGTGCAAAGTTTGATAGAGCAGAGGGGTTAAATGTAACGCAAAACATGCTTGAAGCACACCCTGATATCCAAGCAATCTTTGCCCAAAATGATGAAATGGCTTTAGGTGCAATAGAAGCAATTGGTGGTAAGGATATTCAAGTCATTGGATTTGATGGTAATGAAGATGCGATGAAATCTATTAAAAATGGCAAACTAGATGCGACAATTGCGCAACAACCTGAACTTATGGGTAAAGAAGCAATTAAAGTAGTTAATGGTCTAATGAAAGGCGATTCTGTCGATAAACAAATTAAAGTGCCATTAAAGTTAAAACAAAGTAAGAGTTAACTAGAAAAAAGAGCCTGGGACATATATCAATCAATGTCTCAGGCTACAAATATATATTGGCAGTAGTTGACTGAACTGAGAATGCGCTTAAATTAAGCTTTTCTCAGTTCTAGTCATCCTTGTCGGCGGGACCCCAGCAAAGAGCATTTCACTAAGAAATGATAAAAACAAAGCAAGTTGGGGTTCGGGGCCCCAGCAAAGAGAATTTCATCAAGAAATGCTACAAGCAAAATTCTACAAGCAAAGCAAGCTGGGAGTGGACGACGAATTTAAAAAGAATGCTGTTTCATTCCCTTTTTATTTTGCAATAGAATGATGTGACAGTAAAAGGGCGTAAACAGTGTCTAGGTGGGGTGTGTTGAGATTATAGTATCTCGCCTTGCTATAGATAAAGCCTTGAATGGCTTCAACTTCAAGCGGTTGGCTATTGATCACATCATAATACATACTCGTACCCATATGGTCAGGATAACCTGCATAAATCTGCATAATATCATCGACCAATGAATCAGGAAGCGTAATGCCCTCTGATAAAGCTACGTGTTGTCCCTCGTATAATAAGTTTCTACATAATTGTTCCACTTCTTTAATTTTTTAAGATTTGAGCGGTATTATGACCAAGCGCAGTAATAGAATTAATGCCGAGGTTAACTAATAATTTATACCAAATTTTGTCTTCAATATGGTCTTCAAGTACGAGTTCAATTTTTGTGTGATCAAGTAATTGTTTTAAGCGCATTGTTTGAGCATCTTTTTGGACATGTAAGCGATAATCACGAAAATGTACGACTTCGTTTCCCGACTTTTGGCCACTAATATAAACAACAGCTTGGTAAGTGTGTTGAAATGGAAGACGAGATAGTAGGCCGTAGCCATTTTGAGCTAAAATAAATAGCGTTTCGTCATGGGCTAAACGATGTAACTTTGGAATTAAATGATTAAGCTGATGTGTTTTGACAGCAATGATTATAACGTCAAAGGTCGACGTCACGTCATCTATATTAAATACTTCTACCGCTTGATTTGCGGGTTGAATGGTTATGTATTTATTAGAACGACCAATTAGTGTGACGTTTGGCAACGATGTTTGTAGTTCATAGGCGATCGTAGTGCCAACCGCACCTGGTCCAATAACAGCAATTTGCATTTAAAACTTTCCTTTCTAGGTATTCTTACATATAATTATACGTATTATTATCGAACTTTTAATATAGGAGTTAATTTAAAAATGAAAAATTTAGCAAAATTAGTTGAAATGAAACAAGAAAAAACAAAAATTTCGATGATTACGGCATATGACTTTCCAAGCGCAAAACAAGCACAAGATGCAAATATAGATATGATTTTAGTGGGTGATTCACTTGGAATGACAGTGCTTGGTTATGAGACGACAACACAAGTGACGCTAGATGACATGATTCACCACGGCAAAGCGGTACGCAGAGGCGCAGATGATACTTTTGTAGTAGTAGATTTACCAATTGGCGCAGTTGGTGTGAGTGACGAACATGATTTGAAAAATGCGCTCACACTTTATCAACAAACAAATGCGAATGCGTTAAAAGCAGAAGGTGCACATTTAGTTAATTTCATTAAGAAATCAACGCAAATTGGAATACCAATTGTAGCGCACCTAGGTTTAATGCCACAAAGCGTGGGTGTTATGGGCTATCGTTTACAAGGTAGTACGAAAGATGCAGCTGAACAATTAATTCAAGATGCACATGCGGTACAAGAAGCAGGTGCAGTTGCCTTAGTATTAGAAGCAATCCCTAGTGACTTAGCTGGTTTAATTAGTGACCAATTAGATATACCAGTGATTGGTATCGGCGCAGGAAAAGACACAGACGGTCAAGTATTGGTTTATCACGATATGTTGAATTATGGTGTAGATCGTTATGCTAAATTTGTGAAACAGTTTGGTGATTTTTCAGTGGGAATTAAAGGCATCAAACAATATGATGAGGAAGTTAAGGCAGGGACGTTTCCAGCTGAAGCACACACATATAAGAAAAAGATATTGAACGAGGTAAATGGTAATGACTAAAGTAATTCAAACTGTAGCTGAGATGCAACACATTACGCAAGAATTGAAACGTTCGGGTAAGACAATTGGTTTTGTCCCTACAATGGGCGCCTTACATGAAGGGCATTTAAGTATGATGCGTCGCTCAGTTGAAGACAATGATGTTACGGTGATTAGTGTATTCGTCAACCCACTACAATTCGGACCAAACGAAGATTTCGATGCGTATCCACGTCAAATTGATCAAGATGTAGCTTTAGTTGAAGCTATACATGTGGATTACGTCTTTCATCCAACAGTAGAAGAAATGTATCCAGACGAATTAAGCATAACATTGAAGGTGGGACGTCTAGCGGAAGTCTTAGAAGGCGCACAACGTCCAGGTCATTTCGACGGCGTTGTGACTGTCGTGAATAAATTATTTAACATCGTCAGTCCTAATAAAGCTTACTTTGGTAAGAAGGATGCGCAACAACTTGCAATCGTTGAAAAAATGGTTGAAGATTTTAACCACCCAATTGAAATTGTTGGTGTTGATATTGTACGTGAAGCGGATGGACTCGCACGCAGTTCGCGAAATGTATATTTAACTGACGATGAGCGACAAGAGGCTGTTCACCTAAGTAAAAGTTTAGCATTAGCGCAAACGTTGTATAATCAAGGGGAACGTCGTAGTCATATTATTGTTGGTGAGATTAAGGCATACTTAACGGAACATACGCGTGGTCATATTGATGAAGTTGCAATTTACAGTTACCCCGGTTTAGAAGTTGCGACAGAAATACAAGGTCAAATCTTTATATCACTCGCTGTTAAATTCTCGAAAGCACGGTTAATAGATAATATTATTTTAGGAAGTGAATCGTAAGTTATGATTAGAACAATGATGAATGGTAAGATTCATAGAGCACGAGTAACAGAATCAAATTTAAATTATGTTGGAAGTATTACGATAGATGCAGATATCTTGGATGCAGTTGATATTTTACCGAATGAAAAGGTAGCCATCGTGAATAACAATAATGGTGCCCGCTTTGAAACCTATGTCATTGCTGGTGAACGAGGTAGTGGCAAGATTTGCCTTAATGGTGCAGCATCTCGATTAGTTGAAGTTGACGATGTGGTGATTATTATGACTTATGTTCAATTAGATGAACGTGAATTAGTTGATCATGCACCGAAAGTTGCTGTGATGAATGAAAAGAATGAAATTATTCAAATGATTCATGAAAAAGAAGGCACTATAATTAAATAAATAAATAAGTATGACGGCAGTCTAAAAATATTGAAATGATTTCGATCCGGTAGCTTAAAAGCTATCGGATTTTTGTGTATTTTTGTGTATGTTGTGGGTCAAAGTATTATAAGTAACGCCTCTATATATAACTTTTATATAGTATAATAAAATTATATAAATTGTTTAGATTAGAGGGCTTGTTTATGAAAAGATTTATATTACTTAGCATCACATTTATGTTGATTTTAACAGCTTGTAGTACGAATGAATCGTCCAAGGAAGGTAAAACTAATTCACATTCGAAACAAACGGATACTAAGACAACAGAAGACAATAAAAAACAAAATAAGGTTGAAAGTAAAAAGAAGAATGAAGAAAAAACTAAAGATATAGTAGCTAACTTTTCAGAAAAGGAAAAATTAGCTTTAGCATTTTGTGTCGACCATGTTGACCAATATACATTAACTAAAAATGAAATTTTAACTGGATTTTATTTAGCTATAGCACCAGCTGGAGAGTATCATTATAAATTAGTCGATTTCACATTAGTTAAGCATGATAAACCTGTTGCAAATGCGCCAAAAGATATGCATTTTTACACTGTATATCCTGATAAACGAAATTTTGCTGCAATCATCGGTGTGAATAATGAAAAGATATTCTTAGGAGGAACACAAGCCGCAATCATAGATTATAATGCATTGATGCAACATGGTAGAGAAGTGAATTTAAGCGATGTCTATTTAAAAAATAAACATAACAAAGCTTTGCCAGAATTAGTAAGTAAAATGCATATTGATAATAAGTATCCTGACATTAGTTATGATGAGAATGGCATCTCTTATAAACAGTTGGAGAGATTGGGTGGCGTAGGATTACATCTTAGAAATCAAATTTACCAAATTATTGCAGATTTTGAAGGTGTTAGTTTAACAGATTCAGGTTATTTGTGGGAAGATGTGAAGTTACTTAATTCAAATGGAGATTGGTCGGTACGATATCGCAATCAAGATGGAGAAATCGTTGGTTCCTATAGAAATAAAAATGGCACACTTCAAAAACTCGATGCTAATGGTAATGTAGTCAAAGAAAAAAAGGTTGAATAGTATTTAGAACGCTCAGAGAGTCATAAGTTAGCTTTCTGAGCGTTTTTTATAATGAACATATTCTTCTAAGGCTTTGCCAGATTGGGCTACTTTAGTAGCTGTGTCCTTTCCTAAGTAGCGAAGATGCCATGGTTCATATTGATAGCCCGTTACCTGTTCTTTACCTTTGGGATAACGCACAATAAAACCATAGTTATGAGCATTGCGTGCAATCCATTGCCCCTCTTTAGTCTCTCCAAAACATTCGCGTAAATTGCAATTTGATCCAATAGCACCTACATCATAACTTAATCCACTTTGATGTTCAGAAGTGCCAGGACGCGCACTATATCGATTCGCAGCTTGTTCGCCATCACGCGCAACATACTGCTGATACAAACTCACTTGTGTTTGGTAACTTCTGAAACCACTTATCTGATAAAGGTTTACACCCTCTTCGCCAGCATCAGCAAACATCCGTTGTAATGCACGTTGCGCTTTCGGGTTTTCACCAGGATTGTAATCAGGTGGGAGCTTTGTTGTTTTATTAACAATTAAAATATCGTCATAATACGTTCGACCATTTTTGATTTCTTTCTTGTGTACATGATGAGTTGATTTTTGTGATGACTCATGAATATTTTTGCTTTTAGAGTCATGATTATCATGACATGCACATAAAATTAAAGTACTCAAAATTAAAATTGCAATAAGCTTCTTCACAATATAATTCCTTTCCCAAAAAAGTTTGTTAATAGAGTATTCTTACAATGTAAGATTAGCATAAAAAAAGAAATGAAATAAGATATAAAATAACTAAATTACATACAAATTAGATTTTGACAAATGTAATAATATTTTGTAAATTGTAATTGAAGTGAAATATTATTCCTTTTAGAGGTGATGTTTATTGCATGGTAGTTTAATTTTTATTGAATCATCTTTAAGCGATTTAAACCCCTCGGAACGTAGAGTTGCAGAGTATATTCTTAAACATCCAGAAGAAATTATTAATTACTCAGTACAAAAGCTAGCCGACCTAACAAACGTAAGCGTAGCTACGATTGTTAGGTTATCTAAAAAGATGAAATGTAAGGGCTTTCAAGAATTAAAATTGAAAATCGCATTTGATTTAAACGAACCTGGGAATGTACAACGCGATTATGCAGAAATTGATGAAGATTATTCAATTGAAGAAGTCACGCAATCAGTATTTCATAACAATACTAAAACTTTAAAAGATACAGAAAGGATTTTATCCACAGTTAGTATTAAGCAAGCTTTTGAATTAATTATCAATTCAAGAAAAACTTGTATTTATGGAATTGGTGCATCAGCTATTATTGCACAAGATTTTAAACAAAAGTTAACGCGTATAGATTATTGGTGTGATGTAGGAAGTAGTTTTGATGAGCAAGTTACTTTAAGCGCTAACCTATCTTCTGAAGATGTTGTAATTGCAATATCAAATTCAGGTCAAACTAAAGATATAGTCTACGCTACGCAATTAGCTAAAGAAAAGGGTGCAAAGATTATTTCTATAACTAAATATGGTGATAATTCTATAGCTAAATTAGCAGATGTACAATTGTTTGTTAGTTCTTCCGAAAAAACGATACGAAGTGGGGCAATGAGTTCAAGAATTGCTATGCTAAGCATCATTGATATTTTGTATATTTGCATCGCTAGTGATGATTATTTAAGTAATCGCCAGAAATTAGAGAATACAAGAAATGCTATAAAAAACAATAAATTAAAATAGAGGAGTGTTTTAAATGAAAGTAATTATGGTTTGTTCAGGTGGAATGTCAAGTGCAATGGTAGTTGATTCAATTAAGAAACAAGCAGATAAAGAAAACTATAATCTTGAAATTAAAGCAGTAGGATCTGAAGAATTTGAAAATCAAATTGAACATTATGATTTAGGATTAGTTGCCCCACAAGTTAAACATCGTTTAGATAAATTTAAAAAAATGGGAGAAGAAGTTGGTAAACCAGTTGATGTAGTTGATCCAATGGGTTATACACCAATAGGTGCACCCAAAATTTTAAAACAAATTAAAGAATACGATAACTAATATACATGTTTAGGAGATGGTCTTATGCAAAAGATATTACAATGGCTTGAAAAAGTATTAATGACACCAATGGCAAAAGCATCGGAGCAAAGACATTTAGTTGCCATTCGTGACGGTATTATTGCAACATTACCATTGATTATCGTCGGTTCATTCTTCACTTTGTTTGCATCACCACCAATACCCTATCTCGCAGATTTAGTACAACCACATGCTGAGAAGATTATGATTGCAAATAGAATGACGTTGGGGTTAATGGCTTTATACGCAGCATTTTGTATGGGTTATAACTTATCAAAATCATATAAGATGGATGGTCTTTCAGGTGGCTTACTTTCATTAGCAACGTTTCTAATGATGAATATTCCATTGAATTTAGATGATAAATTAGCTAAAAAGGATGCCGTTGGATATGTATTGCCTATGGCAGATTTGGGAGGGTCTGGTTTATTTGTAGCTATCATTTCTATGATATTTGCAGTAGAAATAAGCAGATTAGTTATTAAATCTGGTTTTACTATTAAAATGCCTGAACAAGTCCCTAGTTCAGTTGCCAGATCTTTTGAGTCTTTAATTCCGGCTACTTTAGTTATTGTTATTTCATGGTTTATCCGTGTGATATTAAATGTAGATTTAAATAAGATTGTTAACATGCTATTTGAACCACTCGGTAAATTTGCAGGAGATTCATTGTTAGGCGCTTTGATACCAGTATTCTTTATCGTACTTTTATGGGCTGCAGGTATTCATGGTGTTGCTGTCATGGGTGCTGTTTTCCAACCAATTTGGTTCTCACTCTTAGATCAAAATATTGATGCTAAAGCAGCGGGAGAACAACTACCAAATATAGTTGTAGAACCATTTTTCCAATGGTTTGTCTGGATTGGAGGCGCAGGTGCGACATTAAGTCTGTGTATATTAATGGTTTTCTCTAAATCAGAATATCTTAAAAAAGTAGGTAGATTCTCAATTATTCCAAGTATATTTAACATAAATGAACCTCTCATTTTTGGGACACCATTAGTAATGAATCCAATTCTAGCTTTACCATTCATATGTATTCCTTTAGTTTTAACTACTATTACGTACTTCGTTTTTAAATTGGGATTAATTGCAAAAATTACCATCTTAGCACCGTGGACATTACCTGGACCTATTGGTGCATTGTTTGCGACTAATGGAGATTGGAAAGCACTTATATTAGTATTAATCAATATCATTATTGCAATTGTACTTTATTATCCTTTCTTTAAAAAATATGAGCGTGAAATGTTAGCTCAAGAACAAAGTCTTAATGAAGAGGCTACTGAAAAAGATTAGGAGAGGTAATTGTTATGGACAATAAAAATGAAACAGAGATATTTGAAATTATTGCACATGGAGGAAATGCAAAAAGTTTAGCTTATGAGGCATTAAACAGTGCTACTGAAGGCAACTTTGAAGAAGCGGAAAAATTTCTTGATGAATCAGAGAGAGAAATGGCAGAGGCTCATAAAACACAAACACGTTTAATACAAGATGAAATTAATGGTGAAAAAGTTGATACGTCGTTATTAATGATTCATGCACAAGATCATCTTATGACAGCATTAAGTGAAAAAAGTTTAATTGAAAAAATGATTGAGCTATACAAAAAGTTAGAAGAGAAGTGATATTCCATGAGACTTTTATATATCCTAGGATTATTATTTTTAATATTTTTTTGCTTCAAGTTATCACAGTTGATTATTAAGAAGGTTGCAATTAACAGATGGTTACTTTTAATTATTATGCCATTTATTATTGGTATTCCAGTTTTAATCTTTGATGAGATTAATTCATTCGGATGGACCGTTATTTACGTGTTGATCATATTCAATAGTATTTTATTTTTTGAACAGTCAAGACAATTACTTGAAAATAAAAAAATTAAAGGCGTTATTTATAAATCTGAGGAGGGCAAGTAAATGCATCGATTAGGTATTTCAATTTACCCTACACAATCTGATCTAGAGAGAATGAAGAATTACATTGATACCAGTGTGAAATATGGCTTCAAACGTATATTCACTAATCTGCTATCAGTAAAACAGGAAGATCGTGAAGTTTTTGAGAAGTTTAAGGAAATAGTGAAATATGCTAATGAGAACGGTATGGAGGTCATAGCTGATATAAATCGAGAAGTATTTAAAGATCTTCAAATAGATAATTTAGACTTATCATTTTTTAAAGATTTAGGTGTATCTGGAATTCGAATTGATTCTGGATTTTCTGCTCAAGAAACAGCGAAAATGACGCATAATAAGCAAAATATGTCTATTGAATTAAATATAAGTACAAGTGCAACATTTATCAATGATGTATTAAATTTTAAACCTGATAGAGATAAGTTAATAGGATGTCATAATTTTTATCCACAAAAATATACAGGCATATCATTTAAGCATTTTAAAAAAAACTCAGAATCATATAAACAGCATCAATTGACGACTGCGGCATTCGTAACATCTCAACACGGTAAAGTAGGGCCTTGGAAAGTAATGGAGGGGTTACCTACATTAGAAAGTCATAGAAATTTACCTATTGAAGTTCAAGCAAAGCACTTATTAATGACTGGATTAATCGATGATATTATTATAAGTAACGCATTTGCTTCTGAGGAAGAGTTATACGCATTATCTAAGATTAATTTATCAATGCCTACGCTTGATATAGAATTAAATCCTGAAATTTCTAGTTTAGAAAAAAAGATTGTGTTAGAAGAAGATCATTTTAATCGTGGCGATGTCTCAGAGTATGTTATTCGCTCAACAATGAGCAGAGTACATTTTAAAGATAAAGATTTCCCGCCTCATAATACTTCTAAAATTAAAAGAGGAGATATTTTGATTTGCAACGAAACTTATGGTCACTATAAGGGAGAAATGCAGATAGCACTTCAAAATATGGAAAATGATGGTGTAAAAAATGTTATAGGTAAAATAACTGAAAATGAACAATTTCTATTAGATATGATAGAGCCTTGGGAATCTTTCGTATTAAATGTGAAAGAATAGGATTGATATAACAATGAGTATTAATAAAAAATACTATATTGGTATTGATGGTGGAGGAACCAAAACAGAAGGTGTCATTGGTAATAATTACGGAGAAATTATTGGACATACCCTAGCAGAATCTACAAATATACAAGTTAAAGGTTTGGACACTGTTAAAGAGATATTAATGAATATGATATCTATATTGAGAAAACAAGCAAAGATAGACTTAAATGAAATTGATACGATTTATTTATCATTAAGTGGTGCTGGGAGAGAAGAAGAAAAACATCTGATTATAAAATCATTGGAAGCGTACAAATTACAAAAGATAAAAATTGTCGTTGAAAATGATGCTATATGTGCTTTGGCATCCGGGACATTTGGAGATTCTGGTATTGTGCTCATAGCAGGAACTGGCTCTATATCATATTATTTTAATAAAGAAACAAATGAAATGAATAGAGTCGGTGGATGGGGTTATTTACTAGGTGATGAAGGCAGTGGGTATGATATAGGCAAAAAAGCACTTACTGCAGTAATGAAAAATTATGATGGTAGAGGCCAATCAACTCAATTAACTGAAGCGGTTAAGCAACAATTAAACTTGGTACGAGAAACAGAAATAATTCCGTTTGTTTATCAAAATATGGAAATGAGATCAGAGATTGCTTCATTAACTAAAGTAGTGTTTGAGGTTGCCAACAGTGGTGATATGGTTGCTAAAGATATCATTAGTAACAGTATGAACGCATTGATTGAATTAATTAATGGTGCGTTTCTTTCAATTAATAAGTCACAATATCATCCACCTATTGTATTATGTGGAGGTCTATTCTCTAATATTCAGTTTAAAGAGACATTTATGAATAAATTAAAAAAAGTTTATCCGAGTAATGAAATTATAATACCTAAATTTCCACCGGTGATTGGAGCCTATACACTATCTTTAAGAGAAAATAGCGAAAATAGTTTTACTCATACAATTCAACAAACAATTGAACGTAGCTGGAAAGAGATTGATACATTAAGTTAAAAAAGAGTGTTCCTAAGATGATAAAGGAACACTTCTTTTTTGCAAGAAATACTTTCAATTAAGTATTTACAAAGTACACTTTTATAAATAAAATATAGTATAATTAATTGATTTTAAAAATGCAAATGATATGAGGAGACATAGATGAAAAAACTAGTATTTATATGTGGGGTGTTTTTACTTTTACTTGCAGCTTGTGGTTCTAATGATGGTTCTAAAGAAGATAATAGTAAAACGAAATCTAATGCAGAACAAACAAAATCTAAGAAGTCTAAAAAAGACCAAGAGTTGGAAAAAGAAGTAGCAAAACTTACTGAAAAACAAAAATTGGCTCTTGCCTTCTGTGTGGAAGATGTTGATCGCTATACATTGACTAAGAATGAAATTTTAACAGGTATTTATGAATACAGACTTGCGTCTGGTAATAAAAACTTTAAGCTAGTTGATTTCAAACTTGTGAAATATGCAAAACATATTGATAATGCACCTAAAGGTATGAATTTCTACAATGTATCACCTAATAAAGGGAACTTTGAAGCATTGATTGGTGTGAGTAACGACAAAATCTTTGTTGGACGTATGCAATCGGGTTCATTAGATTATAAAGACTTATTAGGCAAAGGCAAAGAGGTCAAACTCATTGATGTTTATAAAGCTAATAAAGATAACAAAGCTTTACCAGAATTAACTGACAAAATAAATATTGTAGATCAATTATCTAAAAAAGATAAAGAAGACAATAATCCATTATCTGCAGCATACTTAGAAAAATCAGGAACAGTTAATACACATTTCCGTAACCAAGTGTATCAAATGATTTCAGATTTCGAAGGTATTGCGGTAGGTAAGACAAACTATTTATGGGATGATGTTAAAATGGTTGGTCATAGTGGCGATTGGATTGTCAATTATCGAAATAAAGATGGCGAAATTTTAGGGACGTATAAAACTAAAAATAATAAAATTCTTAAATTAGACCCTAATGGTAAAGTCATTAAACAAGAAAATTAATAAATCAGTATTATAGAGTTCTCATGTTAATTAATTTAGCCTGAGAACTTTTTATATAGGGTTTTATAATTATGTCAGTATGGTACGATGAAACTGAAGGGAAAGACGGCAATTAAAATCACACAAAGGAGTTTATGCTTATGAATCCAAAGGTAGGTTTTGGCGAAGCATTTAAGTTATTTTGGAAGAATTATTTTAATTTTAAAGGACGCTCAAGACGTAGTGAATTCTGGTTTATGCAATTATGGCATGTCATTTTTTACGGACCAGTACTTATTCTTTATATTGCTGCTTTAATCATGATTATGTTCTCAGTAGCATTAGAATCTGACGCGTTATCGATAGTAAGTATAGTCATGTTAGTTGGCACAATCATTTATATGATTTTATATGCAATTATTACTTTCATTCCGAATTTAGCATTGACAGTCAGACGCTTCCATGACACCGACCGTACGATGCTTATTCCAATTTTATCGGTTATATTAGGTGTGATATCTTTTATTAGCCAATTGATTTGGGATATTAATGACCCTAACGGTGACAATGGTTGGGCATTATTGTTTATTCTTCTTCTTGCACTCGTTCAATTTGCTATTTCAATTTATCAATTAGTGATTACATGTTTAAATAGTAAATTTAATAAGAATAAATATGGAGTAAGTCCTAAGTTTAAAGGACATTATGAATAATTCATTGTTTTAAAAAATGCTTTTAGCGATATAAATTAAGGTTCAACGTGTAGTTTATCATTATAACCACGTTGAACCTTTTTTAGTATGTCTATTTTCGCTTACCTACATGCCATTTCCAATAAGTGAACATACGTAGAAGATATTCTAATGGACCATAGCGGAAGTGTCTTTGATGTAATGTTGCTAATACAACTAAAAGAATATAAATCACAATAAATAAAATGCTGGTATAGATGAGTATATCTTTGCCAAATAATCCTAGACCGTAACTATAGAAAATAAGTGTACCGATAATACTTTGAGTAATATAAACGGTGAGCGAGATTTTGCCGGCATTTTCTAAACCTTTAAAGATAGGATGTTTCCCATGACGTTGATATAAATATTTAAATAAACTCATATAACCAAATGATAAAACAGGTCCAAACATAGCAAGGAGTACACCGGGAATTGCATCGTTATTTAACCAAAGTATGGTTGATTTGGCAATAATCGCTATTGGTATCAGGTATATGAATAATTTCGACGACCAAAAGTGTCTTGCATCTTTTTCGAACCAACCAGATCTAGAAAGAAAGATGCCTAAAGTAAATAACGGTACCTCAAAAAGGATGGCTACCAAGAAGATGGCGCTCTTATTATCACCTAATTGATCTTTTAATTCTGCAAATTTAGGAGATGGCGCAATGTCATCTACATGATGAATGTCGTCATAACTACCTTGTGCGTAAATCTGCTGTACCTTATGGATATAAGCAGCAGCATCATGATTGTCGGATGTTGTAGACGATTGTGAATCATCAAACATAGACCAAAAGCCCATGATGAAGACGAGAGAAATGATGATAATATTAAACCATTTAAAGGCTTTCGTACTAAGTGAAATGAAAGGGATGACACATAACATCGCTAAACTATAAGCGGTTAAGATATCGCCTTCCCATATGTAAGATGCATGTATAAAGCCTAAAATCAGTAAGAAAATGGCACGACGTAATAATTTTAATCTAGGTCGGGGTAATCCTTTTAATTTCATAGACTGATACAACTTATCCATCGAAAAGCCAAATAATATGGCAAAAATAGGTAAAAAGCTCTCTTCAACAAGTATAATGATAAGATTGAATATGACTTGGTTGATGGGACTTAAATGGAAATGTTCGATGTAGTCTTTGCCGGATAAACTAAATTGAAATATAAGTAAATTAGCAAGAAATATACCTAATAAGCTGAAACCTCTTAAACTGTCAGCAAATGTAATACGTTTCATAATGTCACCTCAATACATACAGTAAACAATAATGATAAAATCTAGCATAAATGCACCTTAAATCTATCTTAAATAATTAATATCACAACAAAGTAGTGGGGTGATGAGAGTATAATTTAAGCTCAACACCCCACATATGCCGATAATGTTTTACATGAAACAATGTTAATCCAAATCTTTAACTTGGTCTTTGGCACGTTTGTAAATGCTGTCAGGGAAGTGGGTAATACGCAATAATTCAATAGCGTTTCGCGTATTGGCTTTACCTGTTTTAATCTTATAATCGAAATGAATTTCATTGTTTTCAATCGTTTCATTAAAGTGATAGTTATGATAATTGTCTTTTAACAATTCGGAAAGTTCGATATCATGTGTTGCTGCTACAATTCTGTAATTGTGCAAATGATTCAAATACGATAATACGGATTCTGAAGCCGCAATACGCTCAGTTGTATTGGTACCTTTGAAGATTTCATCTATGAAACAATAAACGGGCGATATCGTTTCTATGTCAAATAAGCGACGAATCGATTTGAGTTCAGCCATAAAGTAGCTATCGCCTGATAACACATCATCGGCATTTGCCATGGAAGTATAAACTAAGCCAGGTCGATAGCTAAATGTATCGGCTGTCGCAGTTTCAATCGTTTGTGCAAGGATAATGTTAATGGCTACAGCTTTCATAAATGTTGATTTTCCTGATGCATTTGACCCAGTTAATAGAATATTGTGTTTAATGTCGAGGTCGTTTGGGACGGCATTGTCCAGTAAAGGATGAACTAAGTTTGTGAATGATACGTTCTGTTCTTCTGAAAAGGCAGTCGGCTCACAATATGTGTCCAATGTGCGTCGATACATGGCTAATGAATAGTGATTATCTAAGGTACTCACATAGTCATAGCAGGCGAGCACTTCGTCTTGATATCGATAATACGTATGCTGGATGATATGAAAGAGGAAGTAGTCAACCATAAATGCCATCTTGATTAACATGATAAATGCGCCGCCAATATCTTGATCGCCCACTTTGCCAAGTAGACCGCTAAATAGACGCGCACCTTTAAAGTGATTAAAGTTCGTCTTAACTTCTGGTGTGCCTTCGATTTGGTCAAGATGATAGCCTTCTTTAAGTACTTTTGCTGTGTAGAATAGTGACTTTAAATCTTGATCATACGTGCGTTTAAGACTACCAGATAAAATAATATTCAATAGCACTGCGAAAATAGTTATAAGTACACCATTTGATGGCGAAAATAGAATGATAATAATGCCAATCAATGGTAAGAATGGACATATCATAAATAAATTATTACGTTTAATCGGTTTAAGTTGATCTGGAAAGATAGGATAAACCACTTTTCCGATAGAAGCGAGATGATAAGATACATTAACTCTAAAAGTTTCATTGTTATTAAAGTAGTCTAAGAGTTGATGGTCATTAACCTTAAACATATTGCGCAATGTAGCGAACCAACGCATTTCTCCAATAGCTGTGAAGTTAAAGTTACTGCGATGGAAGATTTCCTCCATATTTAAATCTGACCATGTTTTATCGTCAATAAGATTGTCGTGCTGATCACGCTTGAGCTCAAATTGATAATCGAAACGAGCATTTGGACGTATAAAGTTCTCAATTGGCTTCTTATTACGCCAAAGTGTATGTATATGATGAATCAACTTTCGCTTGTCTGATATGCTCAAAGCAATATTCACAATTAACCCCAGAATGATGATGCCAATCACCAATAATGCATAAGTCTGATAAATATTCATAACTAAACTCCTTAAAAATTTAATTCGTTTATGCAATTATTTCATAATATGATGTAATTAACAAAAATAGATAAATCACGCTATATCAGTATAAAAATAATATAGGATTACTCAGATAACCTTTGTCACATAGATTTCACGTCATAGCTCGTGATATGCTTAATAATGGTATAGGAGGCTTTGGTTGATATGATAGAGAAACAAATAGCATCTACATATAATTTAATGAACTATAACATGTGCGTGTGCCATGGTGAATGTATATGATGACATTTCTAGCAATCACTATTTTTGTCATAACGCTCATTTTTGTCATCTGGCAACCGAAAGGATTAGATATAGGAATAACGGCCGTTATAGGCGCAGTTTTAGCACTCATTACTGGGGTTGTGGGTTGGTCAGATATTGTAGAAGTAACGCATATTGTTTGGAATGCGACGCTAACATTTGTGGCGGTCATTTTAATCTCATTGATTCTTGATGAAATAGGTTTCTTTGAGTGGGCTGCCTTACATATGGTTCGAGCATCTAAAGGTGACGGTTTCAGAATGTTTGTGTACATCATGATTCTCGGTGCGATTGTCGCAGCTTTCTTTGCGAATGATGGTGCTGCGCTGATTCTAACGCCAATTGTGTTAGCTATGGTACGTCATCTTGGCTTCAATAAGAAAGTCATCTTTCCTTTTGTTATCGCAAGTGGTTTTATCGCGGATACAACGTCATTACCATTTACAGTAAGTAACTTAGTGAACATCGTTTCAGCGGATTATTTTAATATTGGTTTTGTAGAATATTTGAGTCGTATGTTTATGCCCAATATATTTTCATTAATTGCAAGCATCATTGTCCTTTGGCTGTATTTCCGAACGTCTATTCCGAAGACAGTCGATATTCAAAAGGTTCAAAGTCCTAATACTGCAATCAAAGATCAGAAACTATTCCGTATGTCTTGGCTTGTTTTAGCAATACTCCTAATAGGTTATCTTGTCAGCGAGTTCATACACGTACCAGTGTCTCTAATAGCCGGCTTTGTCGCCATTATTTTTTTACTCTTGGCACGTCAATCAGACGTTGTTTCTACTAGAAAAGTCATCAAAGGTGCGCCATGGAATATCGTGATTTTCTCACTAGGTATGTATCTAGTCGTCTTCGGACTTAAAAATGTGGGTATCACAACTGTCTTAGGGCATATATTCGCATCGATATCTACGCATGGCCTATTTACCAGTATTATGGGTGTAGGCTTCATATCCGCAATACTATCATCCATTATGAATAACTTACCGACTGTTTTAATTGATGCGATTGCCATACATCAATCACAAGTAACAGGTATGCTTAAAGAAGGTATGATTTACGCTAACGTCATAGGTTCTGACTTAGGTCCGAAGATAACACCTATAGGTTCATTAGCCACCTTGTTATGGCTTCACGTTTTGGCTCAAAAAGACGTTAAAATATCATGGGGTGTCTACTTTAGAACGGGCATCGTTATTACAATTCCTGTACTCTTTATGACGTTGTTAGGTCTGTTTCTGACATTACTCATTTTTTAACATAGCAATCATATTTTAAGAGGGATATGACAGTTAGGCATTGATACGTAGCTTTTAAGAATAGATGGACATCAGGTTTAAATCATCTGATAACATGTTAAAAGTATATTCAAGAGAAGTTAGATTGCTCGCCATCCCAAAATGTTAAAGTATAATTCGACCATTCAAACAGTTAATGACTAACTTTTATACATCTTGCAGTCTAACCTCCTTGTAATATAAGGCTTAGATATATACATAATTGAATATACATAAATTGTCATTAGAAGACCTTTGAGCGTCTAGTACTAGTGACTTAAGTGAGATAGCGGATGTGTCGTCTATGATCCGTCTATCTCATTTTTTTATGCCTTTTAAAAACTTAGTTAAAAAACATGTTAATGACATTAAAACGAGCATAACTTTTGGTGAAATGATGGTGTCATAGTATCTTAAATCTATAACTATACCAATTCTATAGAGGTGAGAGTGTGAAAGCATTAATTGTATACGCCCATCCTGAACCAAAGTCGTTCAATGGTGCATTAAAAGATAAAGCTGTAGAAACATTAGAGGCACAAGGTCATGAAGTTAAAGTTTCCGATTTATATGCAATGAACTTTGATCCAGTAGCTCGAAAAGAGGATTTTGAAAATCTGACAGATCCTGACTTCTTCAAATATGCAGTGGAGCAAAAACATGCCTATGATAACGATGAACTGACATCAGTGATTAAGGGAGAATTTGAAAAATTATTATGGGCTGACTTAGTCATTTTCCAATTTCCATTATGGTGGTTTAGTGTTCCAGCTATTCTTAAAGGTTGGTTTGATAAAATCTTTATTTTTGGTGGCATTTACGGTGGAGAATATGACCGTTACGATAAAGCACGCTTGACTGATAAAATCGCAATGATTTCAACGACAACGGGTTCACCCGAAGGCAGTTATACTGCCAATGGTTTCTCAGGAGATATACACGAACAAGTACTATTCCATATTAATCACGGCATGATTTATTTTTCTGGAATGACACCGTTAGAACCATTTATCGCTTATCAAGTAAGTCATAGTGAAGCAGTAAGACACGACTATCTTGAACAATTAGCCGAAAAATTAAAACATATTGATGCAATTCCTAGAATTAAATATCCTAAATTAGCCGATTTCGATGATAATGGCCAATTAAAATAAATGTTTGGTAGTTAGAAGTATCGGGCGTGGCGCAGTGAATTCAAATAGAATACTGTGTCACTCCCGATACTTTTTTAGTTCACCAATTTTCAAAGCCTGCTAGCACACGTATGAAATAACAACAATAACAAATGTAATTTAAATTGTAATAGTATATCTGATTGTAAATAGGGTATGATGTAAATAATCATTGAGTGAATGATAGTAATATTCTATATAAGGTGCTGATGAGTCATGGAAGAGAAGAAACGGAAGACATTTAAGTTTAAGACGCCGCATACATATGCATTATTAATGTTTGTCATTTTTCTAGCTTGGTTGCTAACATATATCATTCCTGCTGGTGAGTATGCACGTGAAAAGAAGGGTGACCAAACGCTTGTCGTTTCAGGAACATACCATACGGTAGAATCGGCAAATGTCAATTTTCTCGAAATATTCAGAGCCATTCCTGAAGGTTTGATTAGTGGTGGAGAGATCGTATTCTACATATTCCTTGTGGGTGGCGCCTTTGGCATTATTCATAAGACAGGTGCTTTTGAAAATGGTGTTAACAAAGCAATGAGAATGCTAGGAAAGGCCAACTTTCTTATGATTCCGTTAACGATGACGGTATTTTCAATATTAGGGTTTACAATTGGTTTAGCAGAAGAAACGATTATCTTTGTACCAATTGGAATCATCATCGCACGCACATTAGGATACGATGCTTTAACAGGTGCAGCTATGGTGATTTTAGGTGCTGCGAGTGGTTTCAGTGGAGGGATGTTAAATCCATTCACAGTTGGGGTAGCTCAAACTGTCGCTGAATTACCCATGTTCTCAGGCTGGGGCTTACGTACGATTATCTATTTATTTATCTTAACCGCCGCCATTTCAACAGTGATGTTATACGCTAATAAAGTGAAGAAAGATAAATCTAAGAGTATTGTGTATGAGCTCGAAAAAGAAGAAGGACATACAGTACAAGAAGTTACTTACCAACATTTTAGTAAACGACAAGCAGCAAGCTTATTGATTATCGTTGCTACAATTTTATTTAATGTATTTGGAATATTTGTATTTGATTGGACATTTAATGAAATGAGTGCCAATTTCTTACTTGCAGGTATGATTGCTGGTTTAGTAAGTGGACTCGGTTTAAATGGCACATTTGATGCTTTAATCGAAGGGATGCAAAATATTTTATTTGGTGCAATGATTGTTGGATTCGCTAAAGGTATTGTTGTTATTTTGGAAAATGGCAAAATCATCGATACGATTGTTCATGGTATGACAATGCTGTTGTCAGATATACCAGCTTCATTTGTTATTATTGCGATGTTTATATTGCAGTTTCTACTTAATTTCTTTATACCATCTGGATCAGGACAAGCATTAACAACCATGCCCTTAATGGTACCAATATCGGATTTGCTTCATATTAATCGTCAGTTAACTGTCCTTGCTTTCCAATATGGAGATTCAATAAGCAATATTTTATTCCCAACGTCAGCAATCTTAATGGGTGCGCTAGCTGTTGGACGTATTACCTATACACAATGGATAAAATTTGTATGGAAATTGATACTGCTTTGGGTGGTTATTTGTGCAGTAGCCATGTCGGTGGCACTTATAATTGGATATTAAAATGTGTATTTAAATCTAGATATAAACAGTGTGAAAATAAAATGAGGCAAGACTGACGTTTGTCTGAAGTTAGAGGGAAGTGTGTCTAGTGAATGCTGTCATAACAATGGGTAAGCGCGTTCCTAACATTACAGAAACGCGCTTGTTTCATATGATCAATTAGTTGTCTACTGTTGTATTGAATGGATGTTTATGATGTTTACCATGGACGATATAATACACAATAATTGCGACGGCTAATAGTAGAGCCATGGCTAAATATAAGTTGCGATATCCCATAAATGGAATGATTAGTCCAAGTATAAATGGTCCCATACCGGCACCGAAATCTACGAAAATAAAATAGGTTGATGTTGCTAACCCCATTTTGTGCTTAGGAGATTGCTGAATTGCAATGGCTTGTGCAGTGGGAATAATGGTGCCATAACCAAAGCCGATAAATGCTGCTGATATAAGTAAAAATAATGATGAGGTTGTCATACTCAATATAACTAAACCAACTACAAAGCTAATCATAACTGGATACATTACTTTATTTTCACCATAATGATCATAAATTTTACCAGTGAAAGGTCGGGTTACAAATGTCGCTAAGGCATATACAACAAAGAAATAACTTGCTGCAGTAACTAAATTTAGTAACTCGGCATAAATGGATAAGAAAGATAGCACACTTGAATAAGCTATGCCAACCAACATTGTAACCATTGAAATCGGTAAGGCTTCTCGTTGTAAATAAGCGTGAATGCCTTTAGGTTGAGCATTCGCTTCATCTTTGTTTGAGGCGATATTGATTGGAAGCCTTTTAACAAAAGTAGTGAAAACTAAAGCAATTACGATACTGATTAAACTAATCGTAAAGATAGAAGAAAAACCTAGACGCTGATTTAAAATTAACCCGAAAAATGGTCCTAAAGCTGACGCTAATGTCACACTTAATCCATAATAACCGATACCTTCACCTTTACGTGCTTCAGGAATAATTCTTGAGGAAATTGTGCCAGTTGCTGTTGATGCGAATCCAAAAGCAATGCCATGTATGAAACGAACTAACATGAGAATCCATATATTCGTAATAGTGAAGTATAAAGCAATTGCGACCACTGAAGCGATGACACTATAAAATAATATCGATTTCGGTTGGAGGTAATCAATGATACGACCCGAACCTAAGCGCCCACCTAACATACCAATAATAAATACACCTGCTGCTAAGCCTCCAATGCTTTCAGATGCGTGATATTCGTCAATAGTAAACGCTGTGACCGTTACGATAAGCATGTAATGTATTAAATACATAAAGAAGTTCACTAATGTAACGAAGATAAAATCTTTTGTCCATAAGCGATGTTCCATCATGTCCCTCCTAAAATAGTTAGAGTGACTTAGACTCTATATTGTTTTTTAAGCGCATGGTTTATTATATAAATAATTAAAACTAATGTATAATTAGAATAAATGAATTTAATATAAGTAGAACTGATATAAAGGGGTATATATGAATTTCGAACAATTGAGTTATGTTAAAACAGTGTATGAACAGGAATCTATGATTCATGCCAGTGAACGTATGCACATTAGTCAATCAGCAATGAGCCAATCTATAGCGCATTTAGAAGAAGAATTAGGTTATAAATTATTTTATCGTTCTAGAAAAGGGACAGTACCTACAGAAATCGGTAAACGTCTCATTCCTAAAATGTTAGATATTATTGAAGCCAAACAGGCGCTGCTTTCAGAAGTTGATAGTATTGAAACACATTTTGAAGGTAGAATTAAAATTGCTACGAATCCAACCTTGTTCCATAAATTACTTCCTAAAGTACTCTCTCAATTTAAAAAAGATCATCCCAATGTAGACATCGAAGTCATTGAATCTGACAAAGAAGATATATTAAGAATGATTGAAGACCATGATATTGATTTAGGATTGATAGGTAAGACCAATCATTCTGAAATATCAAATCATATTATTGAATTTCCGCTTTATTTTGGTTCGAATTTTAAATTGATCGTGCCAGCTAAATCGAAACTTTCGTTTAAAGAAACCGTGGATCTTGAGGATATTAAAGCGTACCCATTTGTCTTATATGATCGTAGCTTTTATCATCATCATTTAAAGAAATTTCAAGAAGCGAATGGAGATTTGAAGATTGTCTTCCGTACAAATAATCCAATTGTCTTAATGAGAACTGTTGCTGAAGGGCTAGGTGTCGGTATTGTATCAAGCTTTATGGTTGAGAATGAGCCTTTTTTAAACAATGAATTGATTAAAGCGTTACCTTTAGGACGATCTTTCGATTATACAGTTGACTTTGTAGCCATCACACATCAAGAACATCAAAATGATCCAACCGTGCTTGAATTTATTAATTATTTAAAAGACTATAAGACGTTGTAAACAACATATGACAAAGATGTGTCGATTTTGTTATAAAAATTTTGCTCAATTTAAATAAATTTTAGTATATAATACTGTGTAACACCGATTGAAAGGAGCAACTTATGAATTTAAATAACATTAACTTAGTTTCAGGTATTTTATGCTTATTATCATTTCTATTAGTAGTTTCAATTATGTTTACTAGCATGTTCTGGTTTCTTCCAGGATTGTTCGTCATGTTATTAGCTATTATTGCGAGTGTTTTAGGCATCTTGAAAGGCAACAAAGCCATTAATATTACAATGTTGATTTTAAATATTGTATTTTTAGTTATTTTCTCAAGCCCGTTATTACTAGCATAAGCGTGTGAGAAAATCATATATTTTGAATTTATATAAGATAGCGGCTACAGAAATTAATCGATAACATTAATTTCTGTGGTCGCTTCTTTTTATTACGTCTTATTAAGGGTAAATAGAAGGTATAACGAAAGATAACTAAGGGGGATTTATCATGGACGTAAGATTTCCGATAGGAGAATTTGAAGCACCTAGTAACCCGTCATTAGTCGATGTGAAGGAATGGATGAGTGACATAGAAGTGTATATTGACCATCTTAGTGCAACGGTCAATTCGTTAACTGATGCGCAATTAGCACGTCGTTATCGAGAAGGCAGTTGGACAGTCAGACAATTAGTACATCATATCGCAGACTCTCAAATTAATTTATATGAAAGATTAAAAATGGCGCTTACTGAGACACAGATAACAGCATATATGTTTGATCAAGAACGTTGGGCTGAACTACCAGATTCAAATTTACCTATCCAAGTATCAATGAATATTTTAGATGGGCTCAATCAACGCATTGTTGAAATGGGGAATCATGTTACAGAAGATGATTTAAAACGTTCGATTAAGCTTTCAGATGGTAGCCAAGTACCAGTTTCAGAATTATTGGCAAAATTATCATGGCATGAGCGTCATCATCTAGAACACATCAAGATTGCTTTATCAGACCAAGATGTGTCACAAGCATAAAGTGTTCAAAAATAATTATATGAAGAAGTCTCTACAACCTAAGAATGAACTTTATCAAAAGTAAGTGTTAATACGCATACTAAAAGTATAAAACTGTTATAATCTGAACTTACTAAGAGATAGATAGGGGAGGAAGTTTCATGAAGGAACAAGTTTTAGTAACTGGAGGTACAGGCTTCTTAGGTTTGCGTATAGTCGCAGAGTTGTTAAAACAAGATTATGGCGTACGTGCAACAATTCGTTCATTGTCTAAGAAAGAAACGGTACTTGAAACATTGAAAGCACAACAAATTGACACGCAAAACCTAGCGTTTGTTGAAGCGGATTTATCTAAAGATGATAACTGGGAAGAAGCTATGGAAGATTGTACATATGTGATGAGTGTCGCTTCGCCTGTAGTAATGGGGAGTGTAAGTGTGACCGATGAACACTCCATTAATAAACAAGCAGTTGAAGGGATTCAACGTATTTTAAGAGCTGCTGAGAAGACAGATGTCAAACGTGTCATTATGACAGCAAACTTTGGGGCAGTTGGATTTAGTAATAAAGATAAGTCGAGTGTGACAACAGAAGCATATTGGACTGACCCTAATGAAAAAGGACTTTCTGTGTATGAAAAATCTAAATTGATTGCAGAACGCGCAGCATGGGACTTTGTTAAAGCGACTGAAAATCATATTGAATTTGCGACCATCAATCCCGTGGCAATACTTGGTCCTTCGTTGAATCAACATATGTCATTGAGCTTCCAATTTGTAGAGAATATCGCCAGTGGCAAAATGAAACGTATCCCTAATATCCCAATGAATATTGTCGATGTCAGAGATGTGGCATTAATGCATGTTTTAGCAATGAAGACACCTGAAGCCAATGGCAAACGCTTTATTGCTACTGCAGATGGACAAATCACTATGCCTGAAATTGCACAATTAATTAAACAAGAACGCCCTAAACTATCAGACAAAATTTCAACTAAGACAATTCCAGATTTTGCGATTAAGTTAGGCGCTAGATTTAATAGTGAAGCACAAGAAGGAAAGTTATTACTTGAAATGAATAGAAATGTCAGTAACCAACAAGCACGAACAATTCTAGGATGGACACCAAACTACACACAAGAAGAAGCCATCTTAGCATCTGTTGATTGTATGATAGAACACCACATCTTAAAATAAATATAAGTGAATACGCCATTTAAGGTAGCACCTTTATCTATAATATTGTAATTAGAAGATAAAGGTGTTTTTTTACTTACAAAATTTAGAAAGCGCTTACTTTTTCTCTTGTTTCATGAAAAATACATATGCTAGTATAAATCTATGATAACGTTTTCATAACAAAAAGTAAGGTGAAACGATGAATAATACAGAGATTAAACAATTTATTGAAGCAGGACATTTAACGGTTGGTATTGAATTCGGATCAACACGAATTAAAGCGATAGCGATTGATGATCAATGCCAAACACTCGCAACAGGTTCATTTGAGTGGGAGAACAGTTACCGTAACGGTTATTGGACATATTCGATGAATGACGCGTGGGTAGGTATTCAACGTGCATATGGCGCAATGACGCAAGAACTTAAAGACAAATATGATGTGACGGTGCATCAACTCGCTTCATTAGGTATTAGTGGTATGATGCATGGCTACTTACCATTTGATGACAATGATGATTTACTCGTGCCATTTAGAACTTGGCGTAATAACAATGCTAATAAAGCAGCTGAACAATTGCGTGAAGATTTCCAAGTCAATATTCCAGAACGTTGGAGTATTGCGCAACTTTATCAATCAGCATTAGATTAAGAAGCACATGTTGAGAAAGTACGTTATATGACGACACTTGCGGGATACATACACTGGTATTTAACTGATGAGAAAGTATTGGGTATCGGAGATGCATCAGGCATGTTCCCAATTGATAGTGAAACACAAGACTATCGTGAAGATATTATTCAGCGTTTTAATAAGAAATTTTCTGAAAAGGGTTACACACAAGACATAAGAGACCTCTTGCCTAAAGTGGTTGTAGCAGGAGAGTATGCCGGACGTCTTACGGAAACGGGTGCGAAATTAGTAGACCCGAACGGTGAGTTACAAGCTGGATGTCCATTATGTGCACCTGAAGCGGATGCGGCTACAGGAATGGTAGCGACGAATAGTGTAGCACCAAGAACAGGGAATATTTCGGCAGGAACAAGTATCTTCTCAATGATTGTTCTTGAAAAGCCAATCAAAGATGTTTATCCAGAGGTAGATATTGTTACAACACCAGATGGTTATGAAGTAGCAATGATTCATGCGAATAACTGTACATCAGATATTAACGCGTGGGTTGATTTATTTGGCGAAGTTTTTGAAACGATGGGCGTTCAATATGATAAAGGTGAACTATTTACCAAATTGTTTGAACGTGCTTTAAAAGGCGATGATGATTTAGGTAAGTTATTGTCATTTGGTTATATTTCAGGTGAATTTATTACTGATGTACAACATGGCTATCCAATGCTTGTACGATCAGTAGATAGCAATTTTAATTTAGCTAACTTAATGAAAACGCATATTTATAGCGCGTTTAGTACGTTGAAAATTGGTATTGATTTACTAAAAGAAAAAGAAAATATTCATATTGATTCAATGTTTGGTCATGGTGGCATCTTTAAGACTGAAAAAGTTGCGCAATCCTTCTTAGCAGCCGCTTTAGATAGTCCAGTGCGTGTCATGCAAACTGCGAGTGAAGGTGGCGCTTGGGGTATCGCTGTCTTAGCAAGATACATGATTGAAACAAAGACATCTAATTTAGCAACTTATTTAAATGATTTCGCATTTAAAGGAACAGAATCAATGACTATAACGCCAACTGAAGATGAAGTTGCACATTTTGAGCAGTATACAGAACGTTTTAAACAAGGCATTCCACTTGAACGTCTTGCGCATGAACAATTTCATTCAGAACATAAATAACAACTAATAAACAAAGGTAGAAAGTGGGATTAAAGTGACGAACGAGATAGAAAAACGAGAACGTCAATTTTTAGGATTGCCTATGGTATTAATATGGGGTTATATTGCCGTAGCAATCTTCATGACCGGAGATGGTATGGAACAGGCGTTTTTATCTAAATATATTATGAGCCTGGGCTTTGATAATTCAGAAGCTGGTAATGTCTTAACCGTTTACGGTTTAGTGGTAGCAATTGCTTCGTGGTTATCAGGTGTGATGGCTGAGATTTTTAGCCCAAGACGTGTGATGACATTCGCATTTATCATTTGGATGGTCTTCCATGTTGGATTCTTAGTCTTTGGTTTAGAACAACAGAACTATGCCATGATGATGATCATGTATGGTATTCGTGGTTTAGCATATCCAATGTTTATTTATAGCTTTGTCGTATGGATTACATATTCTTCACCAAGTTACAAGCTTGCGTCAGCCATGGGTTGGTTCTGGGCAATGTATTCAATTGGTATAGGTGTATTAGGTTCATATTTACCAAGCTTTTCAATTCCAGTGATTGGTGAGATGGGCACTTTATGGTCATCATTAATCTTCATCTTAATTGGCGGATTAATCGCGATGTTCTTAGTTAAAGATAAAAAAGGTAAAGACGTAGAAGCGCAACATATGACTAAGAAAGAAATGTTAAGAGAGTTTGGTCGAGGGATTACCATTCTTAAAAATAAGAATGTAGCAGTTGCCTTTGTCGTACGTATTATTAACCAATTGTCATTATTCGGCTTGGTTGTATTCTTACCTCATGTTTACACTGCAGATTTCGGTTTCACTACGTCAGAATGGTTACGTGTATGGGGCTTAATGTACATTATTACCATATTCACAAACTTATTCTGGGGTATTATGGGCGATAAAATTGGTTGGGTACGCCAAGTCCGTTGGTTCGGTTGTATTGGTATGGCCGTATCCACATTAGCGTTTTATTACTTCCCATCATGGAGTGGGCCTAATATCATCGTGACAACGTTAATTGCGATTATGTTTGGTTTCGCAGTTGCTGCGTTCGTCCCAATGTCAGCTATATTCCCAACGTTGGTGCCAGAACATAAAGGTGCCGCAGTATCTGTACATAACCTAGCAGCAGGATTAAGTAATTTCCTGGGTTATGGACTTGCAAGTGTGATGCTCATCTTCGCTTCAGCAGAAGTGACTATTTGGGCTTATGCAGTGATTTATGTATTAGGCTTTGTTCTTACATTCTTTATGAAAGTACAACAGCCTGGAAGACAAGTCAAAACAACAATTAGTTCACAATCAAATTAAAAAGGATGATAAAAATGACAAACATTATTGATCAATTTAAAGTAAATGGTAAAGTAGCAATCGTAACAGGTGGTGCCATGGGTCTAGGTAAAGCGATGGCAGAAGCATTGGCACAAGCAGGCGCAGATATTGTAATTGCAGACATTAAATTAGACTTAGCGCAAGAAACAGCGAAAGCAATTGCTGATAATGAAGGTGTTAAAACAACGGCATTAAAAGTAGACGTAACTAATCCAGAAGACGTTAACAAAATGGTGGATGACGTCGTAAATGAGTATGGCAAAGTAGATATCTTAGTCAACAATGCGGGTATGACCATTAATGAAAAAGCAGAAGATGTTTCTTACGAAAATTGGTTAAAAGTAATTAACTTAAACTTAAATGGTGTCTTTTTAGTAGCACAAGCAGTAGGACGTCAAATGATCAAACAAGGCTATGGTTCAATCATTAATACTTCATCTATGTCAGGCTTAATTGCCAATAAACCTCAAGAACAAGCATCTTATAATGCGTCTAAAGCAGGCGTTATCATGTTAACGAAAAGTTTAGCAATGGAATGGTCTAAATATGGCATCAAAGTAAACACAATTGCGCCAGGATACATGAAAACGGCATTAACTGAACCAATGTTTAATACTGGTGGCGAAATGATTGACTATTGGATGGGAGCAACACCAATGGGTCGTCCAGGTGAACCAGAAGAGCTAGGTGGCATTGTTGTATACCTTGCATCAGATGCGTCATCATTCGCACAAGGTAGCGTATTTACAATTGACGGTGGTTACACAGCATTATAATCATATTTAATGATTGCCAAAGATAAATAGGTACAATATACATCTCAACAGTAGGTGAAAATCCATCTGTATGAGGTGTATTTTTTATAAGCAGATCAGGAATTTCAAGAATGACGTTATGCTTGCCGGTTAGGTCGGGTAAACAGTACATATAGACGTATTGAACGGAGGAATAATGATGAAACGCTCGACAGATCTCGATAAGACATTGAAATCTTTAGATGGACAAAAATACGGCGCGTATAAAAGAATTAAAGGAACATATGCCTTTAATCAATTTCGTTTAGCTATTGATCATGTACAGGTGGATCCTTTTGCGCCACCTTCAAAAATGCGACTTATGATCCAACGAGATGTTGCTCAAATTCCGGATCATTTACTAGATACGAAAGACAAACGGCTTGCAGTATCGGACTTCTTGACCCGAGCGTTTGCCTATCAAGTCGCAACGTTTAATCGCACTGTAAAAGGTTCTGGGAAAAATGGAAAAATCTTTATCGATCATTGTGGCCAAGAAATGCTAGAACGCACGTCGGTTGTAATCAATGATAAAACCATTGAAGTGCGCATTGAAGTTGGTATGCCAGCTGCAGGACGTAAGATTCTTGGAAAAGCTGCAGCGCAAACACTGATCAACGGTTTACCAAAGATTGTAAATCAAGCCATTATGTATCAAAATATTGATCAGCAAGCACTCCAACATCAAGTGACAGTAAAACTCGACCAAACGTATATTAGAGAACAACTTGAACAACAACATCTAGTTGCTTTCGTTGCGAATAATGCTATTTTACCAAGGAAAAGTGGTGTGTCTGATGAACCAATGAAAGGTGCGATTCGATTTACGAGTCCAACAACGCTTGAAACGACGTTTAACTTACCAAGTGGTCGGGCAGTCACAGGGATGTCTATTCCTGAAGGCATTACATTGATTGTTGGTGGGGGTTATCATGGTAAATCGACCTTATTAGAAGCACTTGAACGTAGTGTTTATGATCATATTCCAAATGATGGACGTGAATTTGTAATTACACGTCATGATGCTATGAAGATACGTGCTGAGGATGGACGTGGTATTCACAACGTTAACATTAGTCCGTTTATAGATAATTTGCCTGGTAAGAAGGACACGACGCATTTTTCAACTGAGAATGCGAGTGGCAGTACCTCTCAAGCGGCAAATGTGATGGAAGCATTGGAAACGCAAACGTCAACATTGCTTATAGATGAAGACACATCAGCAACGAACTTTATGATACGTGATGGGCGCATGCAGAAATTGATTGCGCCTGATAAAGAGCCCATTATACCATTTTCAAATAAAGTGAGACCACTCTTTGAAACACATCACGTTTCAACCATTTTGATTGTCGGTGGCTCTGGTGATTACTTTGACGTAGCCGATCAAGTATTAATGATGGATGAGTATCATTTGAAGGATGTGACGGATGAAGCGAAAGCCATTGCACAATCAGACGGCTATCAACGCGACACACAAGTAGAAACGTCATTTGGTGAGATTCCATCTCGGGTGCCGTTAGCCACTTCTTTCTCTAAAAAGGGAAAAGATGATCGATTGAAAGCGAAAGGACTACGCACAGTCATGTACGGCAAGGAAGCAATTGATTTATCTGGTTTAGAGCAACTGGTCGACGATAGTCAAACCAATGCATTGCCGGTTATGATTAATTACTTTAGACATCAACTGATAGATCATCATTTAAGTCTTATTGAGGCGACGAACCAAATGTATGAGATGATTGAAAAGCATGGCATCGAAGCGGTATCTAACTTCGATGGTCATCCAGGTAATCTAGCGCTACCACGTAAACAAGAATTTATTGGAACGTTAAACCGTTACCGTGGATTAAAAGTGAAATAACATAACAAAAGCACATTGCACTTGATAGTTAATCAAGCTTTGCAATGTGCTTTTAATTCGTTAAGAAAAAGTCTACGGTAATATCATCATCATAATATCTTTCGTCATATTCTTCAATTGACGTATTAGGCAGTATGCTTAAGCTTTTGACATAATCAATACCATAGTCTTCGACATAGCCGTGTTGGCCATGTTTAACATAAGGCGTTACTTTTGATTTAAATTTAACAACTTGATGTAAAAATGGATCTTGGTCGTGATAATATCGCTTCGCTGCATAAACCCAAACATGATCGAAATATTGACCGCCGATGTTCACATCAGTTAATAAAATTTTCGAGAAAATAGGTTTATTTGGGATGTGTATTTTAGGTGTTATAGTAATATGTTCAATTCGACCTATGACGGTTACAGTTTTATTTTTCAAAGATTTCAAGCTATCGCGAGGCATACCATCACCTTCTTTTGCAAAAATTGTAAAATTGATAACTATTACTTGAAAAAAATAATATTTGATATAATTTTACAATAAAATGCATAAAAAGTGGTGGGATATACATTTTGAAAATACTTTATTTCGGAAGTGTATATTTATGAAAATTACTGTATATAATGGTGGATACCTTCAGCTGCACGTATGCCACTAAAGATACAACCACCAAGGAAAGTGCCTTCTAAAGCGCGATAACCATGGACACCGCCACCACCAAAACCAGAAGCTTCACCTGCCGCATATAGACCTTGTATCGATTGCATCTTTGAATTAAGTGCTTGGCCTTCTAAATTTGTTTGAATGCCACCAAGTGTTTTACGACTAATAATATTTAATTTGACGGCAATTAAACGTCCGTTTCTTCCACTTAATATTTTATGAGGTTTGGCCGTACGTATTAATTTATCGCCTAAGAACTGGCGTGCATTATTGATGAAGGCGACTTGTGGATCTTTCGTAAACGGATTATCAATTTGTAAGTCGCGTGCTTTGATTTCTTCCTTAATCGCTTCATAATCAAGTAACGTACTACCAACTAAGTCGTTCATCTTTCGAACAAGCGTACCTAAATCATCAGCGATAACAAAGTCCGGGCCATTATTCATAAAGGCTTCTACTGGAGAGGTTGCTTTACGACCTAAGCGTTCTTGAAGTAGCAACTTGATATCTTTGTCCGTTAAATCAGGGTTCTGTTCAGAGCCTGAAAGGACGAATTCTTTCTTAATAATGTCTTCTGTTAAGATGAACCACGAATAGTCGTAACCTGTGTTCATGATAGTTTCTAATGTATGTAAGGTGTCGAAACCAGGATAATCAGGCGCAGGCATACGTTTGCCAGTAGCGTCAAACCACATAGAAGATGGACCTGGAATAATACGAATGCCGTGGTTCGACCAAATTGGGCTATGATTCTGGATACCTTCAGTGTAGTGCCACATACGATCTTTATTCACGATGTTTGCACCTGCATCTTCAGTAATTTGAATTAACCGGCCATCCGTTGAATCAGGTACCCCTTGAATCATAGTTTTTGGTGGATTACCTAAACGTTTAGGCCAGTATTTACGAATAAGTGGCATGTTGGCACCAATGCCACCTGAAGTAATTAACAGTGCATCCACTTCGAAATGGAATGTATCTATCACGGTACGGGATGATTTCTCACCACGTGCCACATCACTTGGTTCTAAAATATTTCCAGCAATGTGTGTCACTTGATTATGTTTGATACCAATATCTGTTACTTGATGACGTGCGAGAAATTCAAATTGACCTTCTTGTTCTTTTTCAAGGACGTAACGACTAAACGGCTCAACTAATCCAGGACCTGTCCCCCATGTGATATGGAAACGTGGCACAGAATTGCCATGACCTGAAGCAGACGTACCGCCACGTTCAGCCCAACCTAAGATCGGTGTTAGGCGTACGCCCATCGATTTTAAATAATTTTCCTTTTCAAAAGTCGCAAAGCGCACGTAGGCTTCAGCCCATTGTTTCGCCCAATAATCTTCATCCTCCGGGCGGTCAAATTGAGCAGAGCCAAACCAATCATTCAGCGCAAGTTCATACGAATCTTTAACCCCTAGACGTTGTTGGATCTTAGAATTTACAAGAAACAACCCGCCAAATGACCAGTAAGCCTGTCCGCCTATCGCTTGACGTGGTTCCTGGTCTAACATTGTGACGTGATAGCCTTTCTTTAATAATTCTGTCGCAGCAACTAACCCACTTAACCCTGAACCAATGACAAATATCTTTTTATTCATAACAAACTCCTTACAACCATTGTTTTATGTAGTCTACATATTTTATCAAGTAATATTGTCATACGAAAGTGACAACCTAAATGTTAACAAAACGGTTTGATAGATTATCAACTTCTACGGGTATATACTTGTATCAAATGTTCTTAAAGGGGTGGATGTAAATGGCAACATTAGAAGTGCTTAATCCAGCGACAAACGAAGTGATTCAAACATTAGACTATACTGACGAAGCAACAGCGAAACAACAAATTGAGAAAGCACATGAAGCGTTTAAATCTTGGAGAGAGGTAGATGCACATGAACGTGCAGACAAATTATATAAATGGTTCGCTTTGATTAACGAACATAAAGAAGAATTGGCAGAACTTATTACTAAAGAGGGCGGTAAACCTTTAAAAGAAGCACAAGGTGAAGTAGACTACGCGAATTCATACGTTTCTTGGTATGCCGAAGAAGCCAAACGTATTTACGGACGTACCATTCCTGCGAATACACCGAATAAAAACATTATCATTAAGAAATTCCCGGTAGGTGTAGTTGGCGCTATTACGCCATGGAATTTCCCAGCGGCAATGATTACACGTAAGATTGCGCCAGCATTAGCTGCAGGTTGTACCATTGTGTGTAAACCTGCGACGCAAACACCATTAACTACGATTCGTCTCATTGAATTGGCGCATGAAGCGGGAATCCCAGAAGATGCCGTTCAATACGTTATTATGTCAGGTAAAGACGCAGGTGAATTGTTCACGAAACATCCAGTGATGCAGAAAGTGACGTTTACTGGCTCAACTAATGTAGGTAAGAAACTTATTGCGCAAGCGGCTGAATCCGTTGAAAATGTCACAATGGAACTGGGTGGCCTGGCACCACTGATTGTTCATGAAGACGCCGATATTGACTATGCGGTAGACCAAACAATTGCTTCAAAATTCCGAAATGCGGGTCAAACATGTATCTGTGCAAACCGTGTATACGTACATGAAGCGGTTGAAGATGCGTTTGTTAAGCAATTAACGCAAAAAGTTCATGAACTGAAAGTCGGAAATGGTATGGATAAAGACGTTACGATTGGGCCGTTAATTAATGAAGATGGCGTGAAGAAAGTCGTTAATCAATTGGAAGATGCGGCATCTAAAGGTGCTCAATTATCACGTTCTTTAGAGGATGCACAAGCGTTAGGTGGTAACTTCTTGAAACCTGTTGTCGTATCAAATGCGAACCAAGAGATGTTAGCCATGCAAGAGGAAACATTTGGTCCTATCGTGCCTGTTGCAACATATTTAGATTTAGAAGATGCGATTCAAATGGCGAATGATACACAATTTGGCTTAGCTGCTTATTTCTTTACAAATGATTATCGCACAGGCTTCCACTTATATCATTCACTTGATTATGGCGTGATCGGTTGGAATGACGGTGGACCATCAGCAGCCCATGCACCATTCGGCGGTATGAAAGAAAGTGGTTATGGCCGAGAAGGTGGCACAGAAGGTATTGAACCTTATTTAGAAACAAAATATTTATCAATCGGTAATATTTAAGCTACAACGGGAGTGGGACAGAATTCTTTTTAAATTCGTTGTCCACTCCCAGCTTGCTTTGTTTGTAGAATTTCTTGATGAAATTCTCTTTGTTGGGGCCCCGCCCGCAAGGGTGACTAGAACTGAGAAAAGCTTGAATTAAGCGCCTTCTTAGTTCAGTCAGCTACTGCGAATTTGCTAAATAGCTTCATTATATTATTTTTGTCCCATCCTCTAATTTTATGTAAATTAATGTTATGCTATTATGAAATGACTAACAGATAGAAGGTGTGAGAACATAATGACAAAAATGCTATTTTACATTAACGGTACACAAGTGACTCAAAAGAAAGTGAATAAATGGGAAACGCAACGTTTAAAAAATGTTTATAAATATTTATCGAAATATCCAGAAGCTCAGTTAAATAAAAATGTCAAATTATGGGTTAAAAATAATGATTTAGATAATATGAAACAGGAAATTGCTCAAGCTAAACTTAACATCACCTTCTCAAAACTAAGAAAATCAATGAGATTTAAATATACAGTAGGTAATTTAATATCAGCAATAGCGACTAAGCTATCGTTTGGACAACGCAAAATGAGCACAGTTGAAATCGCTATACCTAATAGTCATTTAAATGCTCAGGAAGTGATGAATGTTTTAAATCAAGTAATGATGCAGAAAACGCCAGAACATGATGAAATTAATGTGAAAGCAAATCCGGATCATTATGTACTCGAAGGCATTACTTCAGAAATTCAAGAAGTGCTTGAAACTACAGGTGGTAGTCCGTTACCGACACATTTATTTGCTCATTATAATGATGAAACCAAACTTAAATCACGTATGTCGGAAGATTACCAAATTGAATTACCGGGCGTTGCTAAATTGAAAAACGGCATGATTATAGGCGGTATGCGTCATCAAATTCGCAATGAAAATAATGGCTTTCGTTTTAAAGCATTAGTTGAATTTCCAGCGATTTTACCAAATTATATGATTCATCAACATCAATATCATTTATGCTGTGAATTTGGAAACTGGCTGACTTACATTTTAGAAGTTGAAAGTAAATAGAGCTTTAAACTAATAATCGCTACCTAATAAAGTAGCGATTTTTTTATTGGAAAAATTATTGTGAATTCATCATTTTAGTTTAAAATTACTTTACAAATATTTATGAAATCGTTTACATAAACCATTTTCAGTGAAAGAATAGTATAAGATACATAAACTTAGGAGGATGTTATTTATGAGTGAGACGATTCCGGAGAAAATGAATGTTGCATTAATGCATGAACCTTATGATATTGAAATTGTCGAAAGAGACATGCCTGAAGTAGGTCCTAAAGATGTCCTAATTAAGATGATGGCGGTAGGCGTATGTGGTTCTGACGTCCATTATTATGCACACGGTCGTGTAGGTGAATTTGTTGTTGAGAAACCAATCGTATTAGGTCACGAATGTGCAGGTATGGTCGCACAAGTTGGGGAAGATGTCACAGACTTTAAAGTTGGTGATCGAGTTGCTATCGAACCTGGGGAACCTTGTCGTGAATGTGAATACTGTAAATCTGGACGCTATAACTTATGCCCACATATGGAATTTATGGCAACACCACCGTACGATGGTGCATTCTGTGAATACGTAAGCCATCCGGCAGACTTCCTGTATCATTTACCAGACTCAGTGACTTATGAACAAGCGACATTAGTTGAACCATTCTCAGTTGGGTTACAAGCATGTAAACGTGCGGATATTAAACCAGGTTCAACAGTTGTCATCATGGGTATGGGTCCCGTTGGTTTAATGGCGGTTGTCGCTGCTAAAGCTTACGGCGCAACAAATATTATCGTTTCAGATTTAGAAGATAATCGTTTAGAAGCGGCTAAACGTTTAGGTGCAACAACGACAATTAATATTAAAAATGAAGATGTTGTTGAACGTATTAAAGCCTTAACAGACGGTCAAGGCGTGAACTATGCCATTGAAACTGCAGGTAATCCGATTGCTTTAAGAAGTGCGTTAAATTCATTAAAAGATGGTGGCACTTTAGCAATTGTTGGCTTACCTCAAGAAGATATGAACGAAATTAATGTGCCATTTATAGCGAATCATGAAATCAATATTGTAGGTGTGTTTAGATATGCGAATACGTACCCACAAGGTATTCAAATCTTAAGTACAACAGACGCTGACATCGATTCATTATTCACACATCAATTTGAACTTGCCGATACAAAAGAAGCGATGGAATTAACACGTACAAGTAAAGGTGATGCCTTGAAAGTGATGGTATATCCAAATGGCTTTTTAGATAAATAACTGTAAGTAATGCGTACGCTAACTTTCAATTTTGAAAGCGAATGGTCTTAACATGTAAGATTAGATAAATGCGCATGACGATTGAGCCTCCTACCATAATAGGTAAGGAGGTTATTTTATGAGTGAAAAACGTATTGTTGGATTAGATATCATTAGAGGTATTGCCATAGCTGTAGTATTATTTGCCAATGTTTCAGATATTCTTCCTATAGTTCAAGGTGAAGTAAAACCAACGTTTACACACGCGGACCACATTGTTAAACAGTTCTTTGCACTTTTGATTGATGCACGTTTCATCACCTTATTTACCTTATTGTTTGGTATCGGTATGGGAATATTCATGAATAATGCACGAAAAAAATCTCTATCACCGATTAAATTAATGTTTCGCCGACTCATTTTCTTACTTATTGTCGGTATCCCTGGCATGATACTAGTGTTGCCTTACGCACAATACGCCCTAAGTGGTCTTATTTTGATGTTTTTATTCTTATTACCAAAACCACGCTATACTTTATGGATTTCTCTTGTTTTGATTGTCGGTACAACCGTTGAAATTTTGATTACGCCATCTTCAAATCCTATGTTTTATACTCTACTAGGCATGATGGCATTTGGTTTGTATTTATCTCAAAGTGGCTTGATTTATCATTTTCACGAAAAACGCACATGGTTTATAGTCACATTATGTATCAATAGTTTCGTTGTAGCGTTATTAGTCATATTGAAAGTAACTGGGTTACCATATAATTGGACAACGATTGAAGATTTAGTAACGCCTTATCAAGCAATTATTTATTTTATTGTCTTAATGTTTATGACACAGAAAGTGACGATTCAGCAAATGCTTAAGCCTTTTGAAAAGTTAGGCAAAACAGCATTTACGAATTTCATGACGCAAATGGTATTACTCTATATTGTGGTGAAATGCTTCTTTCCTTATGACCACCCAACACCAACGCAATCACTTTATATTGGATTGCCTATATTGGTAGTTAATATTTTAGCAACTTATTGGTGGTTATCTTGTCATCGCCAAGGCCCACTAGAAATATTATGGCGCAAATGGACGTATAAAAATGTGCTGAAAAATAAATAATCCTTGAATCGGGTGATGAGTATGTATAAGTTAATACGCTCAAAATCCGATTTTGCTATTTTTAGATGAAATTTAGTGTATGCGCAAATTGTCTATTAATTATCGTTTGCTTACTTTAAAAAAAAGAAAGCAAATAATATGTGTGTTAATTTAATCAATAGATAATGTGTAAGGGGAGATTATGTTATGAACAAAAGACAAGAAATTATAGATATTCATCACCATATTATTCCAAATGTATATAGAGATGCCTTGCGTAAAATCGGTGTGACTACTGCTGGTGGCTTTCCTATTAGAAAATGGGAACCCGAAGACAGCATTCAAATGATGGATGAGTTAAATATAGATGTGGGTTATACTTCAATATCAGAACCTGCAACGATACCATTTAATAGAAAAAAAGCTGCTAAAGTAGCACGACAAGTGAATGAATATCAAGCACAATTAAAGAAAAAGTATCCTGATAGATTTAAAAGCTTTGCCTTGGTTCCTATGCCACATGTCAAAGAAACAATTAAAGAAATTGAATATGCGTTAGATGTCTTAAAATTAGATGGCGTTGGATTATTCTCAAATTATGGAAATGCATATTTAGGAAATGATGTATTTGAAAAGGTCATGGTGGTACTTAATGAGCATCATGCCAAAGTATTTATTCATCCGAGCGCTAACGCTGAAGATTTCCAACCGCCACAATATGTGGTTGCAGATTTCATCCAAGAGTTTACATTTAATACTACACGTGCAGCTACCAATTTAATATTTAGTGGCACAGTAGAACGCTATCCTAATATTAAATTTATCTTAGCTCATGCTGGAGGTACATTGCCATATATCCAATGGCGTATCAATAATACATTAGAAACGCAAAAGTATATAATTCAAGATCCTAAAAATAGACTCAAGTCATTGATGAATAACGGTAAGTCTGAAATCATTAAAGAGGTAGCCAAACATCCAATTCAATATGCGAAGATGTTTAAATTCTATCGTCATGGCTTGCAACCAAGTAAGACAATAACTAAAACTGCGGCTGATTATATGAGTCATTTCTATTATGACACTGGCTTATCTACTGGAGAATCGACATTCGCCAGCTTGAAAGCAGCGACAGATACTGAACATATTTTATTTGGTTCGGATGCACATTACGCCCCAAATCAATGGATCGCCAAAATGGAGCAAGATATAGATAATACTGGAGCATTTAGTGACATTGAAAAAGCAAATATTTTCAGTCATAACACGACGAAATTATTTAAATAAATAACTTTATAGAGGCAGGGCAACCAATTTTGTATAATACATGAAAGGATGTCCTGCTTTTTTAACACTTAATATTTGATTAATCGCGCGCGATTATTTACACTTTAATTAATCGCGCACGATTGAAAAGAGGTGATGTCTTGAACAATGATGATATGAAATTAGCAAATCAACTTTGTTTTTCTGCATATAATGTGAGTCGTCTATTTGCGAAATTCTATGAACAACAATTGAAACCCTTTGGGTTAACGTATTCACAATATTTGGTGTTACTTGCATTATGGGAACGTGACAATCAACCCTTACATGAAGTGGGGAAACAGTTGGATTTATCGAGTAATACATTGACTCCCCTTTTAAAAAGATTAGAACAGTCAGGGTGGGTTCAACGGCAACGTTCAGAGGCAGATAAACGTCAATTAGTCGTTTCGTTAACATGAAAAGGGCATGAACAACAAGAAGCGATCTTTAAAGCAGTGGCTCAATGTCTACCGCCAGAACTAGATGAAGCACAATATAACGAAGCGAAAGCAGTCTTGAATAACCTAGAACAGTCATTAAAAGCACTCACGAATAAATAAAAAAGGATGAGTTGAATGAAACAATATGATGTTGTATTTATAGGAAGCGGACACGCAGCGTGGCATGCAGCACTAACACTTAAACACGCAGGAAAAGAAGTTGCAATTATTGAAAAAGATACCATTGCAGGTACATGTACAAACTATGGTTGTAATGCCAAAATCCTATTAGAGGGCCCATATGAAGTGCTAGAAGCATCAGCACAATATCCTAACATCATCCAATCACAAGATGTCAATGTGAATTGGTCTCATTTAATGGATTATAAAAAACAAGTGATTAATCCAATGAATGGTATGTTAAAAGGCATGTTTGAACAACAAGGCATCGACGTTTATATGGGCAAAGGTGTCATTAAAGAAGCGCATATAGTGGAAGTAAATGGTGAAACATTACAAACGGAGAATATCGTCATTGCGACAGGTCAACATAGCAATAAATTGGACATTGAAGGTCAAGCACTCACACATGATAGCCGTGAATTTTTATCTATGGATGAACTTCCAAAGCGTATGACATTTATCGGCGTTGGTATTATTAGTGTAGAATTTGCGTCTATTATGATTAAATCAGGTGTTGAAGTGAGTATGATTCACCATTCAGACAAACCACTTAAAGGCTTTAATGACACACATGTGACGAAATTAATTAAGAAATTAGAAGACGAAGGCGTACAATTCTACTTTAATGAAGAGACAAAAAAAGTCGAAAAAGTAGGCGATGCTTATCAAGTATCAACAGAATCTGGATTAATGATTGAAACAGATTATGTCTTAGATGCGACAGGTAGAAATCCAAATGTTGAAGGCATCGGTTTAGATAATGTGGGAATTGAATATAGTAAAAAAGGTATCTCTGTAGATGGTCATTTAAGAACAAATGTAAACACTATTTATGCGAGCGGCGATGTCTTAGATAAAGCTATACCTAAATTAACACCAACAGCAACATTTGAATCAAATTATATTGCTGCACATATCTTAGGAATGACGCAAGATGAAATACACTATCCAGCGATTCCTTCGGTACTTTATTCATTACCTCGACTTTCTCAAATTGGCGTTACTGTTCAAGAAGCAGAGCAAGATGAACGTTATACAGTTAAACACATTCCATTTGGTAAACAAATGGCATTCGAATATAAAAATGAAACAGATGCAGAAATGTACGCTGTGTTAGATGAAAATAAGCGATTGGTCGGCGCAGAAATTTATGGTATTGACGCAGCGGATTTAGTAAACTTACTCGTATTTATCATTAATCAACGTATGACAGCACAAGATTTAAATCAATTGATCTTTGCCTTCCCTGGTGCCTCTAGTGGTGTCATTGATATGTTGAAAGTGACTATGTTGTAAATTAATATAAATCAATAAATAAGCGACGGGGACATAAATAATATAAAGAAGCTATTTTGCAAATTCGCAGTGGCTGACTGAACTGAGAAGGCGCTTGCGGGGGTGGGACGACGAATTTAAAAGAATTCTGTTCCACTCCCTTCTTTTTATATTTTAACTGTACGCGCAGTCTAAAAACTTACTTTTGTGATTCCAAGAATTTTTCAGCTACGGCTTTACCAGATTGTGGATTTTGACCAGTAATGATGCGACCATCAGCGACTACAAATTCAGTCCAGTTATCGCCTTGCTCATAGTTAGCACCGCGACGTTTCAGTTCATCTTCAGTAAGATAAGGCACGACGTCTGCCAAACCAACCGCTTGTTCTTCACTATTTGAGAAGCCAGTAACTGTCTTGCCATCGATGATATAGTTACCTTCAGCATCTTTAACATTTAATAGGCCGATTGCGCCATGACAAACAGATGAAACGACATCGTTATTGTCATAGATTTCTTGTGTTAATTTCTGTAAATCTTCATTGTCTTTGAAATCCCAAATCGTACCGTGACCGCCAGCGAAGTAGATAATATCGTAATTCTCAGCTTTGACAGCATCAGGTGTAACGGTATGGCCAAGACGTGTCATAAAGTCTTTGTTTTGATAGTATTTCCAATCTAAATCAGTCATCATATCCTCTTGTAGACTTTGTGGATCAATGGCAGTATAACCACCTTCTGGGCTAATGTAATGCACTTTATAACCATTTTTATATAAGACATCCGCGAAATGAACAACCTCGCCAAACCATAGACCAGTTGGACGGTTCATATCTGGATATTTCGTTACACTTGTCACAACCACTAATGCTCTTTTTGTATTCATTGATACGCCTCCTCATTTTATACTACCTTCAGTCTACCCTTTTCAGAAAAGTAGGAAACTGAAGTAGTCGTGTATTAAAGATATCATGTTTCAAGTAAAAAGACGTAAGATGTATTCGTTGTGCGTCAAATACAACTTCAATATACTTAATATAATGATGATTGTTAGCGAAAGGAGGAATTAGAATGGCACAAGATAATAACAAATTGAAATGGTCAAGCTTAATAATGGGGACATTACTGTTAATTGTGGCAGTTATCATCTTTAGTTATCCTGTTAAAAACTTCTACACGCTGACTTGGCTTATTGGTTTATTTATTCTTATTAACGGTGTGATTCAGCTGTTATTCCGTCGTGCTGCAAGAGCGCTCGCTGGTAGTGGTACTGGGCTTATTATGGTTATAGGAATTATAGATATTATATTTGGACTGCTAGTCATGTTTAATGTTGGTGCAAGTTCAACATTCTTTATTTTTATGTTTGCCGCATGGTTTATTGTAAGTTCAATTATCGGTCTACTTACGATTTCTAAGCAAAGCCGTTTAAAAGGACTATCTATCATAGTTAATATTTTAGGCTTGCTATTAGGAATGATTTTATTATTTAATCCTATGATGGGAATGATACTTGTTTCAACAATGATTGCGATCACATTTGCAATTTTAGGTGTAACTTATGTCATTGACGGCCTTGCATAAATTTTTGGGGTAGGGAGAGAGACATAAATAATATGATGATGCTATTTTGCAAATTCGCAGTAGCTGACTGAACTGAAAATGCGCTTAAATCAAGCTTTTTTCAATTCTAGTCATCCTTGCGGGGGTGGGACGACGAATTTAAAAAGAATTCTGTCCCACTCCCGTTGTCTTTCTCCCAATTTTTATATTTAGAAGAGAAAATCTTAAAAAGTGAATTCATGATTTGGAAGTATTACAATAAAATATATTAAACAATGATTATAGGAGGCATTCATGTGACGTACAATTTTGATGAAATCATTGATCGCCGTGAAACTAATGCGATGAATGTTGAAGGTTATAAAGGTTACTTATTTGGAGATGCAGATACTTCAGACTTAGAAGACCATGATGAACTCATCCGTATGTGGGTCGCTGATATGGATTTCGCCACACCCGACGTTGTGTTAGATGCGATTAAAGATAGACTAGATAAAAAGATTCTAGGTTACACTAACTTATTTGGTACAGATTATTATGACGCCTTTGTCTCATGGACAGAGCGACGATTTGGTTATACATTCCCACAAGACCACCTTGTATTCTCCCATGGTATAGTTGCTGGGTTAATTGAACTTGTAAGTTATATTTGTGATGAAGATGACAAAGCGCTTATTTTAACACCAAGTTATGGACCATTTAAAATGGCATGCGATAAAAACAATATCAAGACGATATATTCCCCACTGATTAATCATAATGGGTACTATGACATCGACTTTGACGATGTACGTCAAAAAGTAGAATCAGAAAATATTAAACTATGTATTTTTGCGAACCCACATAATCCAACAGGCCGCGTATGGTCAGAAGATGAATTGAAACAATTTGGTCAAATCATGGCAGATAATGATGTATGGATCATTTCAGATGAAATTCATTGTGACATTAAACGTGCCGGTCAAACACACATCCCTTTTGCTAAAGCAGTGCCAGATTACGATAAGATTGTGACCGCAATGTCGCAAAGTAAGGCATTTAATATAGCAGGCTTAATGTTCTCAAACATCATTATTCCGAATAGAAGATTATTAAAGACATGGAAGTTACATCACTTTAGTTCTGAGAATCCATTAAGTATCGTTGCGACACAGGCCGCTTATGAAAAGGGCGAAGACTGGTTAGCCGCTATGAATGATTATTTAGACGACAACTTCAAATATTTGGCAAACTTCTTAGAACAAGAACTCCCACATGCAGAATTTAAAATACCAGAAGCCACGTACCTCGCATGGGTAGATTTAAGCTATTACATCAAAGAAAAAGAAATCAACGAACCCATCGCGAAATACTTTATCAAATATGCAGGCGTGATCATTGAAGGACAAGAACAATTCGTGCATAACGCGGAAGGTCACATTAGAATCAATATTGCCATTCCACGTGAAGTTATGAAAAAAGGATTACAAAAAATAAAAGACGCATTGGTTTAAAAGGAGATAATGCATGTCAATTATACCCCCATCGAACAATGGTCAGACACCATTTCAAAAGTTATTAGGCCATCAAGACAAAATGATGCAGTTATGGTCACAGTTAAGTGATGTGTTAGAAAGTGACGGCGCACTTAGCAAGGCATTGAAAGAAGAAATACGAAGAATGTTAGCCCAGAAGAATGGGTGCCAATACTGTAAGGCAAAAGGTCAACCTACCGGCAGTCTAAAAGATGAAAAATCATCCATTTGCATAGGATTTACCGAGGTGTTTATCAAAATGGGCGACCACATTCCAGACAACATTATTAAAGTACTTCAAGACAATCTAACAACAGAAGAAATCGTTGAACTCATTGCATTTATTACATTCACCAACGCACAACAGAACTTTGGTGCAATAATGAAATTACAACCATAACACAAACCTCTAGTCTATTTGGCTAGAGGGATTTTTATTTCAAATATTCAAATTGTCAAAAAGTATATTATTACTCTCTATTTATAATTTTATATGATATGATACAAGAAACAGAATATTCAGTCATAATCAATTTTTATAACTTTATAAACAAGGGGGTTAGGCTCATGCCTAAAAAGTTATTTAGTATTGATTTAAACAAGACAATGGACCAACAAGATCATCCAGGTCACAATCGCTGGCATCCAGATATTCCAGCGGCTTTTTCAGTGGATCCTGGAGAATCATTCAGAATGGAATGTTTAGACTGGACAGACGGTCAAATTAGTAATAATGATGATCCGAGTGATATTAAACACGTCAATTTAAATCGAGTTCATGTATTAAGTGGACCAGTACATGTTAACGGTGTGGAACCTGGAGATTTACTTGTTGTGGATATTCTAGATATTGGTGTATTTGATGAACATCAATGGGGATTCAACGGTATCTTTGATAAAACGAATGGTGGAAGTTTCCTTGTAGATCATTATCCTAATGCGCAAAAATCAATTTGGGATTTCAATGGTATTTATGCGACGAGTCGACATGTACCTGGAGTAGAGTTTGTAGGTTTAATTCATCCTGGCTTAATTGGTGTGGCACCTTCTCAAGAAATGTTAGATGAATGGAATCGCCGTGAAAAAGAACTTGTTGATACTGACCCAAATCGAGAACCCGTATTGGCCAATTTACCTGACACAGACGCTGTAGTTGCTGGTACGTTAACTGGAAAAGACTTTGATAAAGTTGCTAAAGAAGGTGCACGTACGGTTCCACCACGTGAAAATGGTGGTAACTGTGATATCAAAAACTTATCTAAAGGTTCACGTATTTACTTCCCAGTCTTTGTTGATGGCGCAAAATTATCAGTAGGAGATTTACATTTCTCTCAAGGTGATGGCGAAATCACATTCTGTGGTGGTATTGAAATGCCTGGTTGGATTGAACTTAGAGTTAATGTTATTAAAAGTGGCATGGAAAAATATCATATTAAAAAGAATCCAGCATTTAAACCAGGTCCAGTAATGCCTAATTATACGGATTACATCGTCTTTGAAGGTATTTCTGTTAACGAATTTAGTGGTAAACAAACGTATTTAGATGCTAATACGGCATATAGAAATGCTGTATTAAACGCAATTGAATTCTTAAAAACACGTGGCTTTACTGGCGAACAAGCATACATGTTACTAGGTACAGCTCCTGTACAAGGCACTGTAGCTGGCATTGTAGATGTTCCCAATGCATGTTGTACAATCGCAATTCCTCGAGAAATTTTTAAAGAGGATATTATTCCAAACTTGGAGCCGGATAAGTAATGCCTAATTATACTTATAATTGCGCAAAATGCGGAGAATTTACACTTCGACAATCAATGAACACTCAACATGATACAGCGACTTGTCCTTCATGTGAAAGTGAAGGAACACGTGTGTTTAATAGCTTTCAAACGTATAAAATGGATGGAAAGTTAAAAAAGCGAATTGAACGGGGACAAGAACCTCGATTAGTAAGTAAAGATAAACTTCCGTCAATGAAATCAAAGCCTAGTAGAGTAGCTCGTCCCTGGATGGCTGGTCATTAATAGTATGAGACGAGCCTGGGACATAAATAATATATTAATGTTATTTTGCAAATTCGCAGTAGCTGACTGAACTGAGAAGGCGCTTAAATCAAGATTTTCTCAGTTCTAGTCATCCTTGCGGGTGGGGCCCCAACAAAGAGAATTTCACTAAGAAATTCTACAAGCAAAGCAAGTTGGGAGAGAGACGACGAATTTAAAAGAATTCTGTCCCTCTCCCATTTTCATGCCTTAATCTAAACACGCCCCTTATTTAAAAAAAGTAAAAAATCTGTCACTTACGTTTATTTGAAATTATAAAAAGATAACTCTAATATATAATTGAAAGGGTGTAAAGCGCTTACACCCAATTAGGGTGATTATGTTCAAAGTTAACATTATTAAGGGATGGAAAGACAACTTCAAAGGTGAAAGGGGTACAAATGATGTCTAAATCGTATGATTTGATCGTTATTGGAGTAGGGCCTGGAGGTTATGCGGCAGCAATTCGAGCAGCGCAATTAGGAAAGGATGTAGCGATTGTTGAGAAACAACACGTGGGTGGTGTATGTCTGAACGTAGGTTGCATACCGTCAAAGATATTTTTAGAATATGGTGCGAAAGTGAGAGACATACAATCTGCAAACAATTGGGGAATTAAGACGAATCACATAGATATCGATTTAAATGGTCTTGTGCAACGTAAAGACCAAGTGGTTAAGACCGTAACGGATGACGTTCGAGATGCATTACAGCAACACAATGTTGACATGATTGAAGGCGAAGCAGAAGTACTTGAAGGATTGAAAGTCCAAGTGAATCAGGCCATTTACACGGCGAAAGATATTATTTTAGCAACAGGGACAAAGCCGTTTGTACCACCAATCGAAGGTCTAGATCAAGCACACTTTGAAACAGCTGACACATTTTTCAACATGGATGCATTGCCGAAACAACTCGTGATAATTGGTGGCGGTGTGATTGCCTCGGAAATCGCCTCTTCAATGGCTGATTTAGGCGTAGATGTTACGATTTTGGAAAAGGGCGATAACATTTTATCTAGTGAAATTGAGGAGATACATACGCATCTATCCTCATATTTGAAACAACAAGGTGTACAAATTATTACCAATTCAGAAACAACGAAAGTGAATGCTACAACCTTAGAAATAGATGGCAAAGATGGGCCTAAAGAAATACCATATGAAACGTTACTCTTTGCGACAGGACGACAACCTAATGTTCATGTGGCTAAGGCATTAAAGCTAGAACAGGATGGGAAGTGCCTCCAAGTCAATGAACATTATGAAACGAGCTACGCACATGTTTATGCAATTGGTGATTTGGTGCCAGGTTACCAACTAGCACATACCGCAAGTGCGCATGGTAAGTATGTAGCAGAACATATTGCAGGCAATCATCCAGAGGCGATTAATCAAGAAGATATACCGCGATGTATTTATACAAGATTGGAATCTGCGTCTGTTGGTTTATCAGCACTACAAGCACAAGAAGCGGGCTATGAGGTTGAAGTGACAACTGCGCCTTTTCAGAAGAATCCTAAAGCAATCTTGAAAGGTGAAACACAAGGACTTGTTAAAATAGTAGCGAATAAGCAAGATGGCAAGATTTTAGGTGGATTTATCATTGGGCCGCATGCGACAGATTTAATTAGTGAAATCTTAGGCATTAAAGTGGCAGGAGGTACGTTGAACGATATTGCGCACATTATTCAACCACATCCTTCACTATCAGAAGTGATTGGTGAAAGTGCAGAGGCATCTTTTGGAAAAGCAATATACCATTAAGTGTGAACAATCATTATCTTTCAAAAACCAAGTCAAATACATTAGCGATTGATTTATAAATTACACAAAATGAATTTTAATATTTACGTAACGAGTATGGATAATCCCCCAGGCGCGCCAAAGTTGCTGGGGGATTTAATGTTTTATTTATGCAACTTATTAATTAGCGTAGCGATTAAAGCGTCACTATATTTTATTGTAAGATAGTTGACTTCTTTTTTAAAATGCACTATCTTATATTATAAGATAGTTAGTAAAAGGTGATGACATGTCAGTATCTAATCAAATGATGAAGGGGCTTTTAGATGGTGCAATTCTAGGACTTATAGCTAAGGGTGAGACGTATGGGTATGAAATTTTAGAGAAATTAAAAGAAAACCAATTTCCTGAAATTAGCGATGGTAGTATTTATCCAGTGTTACTTAGATTAAGTAAGAAAGGCTACGTTCACACAACCACGCGTAAATCAGATAACGGTGGCCCTAAACGTAAGTATTATACGATTTCTGAAAGCGGGCAAGAAGAATTGGAACGATTTAAGGAGAAATGGCGTTATCTCAACTCAGGAATGAATAATTTATTCGGGAGTGATGAATATGATGACTAAAGCACAAGAAGACTATATATTAAAGCTAAAGGCAGAATTAATGTTTAGAGGTAAGGATGAGGATGAAGTCCATGCCATTGGTGATGAATTACAAGACCACTTTGAAATGGCAGAAGCGAATGGTGACGATGTGAGCGATATTCTGAACACGCCTGTGAAAGATTATGCGGATAACTTCTCTAAAGAAATGAGCTTCACTAAAGGGTTACCTAAATATTTAACGTACTTCGTATGCTTTATGATTGCGATATTTACGATACCAGATTTCTTTGAAACGACCTTTACACTCACGGTGGGCTATATTTTAAATATAATCTTTATCTTCGTATTAGCGATCATTGTGCCGTGGTTCTTAATAAGAAAAGCAATTGTAAAATATGGCGATGCTAAACGTGTCTATGTCTATGCGTTTATAGGCGGTATGGTTCTTTTTATACTAATGATTGTAAGTACGTATATTGCTGGAAAATATCCTATCTATACACTTGTGAGCCTTAATCAAACGCAAAGTATCGTTATTGGACTCATATTATTAGCAATTGTTATGTTGCTATGTTTCATTGTGAAACAAAAGCTATTTGCACTTGTCATCTTTATCGTGTGCTTACCTAATTTAATCGGCCAGATTTTTAAAGCACACCATCATTCTAATGAGCAATTTCTAACGATATCACTTGTACTGTATATCGTATTACTTATTGGAATCAATATCGCATTCTTTGGTCATGCTTATTATACGAACCGAAAAGAGCGAAAACATCATTCTTAAATGATTGATAAAAAGCGTTGAATCACTTCATTAATAGTGACTCAACGCTTTTATTAGTGACGCATCATTGAAATATGAATGCATCATTAATCGACTAACCAACCACCATCGATTGGAATAATTGAACCATGGATGAAATCAGAATCATCACTTGCTAGGAAGAGTGACAATTGTGCAATTTCCTCTGGTTGACCATAACGACCAGCAGGTACAGAATTTGTTTTTTCCATAACATCTGCAGAACCTTCTTCAAACATCGCATGTGTCATGCCAGTATCAACGGCACCAGGTGCAATGGCGTTTGCTTTAATACCTTTAAGGCCATAATCAAATGATAATTGTTTCGTATAACCTGCAATACCATGTTTCGCAGAAGTATAAGCTGCACCGCCACCGCCAGCTACAAATGCACCGATAGAAGCAATATTAATAACCGTACCTTTGCCATTGTCAATCATATGTGGCAACACTGCATTCGTTACAAGATAGGTACCTTTTAAATTAATATTAATAATTCTATCCCATAATTCCTCTGACGTTTCTAGCGTTGGTTTATAATCATCTAGAATACCAGCTGTATTACTTAAGATATTGATCGTACCAAATGCTTCAACACCTTGTTTAACAGCGTGGTCAACACTTTCTTTATTAGATACATCGATCGTAACTGGCAGTGCTTCGCCACCATGTGCTTTAATGTCACTAGCAGTTTGGTTCACAGTTTCTTCATTGATATCAGCGATGATAACTTTAGCACCCTCTGATGCATAAAGAATGGCCTGTGCTTTACCCATACCAGAACCTGCACCTGTAATAAATGCGACTTTACCATCTAATTTTCCCATTAATAATCCCTCCAAGATATATTCATGAACACCCTTTATTTAACTATTCCTTTAAAATGTGAAAGTATTCATATCACTTATTTATGTATTCATAACTTTAAGTTATGAGACTTTGAATGATTATTAATTAAGCACATAGGTTCAACTAAATTTACGAAGAATTGGTTGCGAGACGCTACTAGGAATAGCATTAGCACTGAGACAAAACTTAAATAAAAAAAGAGTTAAATCACAACCTACAAGACTTTGAAAAAGGCTTATAAAGTGATTTAACTCTTTTCAATTATAAATAGCTTGGCTTCATAGTGGTTGATTGACATTAAGCATTTACATGCTTAATGTCTAATCAACTTTGTGGGGGCGAAAAAACGAATTCTTAAACACTAGAATTCTGTTTCGCTCCCAGCAATGCCTAGAGCAAGCGAGCAGCAACAATACGTAGTATTGTGTAACCTGCACGCATTCAATTGTTAGAGTATTTAACGCATTATAGTTCTTCGTACACAGTTACAATTTCATCTGCTAAACGGTCATTGATTTTCGCATATTCTAATAAGAATGCTTTTACACCATGTGCATCAATATATTCACGCATTTCAACTGTTTCTTTATCGTTCATATCATCATATTTCAATAATAACGCTGCTGCTTTTAATAAGCCTTTGCGACGTAAGTTATTTTCATATAGATAAGATAAAGGTTTGATAATACGATCTTTAGGACCGATTTTACGGATTGTGCCACGACCTACACGTGTTACTTCGTCAGAAAGGTATGGATTTTCAAAACGACCAATAATTTTCTCAACATAAGCCGCTTGTTCATCTTTAGTGAAGCTGAAGTTATCTACGATGTACTCGCTTGTTTCACCTAATACTTGACGTAAATCTGCAACGATAGCATCATCTTTAACCGCATCTAAGACAGTATCTCTACCATAGAAACGACCAGCATATGCTAATAAGGCATGACCTGTATTAACAGTTAATAATTTACGTTCGATATAAGGTGTTAAATCATCAACATATTTAATATGTTCTAATTCTTCACCGTACCAAGCGTCTTTTTCAACAACCCATTCAAAGAAAGGTTCAACCATAACGTCTAAGATATTCTCATTTTTTTGAAGTGGGACAATACGGTCAACTGCAGAGTTTGCGAAGTGAATGTTATCACCTAATGGACCAGTGATATCTAAGATTGCTTCTTTAAGCGTATCAGTCGCCATAATTGCATTTTCACATGCCACGATGTTGACGTGATTTTCTTTTTCTTTTAACACTGGTGCGAATGATTTCGCAATAATAGGAAGAATGTTTACACCAACCGCAGTTGTAATGATATCTGCTTCAAGAATTGCTTGTTTCAACTCATCTGAAGGTTGACCACTGTTAATTGCACTAACACCAGTCACGCGTGTTGTTGTTTTCTCTTCATTAGCAAGAATAACGTTATATGCGCCTTCTTTATCTAATGCAGTGATAATGTCTTCGTTAACGTCTGCAAATGTGACATCAATATTGTTATCTGAAAGAATATAGCCGATGAATCCACGACCAATATTACCAGCTCCGAAATGTACAGCTTTCATTATGCATCAGCCTCCTCGAAGACTTGTTTGATTTCTTCCGCAGATTTAGCATTGACGATACGGTCAACATTTTCTTCTTCACTGAATGTAATTGCGATTTTAGATAATAAGTCTAAGTGTTCGCCGTCTTTACCAGCGATACCAACGACAACTTTCACTGTTTCGCCGTTCCAATCTACACCTTCAGGAATTTGAAGTAATGTTAAACCAGATGCTAATACATCACCTTTAGCTTCATCAGTACCGTGAGGAATTGCTAATCCGTTACCCATGAATGTAGAAACAAGTTGTTCACGTTCTTTCATTGCTTGGATATACGCTTCGTTTACAGAACCGCTATCTACTAACGCACGACCTGCTTTTTCGATGGCTTCGTCTTGGCTTCCTACAGATACGTTTAAAAAGATATTGTCATTACTAAATAATTCAGTCATTTTATACACTCCTAAGTTAATTGGTTTTGAATTCGTTTTAAAAAGCTATCTCTCAATATGTGTTTCATAGCGTCAGGGTCTTGCATGAAGTCATCAATTTGCTCGAGATGATGACCCAATTCAGCAGATAGTTCCCCGACAAGTTGTGCCATTTCATCATTATTTGGGATGAATAGGCTAACCATATATTTAATTTTGAAAAGGTCATTTTGAGTACTTTGCATGTCCATCTCTTGATTCAATATCGTGATGAGAATCAATGGACGAAGAATCAAATCATCCTTCATATGTGGAATAGCAACAGGGTAGGGTTGCAATATCCAACCAGGATTCTGATTCAATTTATCTTGCAACAGCTCAGCGAATGACGTCTGACTATTCGGCGCAATCACGCCATTGTCCTCAAGATAGTCAGCTAAATAGTGATTCCAAATAGTTACATCTTTATATTCAAATTGCATAGAGTTCAACAATGCTAAGCCTTGTTCGATGTTCCTGACTACTTGATTAGGATTTTGAATCGAATGTTTTACTTCGCGTATTTCATGTTGTTTTGCTTTATGCTCAGTCGTCTTTAAGAATGATGCCACATAGGTCACGTCAGCTTCTGGTAGTAGTGGGTTAACCGTAATGAATGGTGCTGAAATATCCAATTTAACGGTTGAAATAATACCATCGTAATCTTCAAGATTTAATCGTTTCAAATCACTGACGGACGCTTGTGTAATCTTCTCTATTTCATTGAACGATTGTTGTAATCGTGTTGCTAATAATCGACTTGTTCCAATACCACTACTGCAGACAACTAAAACATGTAGCAGTTGGCTCGACTGACTTTTTAAGGAGCCACCAAAATGCAAGACAATAAAGGCAATCTCGCTATCCGGGAAGACTAACTCCGGCCACGTCTGATCAATCGCTTTATGCACGATGTCGAAGAGACGAGGGTATTTGTACTTAATCATCTCAGTGAGTGGATTGTATGTCTCAATATTGGCTTCCAAACGATTAATCGCTGGATTGATGTGCAATGATAAGCCATGAACAAGTGTCGCATAGTCTTCAAATGTTTGGCCTGATAGACGTTCAACACGGTTTACAAATGCTTGTATTTTACGGTCGTCAAATTCATTATTCTCAAACATCTTGGAGGTTGTTCGGCGGTTTGCACCGCGTAAATGAATGGTGATAAATGTAACTTCCGCTTGATTAAAGTCGATATCGTATAGTGTCTCTATACGTTTCGCAATTTCTGTAGCAATTTGATGTTCAAATGTGTCTTTAACAGAATGATGAATCGCTTCATTTATGGATACATACTCTCCATTTTGAATGCGCGCAATACTCAATACAATATGGACGGTTAAGGTAAGGTAGCTCGACTCCGTTAAGGTGTACGGCAATTGGCCTAAGTAATCCATTAAGATACGTTCAATCTTAAAGATGCTATCCAAATCGACTAACGCTTGTTGTGACTGATTAATCGATTGATAGACAAAGTGATTCTCGATGACGGAGTAAACACTTGTACTATTTAAGTTATTTACCATCAATTGACTTAAGAACTCACGTTTCTTCGATTCAGGGCCATCAAGATATACCCCTTCACCACGTTTGCGATAAAGGTTAAGTTGATAGCTTGCGAGATCTTTCTCTAAGTCATCAAGTAATTTGGTTAATGATTGAACAGATACGCCAATTTCTTGCGCCAAGCTATATTGCTTCACCGCATGCTTGGATTGAATCAGTGCGTATAAGATAATCGCTTTTTGTTCTTCAACAGACAAGTCAATCGTATCGTGTTGGGCCATTTCTTGTTTTAAAAGTTGAATTTGGTCATCGTTACAAGACAACTTAATGCCTTTTTTATTCGCACGTTCAAGTGTCATATTGAATCCTTGAAGGTAGGTTTCAATGCCTTTTAATTCACGATGAATTGTACGAGAGGACACGCCAAGTTGTTGAGCAATTTCATAAATCGTGACGTATTGACCGTAATACTTAATTAGCAGTTCAATGATTTCCTTTTCACGTGTACTCATTAACATGGTGTGTCCCCCCTTTGAAGGAAGTCTGAACATAGGAAGCAATCGCGCTATGTTCGACTCCTAAACTATTTAATTATGCTTTGTCTTGATCTTTCTTCAAGTTGTTTAATAATTCTTCATAACGTGGAGAATTTAAGAAGTTATCCACTGAGATATGAATTGCGTTTGGAACTTGTTTGATTGCACGGTCGGTTAATGTTTTTTGTGTAATAACAAGTTGTGCATTATTTGGTAATTGGTTAATTGCAGTATTTGTAACGTTAACGTCTGAAATGCCTGCTTTTTTAAATTTATTACGTAACATACTTGCACCCATTGCACTAGAACCCATACCCGCATCACATGCGAAAATAACATGGTCAACATTGCTATAGTCATGCGCGTCTACGTCTTCAGTGTTGTAGTTATCAAGTAAGTCTTCTTCTTCGTCTTCTGATGAAGCTTCTGTATGATTGTCACCTTCAGCTTTGTTTGCTGCTACGCCAGCTGCGCCAGTACCAGTAGTGGCACCAGTTAATTTAGATGACACGCTAGATTTTTTACCTTTAGTAGATTCCATTTTTGCTGTTGCTGCTTCTAAATCTTGTTTAGGTTCTTTAGTTAATTTCATAATTAATGCGGCAACTACGAATGAAACAAGTGCTGCTAAGAATACGCCTAATACCATGTGTAAGAATTCGCCTTTAGGTGCATTTAAGCAATACACGATGAATGAACCTGGTGAAGCCGGACTCTTGAATCCGAAACCAGTTGCTTGGTAAGTTGCTACGCCAGTCATACCACCTAAAATAACAGCGATGAATAATAATGGACGCATTAATACATATGGGAAGTAAATTTCATGAATACCACCGAAGAAGTGGATGATACCTGCACCATATGAAGTTGCTTTAGCAGTACCTTTACCGAAGATCATGTACGCTAATAAGATACCGATACCTGGTCCAGGGTTTGATTCGATTGCGAATAGAATAGATTGACCTGCACTTGCGGCTTGGTCAGTACCAAGTGGTGTGAATACACCATGGTTAATCGCGTTGTTAAGGAATAAAATTTTAGCTGGTTCTACGATGATACTTACAATTGGTAATAAGTGTAAGTGTACTAAGAATTCAACTGCTACTGATAAGATGTGCATGATGAATTGCATAATTGGCGCCAATAGTTTGAAGCCAAGGATTGTCATAATGAATGCTAGAATACCTGCTGAGAAGTTATTGAATAACATTTCAAAGCCTTGTGGTGTTCTAGGTTGTAAGAATTGGTCAACTTTCTTCATTAACCAACCAACAAGTGGTCCCATAATCATTGCGCCAAGTAACATTGGTGTATCTGGTAATGCAACAATAACCCCCATAGTTGCTGTCGCTGCAACGATACCACCACGTAAGTCGTGAATTAAACGACCACCACTAAATGCGATAAGTAATGGAATTAAGTACGTGATCATTGGTCCTGCTAATTGAGATAATTCTTTATTAGGATACCAGCCATTATCAATGAAAATCGCAGCAATAAAGCCCCATGCGATAAACGCACCGATGTTTGGCATAATCATACTACTAAGGAATGAACCAAACGCTTGAACTTTACGGCCGAGACCTTTTTTCTCTTGTGTCTCTGTTTGAGCCATAACTACACCTCTTTTTTTATTCTGATTTGATACTTCAATTGTAAGGGCGTAAGAAAGCGTCTTCAACATAAAGAAAATGCCACTTTGTCACAGTAAATGTGACAACAGTGTGGCAAGGTCATGGAGAATGGGTTTAGGGTTTGGATAGAAGTAATTAGCGAGCAAATCTGAAAGCCAAGTTTTGCATATATTTTGCCGAAAATCCTGAATTTAGATTGTTATTTATAAGATGACTTATCTATAATTTGAGAATTAAAAGAGTGATGTCAAACATCTTTAAAACAAACGTGTAATTCAACTGGAGATATTTAATATCTAAAGATTAGCGATTAATAAATAGGCTATAAAATAAGTAAGAAACAATAAAGGAGTGTTGTGTATGACTGGGAATGCAGGAAACGGCTGTGTGAAATGTGGACATACAGAAGTGGAAGAGGGGACACTATCGGCAACAGGTTCTGGACTATCTAAGATGTTTGATGTCCAACATAACAACTTTAAAACAATCACTTGCAAGAATTGTGGTTATACAGAGTTTTATAAAACTGATAAAAATAGAACAAGTGATATTATTGATTTATTCTTTGGTGGATAAGTTAAGTAAATAGAATTTTAGACAGTGGTTATTAAGACCACTGTTTTTCTATGCACAATAAATCTTAATTTGTAGTAATATGACACGTTTGGTACAATTATGCTTGTAATACAATATCATCTGCTAGGGGTGCTTTAAGTGGCTGAAAGGAGTTTAAAACTCCAACCCTTCGTACCTGATCTAGTTAATACTAGCGTAGGGAAGCAAGTGAGTACATTTAGACTAAAAGATATTAAAGTTAAAAGGTTTGTTCACTTTCACTTTAATAATTTAAGATACATATAAATTTGTTTAATATACTTTGCTTATTTTCTTATGCATTCAGTGTTCAGCTGAATGTTTTTTTGTGCATGTATTGATCAGTCATTTGAGATATACCTAGTGGCATAGGAAGGTTATGTATATGAAACAAGAATTGATTAATTTTAAAAAGAATTTTCCAGCGAGCAAACGAATCTTTAAAACAGGAAAGAACGACGAAATCAAAGTTCCATTTCGTGAAATTGAGTTGTCGGATACGCAACTTGAAAGTAGTTCATTTAAAAATGAACCAATAATAGTGTACGATACAGCGGGACCTTACCATGATGAGAGTTATGAGGTAAATGTTAATCGAGGGATTCCAAAAAATAGAAGATCATGGATTGCTGAACGTGAAGATGTCGTATGCTATGAAGGACGCAAGGTTCAATCGATTGATAATGGCTTTAAGAAAGATGGTCATAAAAACTATGTAGCACACCCTTTTCATTATCAACCGAAACGTGCAATGAAAGATAAAGTTGTAACCCAAATGCATTATGCGAAACAAGGCATTATCACTAAAGAAATGGAATTCGTTGCGATTCGTGAACAAGTAGACCCAGAATTTGTGAGAGAAGAAATTGCGAGAGGACGTGCGATTATACCGAGTAACATCAATCATCCTGAATCAGAACCGATGATTATTGGAAAGAATTTTAAAGTTAAGATTAATGCGAACATTGGTAACTCCATCGTTTCATCTTCGATTGAAGCGGAAATCGAGAAATTGGTGTGGGCAATTCACTGGGGTGCAGATACGATGATGGATTTGTCGACAGGTAAGAACATCCATTCTACTCGCGAATATTTGATTCGTAATTCACCAGTTCCAGTAGGTACGGTACCAATTTATCAAGCTTTGGAAAAGGTAAACGGTGTAGCTGAAGACTTAACTTGGGAAGTTTATCGAGATACGTTAATTGAACAAGCCGAACAAGGTGTCGACTACTTCACGATTCATGCTGGCTTGTTGTTACATTACATTCCACTAACTGTCAATCGTTTAACAGGTATTGTATCGCGTGGAGGATCAATTATTGCGCAATGGTGTCTTGCACATCATGAAGAAAGTTTCTTATATACGCATTTTGAAGATATTTGTAAAATCTTAAACAAATATGATGTGGCAGTATCTCTAGGAGACGGTTTACGTCCAGGTTCAATTTATGATGCTAACGATGAAAGCCAAATTGCAGAACTTAAAACACTAGGTGAATTAACTGAAATTGCTTGGAAACATGATGTGCAAGTCATGATTGAAGGACCAGGACATATCCCAATGTATAAAATAAAAGAGAACCAGGATTTAGCAGATTTCTATTGTAAAGAAGCACCATTCTATACATTAGGCCCCTTAGTCACTGATATCGCGCCAGCATATGATCATATAACATCTGCCATTGGTGCAGCCCAAATTGCAAGTTATGGCACAGCGATGTTATGTTACGTAACACCTAAAGAACATCTTGGTTTACCAAATAAAGACGATGTTCGTGATGGTGTTGTAACATATAAAATCGCAGCGCATGCAGCCGACTTAGCGAAAGGCTTACCAGGTGCTACGGTTCGCGATGATGCGATTAGTAAAGCACGCTTTGAATTCCGTTGGATAGATCAATTCAATTTATCATTAGACCCAGAACGCGCAAGAGAATTTCATGATGAAACCTTACCCGCTGAAGCTGCAAAAATTGCACATTTCTGTAGTATGTGTGGACCCAAATTCTGTTCAATGAAATTGTCACATGAGATTCGTGATTCATATAAAGAACAATTAGAAGGTATGAGAGAAAAAGACGAAGAGTTTAGAAAATCAGGCAACAAAATCTATCAATAATACAGAATTACCTTATAGCAGTGGCTTGTGTAGTCACTGCCATTATTATTTTTGAATTAAAGGGTAAGACTTCGGGTTGTGTGATGTTAGAGTGATGGATGTCTAAATTCGGGTTAATTCGACCTGATTCATTGGGAATTTAAGAGATTTTGAGCAGTTTATATATCTAACCTTCTTAACTATTGGTACCATAGTTGTATTACTAAATACATATTTCCAGGGTTATACCGATAGGAGGGTTTGGATGAATTCCAATACTGAATTCAAAAAAGGGATTCTATATGCGTTAGGGGCATATGTACTATGGGGAATCTTGCCAATTTATTGGAAATTAATTGGTGGCGTTAGTGCATTTGAAATCTTAGCTTATCGCATTGTATTATCCATGATCTTTATGATTCTAATGATCGTCGTTTTAAAGAAATCACAAACATTCAAGCGTGATTTGCAACATCTATTCTCACATCCAATTGAACTTATCGTCATCATTATTGCCGGTTATGTGATTACGGTGAACTGGGGAACGTTCATTTGGGCTGTATCTAATGGCCACGTCCTTCAATCTAGTTTAGGTTATTACATTAATCCATTAGTCAGTATATTATTGGCGTTTATTTTCCTAAAAGAAAGGTTTAATAAATTTGAATCTTTAGCCATCGTATTTGCGGCAATCGGAGTACTCTATATGACGATACGCGTTGGAGAATTTCCAGTTATCTCATTAATGCTTGCTTTCTCATTCGGCATTTATGGCTTGTTGAAGAAGATTGTTAAAATCGAAGCCATCAGCAGTATTGCGATTGAATGTATCGTCACAGCGCCAGCGGGATTAATTTATATGATTTATTTATGGAAGACAGGAACGTCATCAGTCGGTATGAACATGGATACCTTCTGGCTACTATTCTCAGGGGCAGTAACAGCCATTCCATTAATTTTATTCTCAGCAGGTGCTAAACGAATTCCTTTATCTCTAACAGGATTTATTCAATACGTTGGACCAACGATCATGTTCTTCTTAGGTATCTTTGCCTTTAAAGAACATTTTGACGCACAACAATTAGTTACGTTCGCACTTATTTGGTTCGGAATTATACTATACAGTATCTCTCAATATGTGAAGATGAAACGCAATCCAGGACCTCAATAATCACTTCAATCTAGTTAAAATAAGCTATGAAGAAACCGATAATGCAAGGTTTCCTCATAGCTTTTATAATGTCAGAGCGCGCTAATGTGAACGTGTACATGCGAACATTAAGTCTACCTTAAATCTCTGAAAAAGATATTAAAATACCGTATAAGATTTGTTAGTATAAGTGGCGACAGAGGAGGTCGATTATGCTGAAATCAATTAACTTGGATATTGTTAAACGTGCCGTAAAAATATTTATAGTGGCTACGATATGTGTAATCATTACTACGCTATTCTGTTATTTTGTTCATCCGTCAATTAATGACTTGAAGAATATGGGAAATGCGAGCGAAAAGATTGGCGAAGCTAAAGGACTTGAGAAAGTGTGGAAATATATCGTTAATAACGGCTTTCAAGTGCCACTACAAATGTTTATCTTAGCCTTACTACCTATACCTTATCTTTATTTGATCAATTTAGTGGTTACCATTCTTATGCCTGGCATAATGTTTGGCTTTCTTCTGAGTTTTGATTTACATAAAGGCTTGATAGGATGTATTGCATTTATTCCGCATTATACATTTGAAGTCATGGGCTTTTGCATTTTAGCAAGTGCATTGTATATGTTGAATAAAGCCATCACACGTCGCTTTACCAATCTCTTCAGGAAAAGTAAAAAAGAAAACTACGCGTTAAAAGTTAACTTAATCAACGTAATCAAATCCTATGTATTGATCGCATTACCATTAATCATCATCGCAGCATTTCTAGAAACATATGTAGCTAATTTTATATTTAATATTTTGAGTTGATTCTCATACATAAAGCCAAATGAACCCTATCTTGCGTTCATTTGGCTTGTTTGTGCATTTATTCAATTTCTGATTGGATATTCAGGAGTTCGTGGTTGAAATATTTATTTTGACTAACATTAACGTCAGAGAACATTCATGAGAAGTTGCAACTCTAACAGACTTAGTGGTCTATAAAAAAGAAAACGTCATGTACGTTTATCGTGAAACTATATTATTAGCCATTATCGTTAATATGTTAGGTTTCATATGTAGTTATTATTCACATAAATTTATCATGAGTAAATTACCACCGAACAATATCGTGGCAGACATGACATTCCTATTGAAACAACTTCGTTCTATCATCTGTATTAACATTTATCTTTGCATTTATCGTTATGAATATCATGGAAGGTAAGATGAATATGAAAAGCGTGCTAAATTTTTTGAAATAAATCTTTATTTTATAAATAATTTGTAATAGTAAATAAAAATTAAGTGTATAATAGTTGTAAATTTTAGAAATAATTAAGAATTTATATGTAAAAGCTTAGAGGTCTATATGAAAAAATACTATGAATATATTGAAGAAATTACTAAAGATGAAGTATTAGAAGAATTTATAAGTTATGGATTATTTAACGATAAGTTACCACCTTTCCTTCAATCAAAAGAGTATTATCAATATTATAAAAATACTAATATTAAATTTGATAAAAACATGAAAAAACCAAAGACTTATATATTATATGAAAGTTACCGAAATATAAACATTCCTAGACAGTTAGCTATTCCTAATCCATTTTCCTATTCATTACAGTGTGAAACATTATCGGAAAATTGGACAGAATATGTAAATCATTTTCAAAAATTAACTGAAAACCAACATTTTAAAATTAGTCGAATTCACATCAGAAAAAAAAGCAAGAAAAATGGCTTGTTCGAAATGAATTATTCTAATTATAAAATAGATGGGAGTCCCAATATTGATTTATTAATTGGAGCAAAATACAAAGTTTCTGCAGATATTTCTAATTGTTTTCCAAGTATATATACACATGCTATCACTTGGGCATTAATCTCAAAAATTGAGGCAAAAAAATATAAATCCAGACAATATCAAAATGAATGGTTTAATGAAATTGATTTATATACGAGAAATATGAAAGAAGGGGAGACACATGGCCTTCTCATAGGCCCACATACATCTAATTTATTAGCAGAAGTTATTTTATGTGAAATAGATAATAATTTGCATTCAGAGAAATTTAATTATATTAGAAATATTGATGATTATACATGCTATACTGCTAGCATATCTGAAGCAAATAATTTTTTATATTCTTTACAAAAGCATTTACGAAATTATGGTTTGAGCTTAAATTATAAAAAAACAAAAATTGATAAACTTCCTAAAGAAACTGAAGAGAATTGGATTAGAAATATCAAAACTTTTTTCATAAAAAATTCTAATGATTATATTGATTACAACAGTTGTAAGTATTACATGAATTTAGCAATTAGTTTGGCTGAAAAGGAATCTAATGCGGCAATTATAAATTATGCAACTAAAGTTTTAAATAAAGAGAGGCTTTCAAATAATGCAAAAAGATATCTAACTAAAGTTTGGTTTCATTTAGCGATTATATATCCATATTTATTACCATTACTTGAAGAACAAATCTTATCCTTAAAACAATTTAACGAGAGTGAGTTAAAGGGAGTTCTTTATCAAATTTATAAAGAAAACTATAGAATTAATAATTATGAGGGTGTTAGTTATGCGCTTTACTTAGCTGTTAAATATAATATCAATATTCTCAATACTGAAGAATATGATGAACTAATAAATTGTGAAGACTGTTTATTATTATTAATTCTATACATGTATGGTATGGCATTTAAATTCGGCAAAGGAAAGAAAAAATTGACTAAATTAGCTAAAGATTTATCAAAAGATAATTTTGATGCATATTGGTTATTTATTTATGAGGTTCTATCTAAAGAACAATTGTCTAAGCAAGAATGGAAGGCTATGAAAGAAAAAGGAATAAGTTTTATTAAATATGAATTCAATCTATATAGTATATTCAATGCTTTTGACCATAGTAATATTAATTAATACTGTGATCAGTTAAGTGCGTATGCATAAAAAAATATATCATCTACTATTTTGGCGACAATAATAGATATACAATTAAATATCTACTTCATGTTTTTATGATGTCCTAGCAAAAGTAATTATGAAAACAAAAAATTGTAACTGACTTTTAAACACTATATTTCAGCCCATACAAAATGTTTGTGTAAATACTTTATTGTTTTTACGGCAAAATATAAAATAAAGCTTATTCGCAATAAACATGGATTATCAATAGTAGAGATTATAAAATTATATTGAAAATGGAAGGTCGTAGAAATTGAGAAGTTCACGTGATGTGAGAACATGCTCATATTGTGATAAGCCTATGAATTTAAAATATAAATTATATTTTAGTATTTGTTAAAGTAATACAAAGACACATGAGACTTAAACTAAAGAGATAATATTGTTTTGAGTTGAACAGGAAAAAGCTAACGTCTTTAGACGCTAGCCGTTAAAGTAATATTATAGCTTTAGGGATAACTGCCTGTTTCTCAGGTAGTTATCCTTTACATAATGGGACTTTATCAGAATTACAAGAACATCTTCTGTAAGAGTCCTTGCTTGCGTTGTTTTAGTAATTTAAGTTTAGTTTTCTGTTTCTCTATTAATCGATTATTTTTATAAAATAATCTCCCTATTTTTTGTTGCTCTTTTATTGTAGGAGTTGATATTTTGATTTCTTCCATTTGCTTTCTTGAAACTTCTGTAAATGTTGAACCTGCTCCTACTCTTTCAGCATATCTCTTTAATAGACTTGTCATAGAGTATACAAAATAAGAGTCTAATAAATTTTCTTTAGGTACAATAGATTGAAAACCTTGATTAGTTGTTGATTCTTTAGAAAGTATTGCTGTTTTCCCTATTCCAGCTCTTGACGTAAATAGAACAGTACCAATTGGCAAAAGTTTTGCGGAGCTTTTTCGTAGTCCTTTTTCAGTTATCATCTTTTGACTTTCGTTAACAAAATCTTTATCCCCTATTTCAACTGGTGAAAACCAATTTATATTACCATCCCAATAAGTATCATCTTTTGTACTAGGTGTTCCTCCACCAATAATTTCGGCTATATCTTTTAATTTCTTTATACTCCACTCTGGATATTCATTGCCATTTTTATCTTTAAACCTCAACTCTTGTGAGAAAATCTTTTGCATATAGCCTTTCTTTTGTTGTTCTAAAAGTTCAAGTTTCTGTTCTTCTAACTCAATCTGGCGGTCGAGTTTGCTAAAGAAAACCCCTATTTTGACTTGTTCTTTTTTAGATTCGGGTATGTTAATTTCAAATTTGCCTAAATCACCTAAATAAATACCTGGTTGTGCGGAGACAACTTGATTTCTTTTGAGTTTCTTTTTAAATACAAAAGTTTGAAAAAGGTATAAAAAATATAAACTTGAAAAACAATCTTTGAATCTTAAAATAGCTACACTTCTTTGAAAGGCAATGTTATAAGGATTTTTTACAAGAGCAACATTACCTATGGTGCCGACTATTGAAAGTAAAAGATCATCTGTTCTTAAATTATAGTTTTTATAAATTTTATTAAAGTCAGTTTGACTTATTTTTCTATCATTTTCCACTATAGTTATTTTGTTATTCTTTATATTTTTTGCACTTAAAAGCCATGGACCTATTTCAACATCTTTATGAGTGCCATGTGTTCCATCTTTTAATAAAGTTGTTACTAATGTTAACTTGCTAGTTACCCAATTTTCTTCAAACCCTGGGAATCTTAGTTCTGGAGTATTTTGCTGTTCAGTCATTTTTCAACACTCCTAGTTCTTTAAGATAATCATTGATTTCTGATTCTACGTCGGCGATTTCTTTGTCGATGTCTGCGAGTTGTTGTTGGACTTGGTCTAGATCAATCGGTTCTTCTTCTTCGAATGTATCGACGTATCTTGGGATATTAAGGTTATAATCATTTTCTTTAATTTCTTCTAAAGTTGCTATATAGCTGTATTTATCAATGGTTTCTCTATTGCGGTAGGTTTCAACGATTTTGTTGACGTCTTCGTCGGTAAGATGGTTTTGGTTTTTACCTTTTTCAAAGGATTGAGAAGCATCAATAAACACTACGTCGTCATTCGCTTCACGACATTTCTTAAATACTAGAATGCTTGTTGGGATACTTGTACCGAAGAATAGGTTAGCAGGTAAGCCGATAACGGCATCTAAGTAATTCTTCTCTTCAATTAAATATTTACGAATGGTACCTTCTGCTGCGCCACGGAATAAAACTCCATGTGGTAAGACTACGGCCATAGTGCCATTATCATCTAAGTGGTAAATCATATGTTGAATAAAGGCGAAATCGGCTTTAGATTTAGGTGCAAGTTTACCATAGTTACTGAAACGTGCATCATCTAAGAATGAAGGGTCAGCACTCCATTTCGCGCTGTATGGTGGGTTAGCTACAACGGCATCAAAGCGTTCTTCACGTACTGCAGGGCTTTCAAGCGTGTCGTCATTTTCGATTTGGAAACGTTTATAGTTCACATCGTGGAGTAACATGTTCATTCGAGCTAGGTTGTATGTCGTACTATTGTATTCTTGACCATAGTATTGACGCACTTTAGCTTCTGCACCAACACGAAGGAGTAGGGAACCAGATCCGCACGTAGGGTCGTAAACGCTTTTTAAGTCTTGCTTTCCTGTTGTAACAATTTTAGCTAAGATTGTAGATACTTGTTGTGGTGTATAAAACTCACCAGCTTTTTTACCTGCACTTGCCGCGAATTGACCGATTAAGTATTCGTAGGCATCACCAAGCATGTCGATTTCAAGGTCACTATGAACGAAAGGCAAGGTTGAAATTTGGACCATCACTTTTGAAATCAGTTGTGTACGTTTCGCGTTTGTATTACCAAGACGGCTAGATGTTAGGTCCATATCATCGAAGAGATGAATAAAGTCATCTTCACTTTCATGACCACGTGTAGAGTTTTCAACGTTTTTCACGGCATTGCTTAAATCTTCAATTTGAAATGTTTGTTTTTCGATTTCTTTAATTAAATTACTAAATAAGTATTGAGGTTTAATGACAAAACCAATACGTGCGATTAATTCTTTCTCAACGATAGGTTTATATGTATCATTCTTCATGGCTTCTTCATACGAGATGCCATCTTTTTTTAGCAAGTCTGAAGCGATTTCTTCATTCTTCTCACTTAGGAAGCGATAGAAGATTAAGCCTAAGATATAGTTTTTGAACTCATTGGCGTCCATGTTCCCACGTAAGTCATTGGCGATGGACCATAATTTTCTTTGTAGATCAGCTTGTTGTTGACGTTGTTTTTCTGTCGTTGACACTGATGTTTCCCCCTTAATAAATGTAATTATATTGTTTGATATTTAAGTTTTTATATTTTATTTCTTATTTTAAATCACAAATTAAAATAAGTTAAGCGGGAAACCGCCTAACTTATTTAGTTTGCTGCGCCATATTTTTCTGTTGTTTCTTGAACGAAGGATTTAACGTTTTCAATCTTCTGGGTACGTACTAGTAAGCCCCCTGTAATACCTTGTTCAACAACGGCATTGTCTAATTGTCCGCTAAATTCATATTCATTAATGACTTCTTTAAGCAGTTCGACTGGATATTCTTTTGAATCTGCGAAGTCTTGAATTTCTTTTTCTTTGACCGTTTCCTCGAAATTAAAGTAAGCATCTTCAACAACAGCATCTTCATCTAAATGAGGAATGACTTTATCTAAGAATTCTCTAATTAATTCGGCTTTTAGGCGAAGTTTATCATCGTCAGCTTTATCTAATAATTGTTTGATTTGATTACGCACGCGCTCAGTTTGTTTTTTATCTGTTAAGTCAATGTTATTAAGTAAGTCTAAGATATATTGAACATTGATTAAATCGTTTCTAAGTACTTCGATTTTAAAGTCAATATCTTCTAAAACAGATGTCTTTTCAGCAGTATTGGTTGCTTTGACTTGATCATAAATATTGAGATATTTACTCTTATAATCTTCGTACGTTTGTTCATCAATACCTACCACATCTGTTGTGAAATAGAATTCGTCGAATGTTTTAAGTCGTTGCATAATACTCGCTAGGGCACGATAAATCATTACAAATTGATACTTGTCTTCTTCACGCTCTAAGTCATCTACACTATCTGGCGTTGGGGCAAGTTTGAATAATTGTTCTAACTCTGACTTGAATTGTGACAATATGACATCAAATGATGGACTTAATACGGTATCCGTATCGTTTGTTTGTGAAAAGAGCTCAATGGCTCTATCTGTATTGTCTTTCAAATTTCGATAGCAAACGATATTACCGTAAGGCTTCGTTTCTTTCTCAACACGATTGGTACGTGAGTAGGCTTGGATTAAACCATGATATTTCAAGTTACGATCGACATATAGTGTGTTTAGCTTCTTGCTATCGAAACCAGTTAAGAACATATCGACGACAATAAGGATATCAAGACGTTCGGCGGGGTTACCTTGTTTCACACGTTTAGAAATGTCATTAAAGAACCCATCGAATGAATCGAGTGAATAATTCTTGTCGAAGGTCGCGTTATAATCTTTCATTATTTCGGCAAGTTCATCTTTAGTATGCTTATTATCCGACTGTTGTTTACTATCTTCATTCGCTCCGTAAGTGAAAATGGTAGAAACATTTAAATCATGTTTGCCTTCTTCTTTGAGTTGTTTGAAGATTTTATAATACTTAATTGCCATTGGTATACTTTGTACAGTGAAGATGGAAGTATACATTTGATTACGTGTCTTCTTATGATGGTTATCAATCATATGTTGGGCAACTAATTTAAGACGGTCGTCAGCCATCCATAGTTCATTTTCATCGATATTAGCGACATATGTGTCGTCCATCTCGTGTAATTCCTTCGCAAATGTACTGATATATTCCACTGAGAAACCAAGTACGTTGCCGTCACGAATCGCATCTTTGATGAGGTAGGTGTGTAAACACTTTTCAAAAATATCTGCAGTCGCACGACCATCTTGACTTGAATTCTCTTCAAAGCGAGGCGTACCAGTGAAACCGAAATATTGAGCGTTAAGGAAATGTTGTCTAATAAGACGGTGCATCTCGCCAAATTGCGTACGGTGACACTCATCAATAATGAAGACAACTTTATCTTCCTTATATTTATCCATTACTTTAGCGCCAGTCTTAACCGCATTGGACATCTTCTGAATCGTAGTAACAATGAGTTTCTGATAAGGATCATCAACCTGCTTTAAAAGTTTATGTGTATTATCGGTTAAATCAACAGAGTCCATTTGGAATTTATTAAATTCTGCGAGTGTTTGACTGTCTAAATCTTTACGGTCTACGAGGAAGATGACTTTCTTAATGCCAGGATCTCTAGATAGAATTTGGCTCGTTTTAAATGATGTCAGTGTTTTACCACTACCAGTCGTATGCCAAATGTAGCCATTATTATTCGTTTCCGTAGCACGATTGATGAGTGCTTCCACTGAATACACTTGATATGGTCGAAGTGCCATTAAAAGTTTATCAGTTTCGTTTGTGATCATATAGCGACTAATCATTTTCGCCACGCGACAACGGTCAAGGAAGTCTTGGATAAATTCTTTTAAATTGTTAATTCGACGATTGTCTTTATCGCTCCAATAGAACATAAAGCTTTTGAATATTTCTTTATCACTGTTCGCATAATAACGTGTTTCCTTCTTATTACTCACAACGAATAATTGAATGAAGCGGAACAAGCCTCTGTAGTTATGTTTACGATAACGTTCAATTTGATTGAACGCTTGTGTAATCGCAATACCGCTACGTTTAAGTTCAATTTGAACAAGTGGCAGACCATTAATGAGAAGCGTCACATCATAGCGACCTTTATATTTATCATCGACTGATACTTGATTCGTAACTTGGAATTTGTTTTGACACCAATGTTCCGTATTAAAGAAGTATAAGTACACCTTCGATTCGTCATCTCTTTCAAGCGTGTAACTATCGCGCAGTTGCATTGCACTTTCAAAGACACTCTTATCACTAATATCAGTCATCAAACGCGCAAATTCAGTATCAGTGAGCGGTTTATTATTAAGTTTGTCCATATTTCGTTCATTTAAAATTTGACGAAAATTGTTAACCAATTGGTCATGATTTCTTAAGATTACTTTTTCATAACCTTGAGACTCTAGTTGCTTAATCACTTCATTCTCTAACGCCAATTCACCTTGATAACTCATAACATCACCCGAAAAATAGTATTTGGTTTAAATATAGCATAAGAGAATAAAGTGTTGTAGAAAACAATTAAATTAACTAAATACGCAGACTTAATTATATATTTTAGAGTGAAATACTACACTTATTTTCGAATTGTAAAAGATATAAAAATATTTATAAAAATTACAATAATTTTTAACTAATTTTATGATTGTTGTGCTAAACTAATTTCGAAAAATAAGTACTTTAAGGGGATAATTGAAATGAAATTTTGTCCAGAATGTGGAAATAAATTAATTGAAAATGCTAAATTTTGTCCGGAATGCGGATTTAAAATTGCAAGTATAAACAATAATAGTCAAAAAATCGAAGAAGTGGATGTAATAGAGAAGGTAAGTTCAGATGTGTATATTAAGTCATTACTAAATGAAACAAATCTAACAGATATCATGATTACACCTGATATTCCTGAAAAAGTTCTCATAAATGCATCAGTCAGTATTGCGGAAGGTATTGATCCAAATACTGTTATAGCATTAATCGATACTAGTTTATTAAATAATGGCAAATCAGGAGTAGTATTTACTGGGGCTGAAATGTATTTAAAAACTACGTTTGATAGTGTTAAGAAAATCCCTTTTGAAAATATAATATCAGCTGAGTATGATTCTGACAGAACAATCAATAATAAGGGAAAAGTAATTGAATATCATCGAGTAATCGTTTCATATGAAAACGGTGAAGATATAGAATTTAGCTCTGAACAATTTGATAGTGATTTGCCGTATAAACTTATTGCAAAGTTATTGAATGATTTTAATAAACGTGTAGATAATATTGCTTCTAAAAATCAAGTAGTGCAAATTAGTCAAATGAGTTCTGAAATATTGGAATTATATTTCAGAATTGTTATTGCATATTTAAAAGATGATGATGGCATTATTGATAGTCGGGAGTATAAAGAACTCATCAGTTTGATGACTAAAATAAAAGTTAGCAAACAATTGGCCAATGATTTAAGAAAGTATCGATTCGAAGATAAAGAAGATTTAACTATTGAAGAATTAATAGATCAACTTAAAAGTCAAACTAATAAAGATAATTTTTCAGAAGCTGCAGTAGAACAAACTTTGGCTATGGATATTATAGGAATGAATAGTGGTAAATTAGACACTATTAAGGATGACGAAGTATTAGTTAGAATGCTTAATAGATTAAATATTTCAGATAAACAACTGAAGTTTATTTTGAGAAAAATTAAAGCAGATAAAGAAATTATTGAAAGTAGAATGACAGATAGTCAAATTAAAGAAGTAAACAAAGAACTTGCTGCTGTGGCTAGTGGAGCCGGATTAGTGGCTCTGGGACTACTTACTAGTGGTGGAACTGTTTACCTGGGAATTATAGCGGGATTCGGTGTTTATAGAGGACTTAAATACTTCTCTGGCACAGGAGAAGCAGAGAAGTTTGGTATTAGAATTCAAACGCTTAATGACCGTATTAGTCAACTACGTATTGCTAATGCATACATTATTGAAGATATCAATTGGTTAAGTCAAAAAATGACAGATTTTGCTTTAAAATTACGTGAATCAAATGAACTTAGTTCAGAGTTGTATAAAGAATTAGAATTAATTATAAATCAAAATCAATCATTAGCTGATGCTGGTAGTTTAATTGAAGAGGATGAAACTTATTCTGAACGTGAATTGTTATTAACCATGGTTCCTGAAAGTTTAGATATAGGAAAATATAATGAATTATTAGCTAAAAATATTAATAAAGTTTATGCGGATGAAGTAATTAAAAATGTTTATTTGATAAATGGAGATTTAGATAATCAATCTGAAGCTGACGATGTCGCTTTAAGAGAGAATATCGAATTGGATGAATTAAAAGCAGTGCATACTGTTCTTGAAGATATCGGTTACTTCGATACAAAAGCATCAAGTATTGCTCAAAGTAAATCACTTGCTAAAAAAGGATTTTCAGGTTTGAAAAAATCATTGTTTAGTGGAGAAAAAGATGAGTAGACAGGGGAGAAAAGATAAAAAAGAACTAAAAGGTTTAGCAGAAAATCTGTTAGTAGATTATGAATTACGAAATCAAGCTAATGACAACCTTGATAAGTCTTTGCATAATATTGATGTTATGAAAGAGAATATCGATAATCAAATTAATATGAAAAAAGACTTATTGAATGAATTAAGAAAACGAAGATTAAATAATACTCAGTCTCAAGATTCTAATCTCACAAAATTTAATGATGAAGTGTTGAGAAATAAACTAAGAGATGGCCAAATATATGCTTCAAAATCTATTGATTTGGTAGAAACAAAAAATGTTAAAACAATAGATATTGATAGAGATGATTTTAATTCTTACGAATATAATAGACAATTCGCATTAGAAAATAATATAGATTTAACAAGTCCATTTTTAAATTTATATAGTAAACATGAGCAGGTTGAAGTGGCTCGTAAAATGATAGAAAAATTTGACTTACTAGAACTTGAAAAAGAGGACTATGGATTTGCAGCTGCAGCAGGTGTTATAGCAGGATTTATCGATGTAGTTTTTGTGGGCACAATTGCTAAAGGTAAAGATGCAAAGGGGTTACAAAAGGTTGTAGATGGTGGTTATGCAAAATTAGTAAAAGAATATGCATACCATGAAAGAATTGCAGAATTAAAAAAACATAAGAAAAAGGCAAATTCTCCTGAAGCTATTGAAAAACTAAATAAGAAAATAAATAAAATTAAAGAAAATAAACACAATGCTAGTTTAAAGTCGTGTATTAAGTACTTGGAGAAAAAACATCCAGTTGGTTATGATGCTGGACATTCTAAGGTTGTCCAAGGAATGTCACCGGATAACCATCATTTATTTTCATTAGGACATGATGCTAGTTTGTTAGGCTTAATAAGTAGTGTTTATAATCAATTAACTGGTACGGCTAGTTTTATTACAAATGAAGGTAAAATTATTACGACAGAAGCAAAAAATAAAAATATTGAATTAACAGGAAATATAGTAAATAAAATTATTCAAGCAGTGAACAATTGGTTTGGTCATCTAATGAGTGATGTCTCAGGAAGTAGTGGTTCAAAAGGAAGAGGCAGTGGCTTAGCTGTTCCTGGGGAAGCATTATTAAAAAAATTACAATTTGGTAAAATAAAAATTAATAATCAAGATATGAATATAGCAAAGGCTACTGATTGGATGTTTAAAAATGGATATGACCTTAGAGCCTTCACAACTGAGTTAATACCAGTCATAATTTTTGAGACATTGGTGCGTATATATTGGTTTTATAAACAATATTTTTATTATGGTAAATCATTTAAAGAAAGTTTACCTATAGCGAAAAATAGAGAGTTCTCACGTTTATTACTAGTTAGTTCTTCGACATTTACTAGTATAGATGTTACTCATGGAACTATTATGGCTGGGACTAAAGGAGGTACTCAACCAATGGGGATTGCTACTTTTATTATGACTGTAAATAAACCTGGTCTTGTGGATTTAGGATTTAGAAGCTTTCAAAATGCCCGTCTAGAACTTAAACATAAAAAACATGTTAATAAAATTATAGACGAAGACATTGTAGTAGAGTACAAGAGAGTGATGTCTTCTAGAGGTGTGTTTGAGTAACATTTGCACTTTACCATTTCTTTACTCACTCCCAATAATCCATAAATATTCCTCTTGTAAGATGGTGGTGTATACACTTTTATCTTACAGGGGGGATTTTTTTATGGATAAGAAGCAGTTTAGGAATAAGCGTGAGGCGTATTCGATTCGTAAATATTCAATCGGGGCGACGTCTATTCTTGTTGGGAGTTTATTATTGATAGGTGGGGGGCAAGCGTCTGCTGCGGAAAGTCATGAGGCGAACACTTCTGAAAAGGTTTCAACGGAACAAACGCAATCATCTAAAGAACAACCGAGTTATGAAGCCTCAACGCAACGTGTGGCACAACCACAAAATAAAGCGATAGCAACACAAGACATTCAAACTAAGGAAGAAGCATCTACTGAACAAGTACCGTCTCAAGAAGCGGATACAGAGGAAGATAAAGCGATACATAATGAGAATCAAAGTAATAATCAAACAGAACAAGTAACTAAAGAAACAACACAACAAAGTAAACCATCTAAGGATGTAACAACATCTCAAACACCAACTACACAAGAACAACCTAAAAAAGAACAATCACAAACTCAAGAACAACCTCAACATGAAATTAAAGAAACATCATCACAAAACAATACGCAAGAAGCACCTACACAAGAAACAAAAAAAGCAACACAACCAGCGACTAAAAACAGACAAACAGAAAACAGTCATACGACACAACAATCTAACCAAAATGCACATTCTGATGTATCTCAATCCAACGTAACATCAACTGAAGCAGTACAACATTCAAATGTGACACGTACGAATGCACACCCTTTTTCAAAAGAAACGCAAATGAATAAAGTAACGGCTACAGAAGCGCGTGATGTCACAGTTGCGGATGTGCCTAAATCACAACTGACGCATATGTCTTCGCAACAAAAGCAAGTGCTCTTCAATGCGTTACAACGTGATGCGAACGCGCAAGATCAACAACCGAAAGCAATCCTTTCTACAACACCTGAATGGACATCGGCACAACGTACAAAGAATGCGTCTCGCACTGGTCAAGATCAATTGAACATCACGCATACAGGACGTTATACAAGTGGTTCGGATTTCGATAAGGGTGGAACTGAAATTGTGAAATACAATCCAAAGAATGGCTATGCGTATTCGGTAAATGGTGATAAGGAAGCGTTGGATATTATTGATGTAAAGCATCCTGGAAAGGATGGCGCAATTCATTTAGTGAAGCGTATTTACCTGCAAGATAATGGAATTGAAGCGGGTGACTTAACGAGTGTGACAGTACATCCGAGTGGAGCGTATGTAGCTGTGTCAGCGCCAGCAGTGGATAAGACGAAGCCCGGGCATGTTATATTTTATGGTTCAAATGGTGAATATATCAATAACGTGACGGTCGGCAGTCTACCGGATATGGTCACTTTTTCAAAAGATGGCAAATATTTATTGGTCGCTAATGAAGGGGAACCAAGTGACGATTATATCGTTAACCCACCAGGTTCTGTGTCAGTGATTGATGTGGCGAATGGTCCTGAAAATGTAACTGCCAATAACATACGTACAGCAATGTTTACGAAAGAACATCAAGAAAGTATTCGCGCGTTAGGACCTAATGCGGAAGATGCCTATTTGAATATTGAACCAGAATATATTGCGGTTGATAGCCAAAGTAAATATGCCTATGTCACGTTACAAGAAGTGAGTGCCATCGCGAAGATCGACATTGCGAAGGGAAACATTGTCCAAGTGAAAGGGTTACCGTATAAGGACCATTCACTTGCCCAAAATGCGATGGATACGTCTGATGAAGATGGTAAATCAGAGTTACGACGTGTGCCTGTATTAGGGTTATTGCAGCCAGATGGTATCGATACGTATGACTATAATGGTGAAAACTATTTATTGATCGCAAATGAAGGTGATTCTCAAGATTATGAGGGTTATTCTGAGGAAAAACGTGTGAAGAAATTGAAAGATGATATTCAATTGGATGCACGTTATTACCAAGACTACACACAAGCAGAACTAGATGAAATGGTGAAAAATGGCTTGTTTGATGACGAACAATTGGGTCGTTTGAAAGTTACGACGTCACATGCGTTCAAAGATGCCAATGGGAAATACAATGCGCTAGTATCATATGGTGGTCGTTCATTCTCTATCTTAAGAGCCTCTGATTTGGAAATGATCTATGACAGTGGTAATGATATTGAGCAACGCGTATTAGATATATTGCCTGAACGATTTAATGCCAATTATGAATCAGCTGATGACATTAAAGTAGATGATCGTAGTGATGATAAAGGTCCAGAAGCTGAAAATGTGGTAGTTGGTAAAGTAGGCAGTCATTCATATGCCTTTGTCGGTTTAGAACGTGTGGGTGGTATTATGATTTATGATATTACAAACCCTAATGAACCGTATTTTGTGAAATATTTATATGACCCAGATAATAAAGATATTTCACCTGAGGGCATTACGTTTGAAAGCGCTGAAGACAGTCCAAATGGTAAACCAATGTTGATTGCGTCATTTGAGTTATCTGGCACAACATCCGCTTGGGAATTAGAAGATTTAACAGGTGATCAAGAAAGTGATGATGAAGGAGTTAATGATAACCCGGGAAATACTAACGGGGCGTCTAAAGATGATTCAGATAACCCTGCTCCTGAAAATGAATCACCCAATACCAATCATGGTGTAGATAATGGCGAACAACCTAATATCGAAAACGATAATTCAAGTAACGAAGAAGGCAATCATGCTTCTGTTGATAATAATGGAAATGATGAGGGCTTAGAACCACCTTATGAAGTCGGTGGTGACATATATGAAGATGATAGTGACGTCGTTATCTCAAATCAAGAAGATAACAATGCACAGTCAAATGAAGGAGTAGAGGAGAGTAAAGGTTCTTCCCACGATATGAATCATAGTGCTCATAACAATCATCAAGAAGAAAGCCATAATCAACAAACAACAAAATCTAACACTCATAACTTGAGTGTGATAAGCACTCAATCTTCAAGTCATCATGAAGTGATAACTCATCATGCAAGTGAAGTATCTGATGAGGTAAACCATTCAAATACTTCGGGTGACAACGTAACAAAAGCACTACCAAAGTCAGGTCAAACTGATACAAACACAACATTATGGTCAGTACTTTTAGGAGGCCTAGGCCTTGTATTAATTAAAAAACGCAAAACGTCAAAATCTGAGAAATAATGCTTCAGAGAGTGAGGCTGGAACATAAATAATATAATGAAGCTATTTTGCAAATTCGCAGTAGCTGACTGAACTGAGAAGGCGCTTAAATCAAGCTTTTCTCAGTTCTAGTCATCCTTGCGGGGGTGGGACGACGAATTCAAAAGAATTCTGTCCCACTCCTATTTTTCACACAACAAAAGCACTTATAGATTGGGAGAACTATAAGTGCTTCAACGGCCATATTGGCGTTTTGGGAAAATATAAAAATTGGGTTTTTAATAAAATGTACGTAAGGATACATTTTATTGGCATGGGATTACTAGTAATTCATAAATGTACTCAATAATTTAAAGAAGTTTGAGTAATTCAAACTAAATTGAAAAGAAAAGAGCATGTAATTGATCACGTAAAGAACATTACGAATGCAATTAGTCTCCCAAAACAAATACATAAATCATGTATCTACTTTTGATAAATACCCATTCAATTTAAAATAAAACTCTTTTTACAATCAAAAAGGATAAAAATATTAATTTTAGTGAAGATAAAGATATTTTCTTTTAGCGTGCCATGCTATCCTACGATTTCTAAGTTTTTCCATTACAAAACGATACAATTAAATGCGATTTACGTATATATGATTTTGCATAGTATTTATTTTGCTTTTTACATAAAAAATAATAAATTCCGTGGAATATAATTTGTTTTTTTAGTAAAATAGTCACTAAATGAGGATAAAAGATAACTTTAGGGGTTTAAAACAGTTAACTTATATTCTCTTTTTTTATTATCTATAAGGGGATGGAAAAATTTTATGGATTTACTTATTGGCACGTTATTTTTAATTTTAGTTCTTATTATTTTTACATTATTTACGTATAAAGCGCCCAATGGTATGCGTGCGATGGGAGCACTAGCAAATGCGGCGATTGCAACATTCTTAGTCGAAGCATTCAACAAGTATGTAGGCGGAGAAGTCTTTGGCATCAAGTTTCTTGAAGAGTTAGGGGATGCTGCGGGAGGCCTTGGTGGCGTTGCTGCAGCAGGATTAACTGCACTTGCGATTGGTGTGTCTCCAGTCTATGCACTAGTGATTGGTGCTGCCTGTGGTGGTATGGATCTCTTACCAGGTTTCTTCGCAGGTTATCTGATTGGTTACGTTATGAAATACACAGAGAAATATGTTCCAGACGGTGTCGATTTAATTGGTTCGGTTGTGATCCTTGCGCCACTTGCAAGATTAATTGCAGCTGGCTTAACACCAGTCGTTAATAATACACTCTTGAAAATTGGTGACATTATTCAAAGCAGTACAGACACGAATCCAATCTTTATGGGTATTGTTCTCGGAGGTATTATTACAGTTGTTGGTACAGCACCATTAAGTTCAATGGCATTAACCGCATTACTCGGATTAACAGGTATACCAATGGCAATCGGGGCAATGGCTGCATTTAGTTCAGCATTTATGAACGGAACATTATTCCACCGTTTAAAACTAGGTGATCGTAAATCAACAATCTCAGTAAGTATTGAACCGTTATCTCAAGCAGATATCGTATCAGCTAACCCAATTCCAATATACATAACCAACTTCTTCGGTGGTGCAGCAGCAGGTCTAATTATCGCATTATCTGGTATGGTTAATGATGCGACAGGTACAGCGACACCGATTGCAGGTTTCCTTGTCATGTTTGGCTTTAATAATCCAATGACAGTTGTTATATACGGTGTAGTGATGGCTATCGTTGGTGGACTTGCAGGTTGGATTGGTTCACTCGTATTTAAAAAATACCCAATTGTTACTAAACAGGACATGATTAATCGAGGCGCTAAAGACGCATAATATCAAAATAAACCTTCTTTGTACCATTGTGACAAAGAAGTTTTTTTAGTATATAAATTAAAAAAATGGAATAAGTATTGCTAATGAGAAACGAATTACTAAATAAGTTTAATAATACTATTTTATGTGTAATAATAAAAATATAAAAATTGGAGTAATCTCTTTCATTATAACGCTATAAAATGTAAAAATATCTAAAATCATGTTATTGTAAACATTTTGTCAATTATACATAAATAATTTATAAACTTATTTAAAAAGTGTTGTATTATATTTTGTTATCGCTTACAATACATGTGAAAGATATCACAAAGGAGTTGTACAAGATGCAAAATTTAAGAAATAGAAGTTTTTTAACACTATTAGACTTTTCACAAAAAGAGGTTGAGTTTTTACTAAATCTATCTGAGGACTTAAAACGAGCGAAATACGCTGGTATAGAACAACAAAAGCTTAAAGGTAAAAACATCGCTTTGATCTTTGAAAAAGACTCTACGCGTACACGTTGTGCGTTTGAAACTGCAGCATATGATCAAGGCGCTCACGTGACATATCTTGGACCAACTGGAAGCCAAATGGGTAAAAAAGAATCTGCTAAAGATACTGCTCGTGTATTAGGTGGTATGTATGATGGAATCGAATACCGTGGCTTCTCACAACGTACTGTTGAAGAATTAGCGAAATATTCAGGTGTGCCTGTGTGGAACGGCTTAACAGATGAAGATCATCCAACTCAAGTACTTGCTGACTTCTTAACAGCAAAAGAAGTATTGAAAAAACCATACCACGAAATTAACTTCACATATGTTGGAGACGGACGTAACAACGTTGCAAATGCATTAATGCAAGGTGCAGCAATTATGGGAATGACTTTCCACTTAGTTTGCCCTAAAGAATTAAATCCAACAGATGAATTATTAAATCGTTGTAAAGAAATCGCAGCTAAAAATGGTGGCGAAATCTTAGTAACTGATAACATCGACGAAGGTGTTAAAGGTTCAGACGTTATCTACACAGACGTTTGGGTATCAATGGGTGAACCTGATGAAGTTTGGGAACAACGTATTAAATTATTAGAACCATATCGTGTAACTAAAGAAATGATGGAAAAAACTGGTAACCCACGTGCAATCTTCGAACACTGCTTACCATCATTCCACGATACTGAAACTAAAATTGGTAAAGAAATTCAAGAAAAATATGGCTTAACTGAAATGGAAGTTGCTGACGAAGTCTTTGAAAGTGAACAATCTGTTGTCTTCCAAGAAGCAGAAAACAGAGCACACACTATTAAAGCTGTGATGGTTGCAACTTTAGGAGAATAATCGAAGGGAGACCTACCTATGTCTAAAATCGTAGTGGCTTTAGGTGGTAACGCTTTAGGACAATCACCTGAAGAGCAATTAGAATTAGTTAAAGGAACAGCTAAATCATTAGTTAGCTTAATTCAAAAAGGTTATGAAGTTGTAATCAGTCATGGTAATGGCCCACAAGTCGGCAGTATTAATTTAGGATTAAATTACGCAGCTGAAAATGGCCAAGGACCAGCGTTCCCATTCCCAGAATGTGGCGCAATGAGTCAAGCTTACATTGGCTATCAACTACAAGAAAGTTTATTAAATGAACTTCATGAATTAGGTATCGATAAACAAGTTGTTACATTAGTAACACAAGTAGAAGTTGCTGGTGATGACCAAGCATTTGATAATCCAACAAAACCAATTGGTCTATTCTATACTAAAGAACAAGCGGATCAAACAATGCAAGAAAAAGGTTATCAATTTGTAGAAGACTCAGGACGTGGCTATCGTCGAGTTGTACCTTCTCCAATGCCAATCAACATTGTAGAATTAGATAGCATTGAAACATTGATTAAACACGGCACACTCGTTATTGCAGCTGGTGGTGGCGGTATCCCAGTTGTTAAAGAAGAAGGTAACTACAAAGGCGTCGATGCTGTTATCGATAAAGATAAAACAAGTGCTTTATTAGCAGCACACTTAAAATCAGATCAATTAATTATCTTAACAGCAGTAGACTATGTTTACATTAACTATGGTAAAGATAATCAAGAAGCTTTAGGTGAAGTAACAGTAGATGAAATGAATAAACACATTGCTGACGGTCAATTTGCAAAAGGCAGTATGTTACCTAAAGTAGAAGCAGCATTACAATTCATCGAGAAAAATCCAGAAGGTAGTGTATTAATCACATCTCTTGAAGACTTAGGAGATGCCTTAGATGGTAAGATTGGTACATTAATTAAAAAGTAATGTTATGTGATTGACTTTTGACATGGTTATAAAATAACACTCAATACATTTTAATAAATAAGTTGAACCTGGGCTTAGTGTATGTGATTTACATACTAAGCTCAGGTTTTTAGTGGTCATTTAAATATTAAAAATCCCCCACTAAATGGCGTAGTGAAGGGAATGAGGTTTATCAAATGTGATTTAGTTGTTAGTAACATTCAATAATGTAACTTAAAATTGCTCTGTTACAATTAACTCAATATAAATGCCACAAATTCTTCTACGCTAAGATTGCCAAAGTAGAAGGTTAAATCAATGTCATTCAAACGTTCAATTAAATCTGCTTTGACCATGCGTGTCCCAATTAAATGTGCTTCAACATCGTGAATGTTGCCTTGACCAAAGAAATCGCCATAAATACGACAAGCGGCAATACGGTTATGTTCAATTGATAGGGAAATATCAATTGTGCCGCAACTAAAGCGTTCATTTCGGTTGTATTCGTATCGTGGTGAACGGCCATAGTTCCATTCCCAATTATCATACTTTTCAGCGACTAATTGATCGATGCCAGCCCAATCTTCATCAGTTAATTCATAGCGTTTAGCATCTTTAATGTCATCAATGCCCATAATTTGCGTAATCATCAGATCTTTAAATTCATGAATAGTGATGTCTTGATATTTAGGATCTAATGCATCACGAATTTGACCGACACGGGCACGTACGGATTTAATACCTTTAGATTCAATCTTCTTACGGTTTGGTTTCAACACGTTGACCATGGCGTCATAATCAACATCCAATAATAATGAATAACCACCATAAATACGATCATTCAATAATGTCATCGCAGCGCCTGAAATTTTCTTGTCATTTAAAGCAAGGTCATTTCGACCACTTTGAATGACGTCAGTGGCGCCTAAATTGTGTAGTGCTTGAATGGCCGGACGGTAGAAGCGTTGGAAATCTCCGTATATGGATGTATCTTGTTCTAAAATGCAACATACGTTGACGGCACCATCATCCACATAAACTGCGCCACCGCCTGTATCACGGCGCACGACTTTAATATGATGCGCATCGACATAATCTTGATTAATTTCTACTGCAGTATTCTGGAAGCGACCGATTTCTACTTTCGGTTGGCAATAATATGGAAGTAATATATCTTCATCTAAAAAGATGTGGTTATTAACATATACTTGCATCGCCAAGTTAACGGCGCCATCATCGATATATTTACCATTACGAATAGGTTCTATTAAATACATGTTCTCGTCTCCTAAGTTGTTAATTGTCTTTGTGCATGAATGATTAACGACGCAATATCTTCAGTAAGATGAATCGTTCTATCTTGGATTGATTTAGGGATGCGATACGCTTTCTTGTTTAACGTCATAAACACAGCATTTGGGTTTTGGCGTGTCATACGTTGGAACGGATGTTTCACAAATTGTGGTGTCGTATAACCAATACCGATTTCAAGATATAACACTTTGCCATCTTTATGCGTGTCTAGAAAATGGTTGTAGCGATCCAGTTGTGCATGGAAGTCCGCATCTTCAACCATCCCTACTTGTGCTTTACGTTTATTAATTTCCATAGGTGCATCACATTTTGGGCAATGTGGAATCAGCTCATATGGAATTTTCATGTCTTCTTGTTGGGCTACCATTTCGCGAATTGCATCATCGTCACGATACGTTTGTGCATGACAGTGTTGGCTACATTGCCAGAGAATGTATTCTCCTTGAATATGGAACACTTTGTCTAAATCATAATCTGCCACTAGAAAGGCATTATCTGCATTTGTCGTAATGATATGATAATCCTTTTGCTGAAGCATCTGTTTAAGTGCCACGTAAGAAGGACCTACAGGTTGATCTAAGTAGTTTAATTTCACGAAACGACTTTCAAATGCCCAATACTCCTGCCAACTTTCAAATGGATGCAGACTCGCTTGTAGCATATCGAAGAAGTTATATTTCTCGATAAAATCAGGGAAATTCTGCGTAAAGCGTTCACCAATATAAGTGAAGCCGTCTGATGCAGACATCCCCGCACCTATACCTACAACAATGGCATCTGCTTCATCAATCGCTTGTGCTAAAATATCGGTTTGATTAGCGTCTGCTTGTTGCGCCTTATCAAGTGCAATCCAGTTCTGTTTCTGTGTCGTGTTATCTGTTGTCGTCATTGAAAGCCTCCTTATAAAGTGCTAAATCTCTGTCTGTGAATACGTTAAAGAGTACTTTCATCTTTGAGCCAGTTTCATGCAAATAGTCGCGTGTGGTTTGAATTGCTATGCGACTCGCTTCATCTTGAGGGAATCTAAAGACACCTGTTGAAATACAACAGAATGCTAGATGCTTTAAGCCATGTTCGTCGGCGAGTGCCAGACAACTTCGATAACAACGTGCGAGCAAATCTTTATTCATCTGTGACACAGGTTGTTTAAGAATTTGAGGGCCGACTGTATGAATAACATATGTCGCTGGTAGATTATAAGCAGAGGTAATCTTTGCTTTCCCCACACCTTCTTTACGGCCTTGTTGCGCAATAATATCAGCGCAATCAAGACGTAATTGTACACCAGCTTTAGTGTGAATGATGTTATCGATGCAATCATGATTCGCTTGCATACATCCTAAGAATCGGCTGTTCGCTGCGTTGACGATACCGTCAATAGCAAGTGTTGTGATGTCGCCTTGCCATACATATAGTGACGCATCTGAAATAGGTGTTAAATCTTCAATATGTGTGATGTTTTGTTGGTTGTTCAATGTAGATAAAAAGGCATCTTGTATCTCTAAGTACTCAGAACTTACAGGCTCAGGTGGACGAACATTGGCCAAACCACGATACAATTCCCACTGTTCTATGTCAGTCTCAGGGAGGTCTAAAGGTTTGTCACCATATTGTTCTTTCCACATGGCTTCAATTAGATAAGCTAAACGTTCTTGTTGATTCACTGCATTTAATCCTCATCTGGATCTGGTAATGCGTCGTATGCTGCTTCATCTACATTTTCTAATTTAACTAACCAATTTTCTTCTGGTTTTTCTGAATTTAAAATAGCTGGTTCATCTTCTGCTTTCGTATTACGTTCGACGATTTTACCTGCAAGTGGAGATTGCACATCTAATACAGTTTTAGATGCTTCGATGCTGACGATTTCATCATTAACATTAACATCGTCTGCGCCCATAAATTCGACATAACCTACAGTACCTACATCATCTTGTAATTCAGGTGTCATACGATAAATATATTGGTTACCTACTTTTTCTACATATAAATAATTAGCTAATTTAGCCATTACATATCATCCTTTCTTTCTTTATAAATACGCTTGTGCTATGCGTTCGATAGTACGACATCGTTGGTCGATGCCTGGTAATAGTGGTACAACTAAGACTTCATCCGCCTTAAATTCTTGGATCATTGCATCCAAGCGGGGTTTCACTTGTGCTATTGTTCCAGCTAGAATTCGTGAGCGGTGTTGAGCGATAACGCGTTTATCACGGTCACTTAATTTATATTGTCTAGCTGTTTCAATAGAAGGGAAGCGGTCAAACTCAGCAAATTGTTGTTTGCCTAATAACCAAACGTCAAGTGCATGTAATAAGTCTTGCGCCTCTTCTTCAGTATCCGTAACGATGACAAACGTGGTTAACATGACTGTGGGTGACATGTTTAACGCAGTCGGTTGAAAATGTTCGCGATACGTTTCGACAGACGCTTTAGCTGCATCAATCTTATCTTGATTTGGTAATAAGAATGTCCCTAATGTGTAGCCCATGCCTTGTGTAGCAGCTAATTTAGCTGAACGTTGACTTGCGCTTAAGAGCCACATATCAGGATGACGAGATAGCTGAGGCTGACTAATGACCTGTCCTACGCGTTGGGCTTCTGGTGCTTGCGTCAAGTAATGGCGAATATCTTCAATACTTTGTGCATAATCAAGATAATCACGTTTGTCCTCGTCCATTGCGCGTTTAACCACCGCTGTACCTGGATTATTGCCGATACCCAAGTCAACCCGACCAGGGTGGAGTGCCTCTAACATCTTGAAATTTTCGGCCACTTTAAACGGACTATAGTGCGGTAACATGACCCCACCAGACCCCAACTTAATGCGTTTCGTTTCCCCTAACAAATGCATCATTAAGAGTTCAGGACTACCACTCGCAAACGCTGGAACGTCATGATGTTCCGTTAACCAGAAACGTTTATAACCTAGTTCGTCAGCGCGTTTTGCAAGTCTTGTTGTATCTTGTAATGCTTGTGTCGCATCCTTACCTTCATCAATCATGGCATAATCTAATATATTGAAATCCACTTGGTGCTCATCTCCAAAGCTTAATTGTTTAGTCCCTTATTATAATACCCACCACCATTTTAACGTGTTTAAAGAATTTTTGTAGTAATTTAGTTTATACGTCACACAAATGTTCTACTGCTATTTTCTTTTCCCGAAAAGGGGCCGAAAATGCGTTCACAAACAAGTCGATTGTGTATTGTCATAAAGCATGATACTTTGAAAATAATACAAAAATGAACGAAAGAGGATGTCATAAAATGTCGAAGTACGCACCATTGCTAGAACCCATTACATTATCTAATGGCATTACATTAGCCAATCGATTTGTCCTTTCGCCAATGACGACGAACTCATCTACGAAAGAAGGACATATCACAGAAGAAGATTTACGTTATGCGAAACGACGCGCAAGTTCAGCAGGATTGCAAGTAACCGGCGCAGCATATATTGAGCCATATGGACAATTGTTTGAATACGGCTTTAATATCTCTGATGATGCTTGTATTCCTGGTCTTAGAAAAGTTGCGCAAGCGATGAAACAAGATGGTAATAAAGCGATTATTCAACTCGCACATGCTGGAAGATTCTCCAATACTGCAATTATGAATTATGGAGAAGTGTATGGCCCCAGTCCAATGACTTTGCATTCACCAATTAAACATAACGTGTTAGAGATGTCAGTTGATAAAATTCATGAAGTTACACAACAATATGCAGATGCGACATCTCGTGCAATCCAAGCGGGCTTTGATGGTGTTGAGATTTCAGTCGCACAACGTTTATTATTACAAACATTCTTCTCAACATTCTCTAATCAACGTCATGACCAGTATGGTGTTGATTCATTAGAGAATCGAGCACGCTTTGGCTTAGAGGTCATGCAAGCAGTACAGAAAGTGATTGATGATGAAGCACCAAGTGATTTCATCTTCGGCTATAGAGCAACACCTGAAGAAACTAGAGGTAGTGACTTAGGCTATACCGTCGATGAATTTAATCAACATATCGATTGGGTTATGGACGTCGCCAATATTCATTATCTGGCTATCGCAAGTTGGGGGCGTAATATTTATCAGAATAAGACACGTACACCTGGCGCGCATTATGGACGACGCGTTAATCAAGTCGTATATGAACATTTAAATGGTCGTATACCTTTAATTGCGAGTGGTGGTATTAATTCACCTGAGACGGCACTAGATGCTTTAAGTAACGCTGATATGGTTGGCATGTCTTCACCATTTGTCACAGAACCAGATTTCGTGGGCAAATTGGCAGAAGGACGTGAAGACGCCATTGACTTACATGTACATCCAGATGAGTTAGATGAGCTGGCCATTCCACATGCTGCCTTTAAAGATATTGTACAAATGATGGATTATGGCGAAGGCCTGCAGAAGAAAACACGCGATGAATTGCGTAAATTAGAGAAAAATTATGATGAAGAGTAGGATGCAAGGCATAAAACGAATGTGTTAAAAGATTTTGTTGCATTGTCCTACAATGATGAATAGAACAAGAATATGTTGATATAGGTTGGGATGTTTTAATACGTTTCAGCCTTTTGCTTTGTTTAATTTTCGGCTAAATATTTAATTTTTTACGTTGTTAATGTAAACTTATTATTATATAAAGTTTACATTTAGAGTTTAGCGGGATTTTTTTAAGGATAAGGGGTTTAACAACATGAGATTAAATTTAGCAGATCGTATCTTAAATCAAGACTTATTGAGTAAGGATGAGGCGTTAGCATTATTTGAAGATGAAGCGATAGATACGTTTGAATTATTAAATGAAGCGTATGTGCTTCGTAAACACTTTTTCGGAAAAAAAGTGAAATTAAATATGATACTTAATGCGAAAAGTGGCATTTGTTCAGAAGACTGTGGTTATTGCGGTCAATCTGTGAAAATGAAAGACAAACAGCGATACGCCTTAGTGGAACCAGAAAAAATTAAAGCAGGTGCACAAGTAGCGACAGATAACCATATTGGTACATACTGTATCGTGATGAGTGGGCGTGGTCCTACAAATAGAGAGGTTGATCACATTTGCGACACAGTAGAAGAAATTAAAGCGTTACACCCACAACTTAAAATTTGTGCCTGCTTAGGACTAACGAATGAAGCGCAAGCGGAGAAGTTAAAAGAAGCGGGTGTGGATCGCTATAATCATAATTTAAATACAAGTGAACGTTATCATAGCGAGGTTGTAACGACACATACATATGAAGATCGCGTACGTACGGTTGAAATCATGAAAGCGAATCACATCTCGCCGTGTTCAGGTGTGATTTGTGGCATGGGTGAGACGAACGAGGACATTATCGATATGGCGTTTGCGTTGAAAGATATTGATGCTGATAGTATTCCAATTAATTTCCTACACCCAATTAAAGGAACAAAATTCGGTGGACTCGATTTATTATCGCCAATGAAATGTTTAAGAATTATCGCGATGTTTCGACTTATTAATCCATCTAAAGAAATTCGTATTGCCGGTGGTCGAGAAGTGAATTTACGATCACTCCAAGCCATCGCATTAAAGGCAGCCAATTCCATCTTTGTAGGTGATTATTTGATTACAGGCGGACAACCAAACGAACTCGACTATCAGATGATTGAAGATTTAGGATTTGAGATTGATGGGTAGTTTAGAATACGTTTGAAATTTGCTACGATGGAAGAGAAGAACATTTAGAAAAGGATGAAATAACATGTCATCTAAACAATCATCATTTGGAGATAAACGTTGGCATAACATTTTACTTATTGTAGTAGGCATATTGGCATTCTGTATATTCCATTTTGTAATGGGTACTAATGTGGCATATGCATTAATGTTTCTATATGGGCCACTTACCATAGGGATTGTTAATTTAGGAAAGATTAGAGAAAAAGAAAATAATAATGACTGAACTCACGAATTAATAATATACACCCATATATTGTCTTTGTTAAATGATTAAATGTAAGTGATGAGACGACTATTTCTAAATATATAATATATCGTAGAAATCTCACTTATTAGAAATGGGGCAAGGACAAATGGAAGAGAAATTTGAAAAGATCTTATTAGATAATACAATATTTAATAAAAATGAATTTATGGCAAAATACAATCCATGGGCACAAGAAAGAGCTACACATCTTATTAATAATTATTTAATGATAATGAATAAAGAGAATGAATCTAATTATTTTACTGGTGATTTCAATTACAATAGTGAAAACTTTTCATGGTTAGCGATAGAAGAGGATTTAGAAAATAAATATTTAAAAACAGGTAAAGCAAAAGAATTTCCTAAAAACATACATTATGGTTTACCAAATCAAATTCATGGAAACATTGATAAATCAACAATTTTTCAATGTTTACTTAATCCAAACATTGCAATTATAGATAAGAAAACTGAACCTGAAAATTTAGAAGATTTTTTTGATGAATTTGAAAGCACAAATACTGGTGATTTAAGCGCAAAATTTTTAAACTATTCAAATGAAGAAAAAATTAAAAAGCATATTGTAGATACTGACAGCTCAATGTTGAGCAAAGAGTTATTAGACTTAATTAATTTGGATGAATCCAAATTTAAAGAATTAATGAGTGGTGTAAAAAAATTAACGAATAGGTTTTATTATTTAGGCGAGTATTTTTACCCTCTATTAGCAAGTGATAACGAGAACAATAAAGTTTTTCAAAAGCTAAAAAAAGAGTTAGGTAAAGTAGAAAATTATAATATAGTAAAAGAAAATGTTGAAAAATTAAAGACATGTAATCTTGAAGTTTTTCCATTCCGTTCTAAAGAACCTAAGTTAGGCTTTGGAAATAATAACTTTGGTAGAGATTTAGTTGAAACAGAGGTAGATTCAATATTATTAGGCGCGCGTATTATTTTGAGAAGAATAGCATTATATCTACAAGATGATTTAAGTAATAATGTCCAACCCATATTTATATTTAGAAGATATGATTTGGTATGGAAAAATCTTATTATGACAGTATTAAAAAATGATTATAAAGTTAATAATGAAGATGCTAAAGAAATGTTAAAAGAAATGGAAGATGAATATTTTTACTTCTTTACAAATAGAAGTGATAAAGGGCGTTCATCAGGTAAAATATCAAAAGGTAATTTGAAAAAAAGTGATAATAGTGTGAGTGAACGTCAAAGTAGTTTGAAAAAAGACGAGTTTTTAGATTTAAAAATTAAACATGGCACACTTATTTTGGAGAATAATGAAATATAAATACAAAACCACTTATCTATCATTGTGACTAGATAAGTGGTTTTTATGATTTTATCAACGTTCGCTATGCTTACGTGCTTTATGAGCGTCGGCTGCTGCGTAACCGGCTTTACGATTTGCTTCAGAGGATTGATAACTTGCTGAAGCAGCGTAATCTCTTGCTTCTTTTGAGTATTCAGATGCCCGGTTTGCCCAATGTGCTGAAGCGGCGGAATTGGTTGCAGCTAGGTTAGAAGCGTATTTGGCAGCTCTTGCATCTATACTAGTTTGCGTTACTTTAGAAAGAATTTGTTGCTGTTGACCTTCCATACGTGTTTGATGTGACTCTGTTTCAAATAAATTAATGGCTTCTTTTAAACTATCAGCACGGTGATTATAAAGATAGTTGAACATTGAACTTAATGCTGTGATATGAGAATAAGCACTTGGAATGCGACTATAAACACCAGAGGTATTTAACGTTTGATTAACTTCAGTAATGATATTTTTATTGTCACGTATATGTTGTAATGCATTTTGAGCTTCAGGTTGTGCGTGAATCTCTTGTTGTGCATTACTATAACGATTTGAGTTTATAAAATTTTTACTTGGTTTTTTAACTTTTTTATTTTGGGTGAACCAAGCAATCATAATAAAAATACCTATACAAAATAAACTAACTGAATGAAATAATATAATGGATAAAATCATGACAGCAAGACCTGGTAAAAGTAAAAACAACATATTTTTTCTTTTGATATGATTTAATATCATGTTTTGAATTTTTTTGTTTTCCTTATTAATAGTTTGATTGCAAGTCTGTATTTGGTTATGACCTTTTATCATTAGTGCGATGTCAGACATGAGTTGTTCTTTAGTATTGTCCATAGGTAACGCTCCTTAATTTATTTTAAAGTTGAAGATTGAAGTAGTGTGAAAAGAAGCGAGATGATTCAATCTTTAATAAACTGATATTCTATCTCGCAACCATTTCACACCTTTAGTTAAACTTCATTTCGTAAATAGATCATTTGTAATTTAATGAGTTCAGTTGTGAATTGATTGAGTAACGTCGTCGGTGAAATGAGTCGTAATGATCTTCGATAATTGAAACACAATTCAATTGCTTCCTTAGTATTGATTTCAATCTCGATAGTGTAAGACTTAGACGTACGTTGTAAGACTTTCATTTCATACTGATGTTTAAGCTTTTCATATAAATGAGGTGTAACTTCATAAGTGACTTTAGTAGTCTGAAGTGCTGTTCCCATATTTTTATGGCTACTTTTAATAAAATAACTGTTTTTATGTTGGTCAAATGTAATTTCTTCTGCAATATCTGAATTAAGGTTCACTTCATATAGATAATGTCGAATATTTTCAATATCTCTTTGAATGGTTCTTGGGTTTACGCCAAATTGTTTAGCTAAATTAGCTTTATTAACTGTCTGTTTTTTCAATAATTTGGAATAGATATTTAATACTCTGAATGCCTGTTCCATTCGCAATTCTTCCCTTCACGAAACCTATAATTATTATAAAAAATGACCCTAGACAATATGTGTCATTTAGTTAAAAGATTTAATTTTATAAATAGTTTAATTTATTTAATATTGCGTTACATATTTAAAGCTCTTGAAATTTAATAAGACATATAATGTCTATCTCAATCGTTACCAATGACATAGGACTGAAATACGAACCACTCAATTAGGTCATCAGGCGTTGAGGCAATGTCTTTTAAATTATCTTTCGTCGCATCATTGTGATTTAATTTGTGAAAAACATTATGAAAAATTGATAAGAGCAATGCTTGATCATTCACTCGATCTATTCCAAAATCCAGTCGTTCATAACAATTAACGATACTTTTTGGCGTTTGTTGATATTTCGCAAGTTCCTGAATGATTATGTTATAAAGCATAGGTTTCACCTCCGTTTCTTCATGTTTGAAACTAGAGGCGCCTGCCAAGGCGACTCATTAACTTTCAAGAAGAACGGAATTTTAAAAAGTAGAAGAAAGTACAAAAAGAACATGAAAAACCGCCATTACCAGGGAAGGTAATGGCGGTTTTTTGCATCATAAAAGTGTATTTTTAAAATAATTGTAAACGATAAAAAAAGAGAGGAACGTTATCTTTTGTTCCTCTCCTAATGTATCGTTACATCAATCCTATCAGTTTCATCCATAGAGAACCTAAACCAAGCCATATTACAAAGTACACAACGCCTAAAACAAGGTTCATCAGCCACCAACGTTTCTGAGTGACGTAACCAGCGGCATAAAGGATAGGTGCTGGACCGCTACTGTAGTGTGTTGTAGAGGCCATTAAATTTCCAAAGAAGCCAAGCATTAATGCACTGAATAATGGTGGTGCACCTGCGGCAACGGCTACGCCAAGCAATGCAGCGTACATCGCACTGACGTGAGCGGTTGAACTGGCAAATAGGTAATGTGAATAGAAGTAAAAGATAATGAGTATGACAAGAACGACTGGCCAACTGAGGCCACCTAAGCTTGTTGCGATAGTATGGCTTAACCATGGGATAAAGCCTAATTGATTGAGTTGATCTGCCATCATAACTAGCACTGAGAACCAAACTAATGTATTCCAAGCACCCGTTTCATTTAAGATATCTTTCCAATCTAATACACCTGTGATAAGCAATAAAGATAATGCAATAAATGCAGTTAATGTTGCATCTACACCAATAAAGCTACCGATGACCCAGAGTAGTAAGGCGATGATAAATACACCAATCATAAATTTTTCAGCTTTAGCAATTGAACCCATTGCTGCTAATTCATTTTCAGCCCAATGTTTCGCATCTGGTGTCTCTTTCACTGTTGGTGGATAGAGTTTATAAATAATGTAAGGTATGACAATCAGTGACACAATTCCAGGTACAACTCCTGCTAAGAACCAGTTCATCCAAGTTACGTGAACATGCGCAGTTTTCTCAGCTAAATTTTGAGCGAGTGGGTTACCGGCCATTGCTGTTAAGAACATGGCTGCAGTAATAAGATTGCCGTGAAATTCGGTAAAGATTAAAAATGAGCCCACCTTACGTTCGGTGCCTTGTTTCGGGTCAGAACCAAATGATTTAGATAGGGACTGAATGATTGGGAACATAATACCACCAGCACGGGCAGTATTACTAGGTGTTGCTGGCGCTAATATTAAATCTACACCGACGAGTGAGTATGCCAGACCAAGTGTCTTTTTACCAAATAGTCTTACAAACTGAAGTGCGATACGTCGACCTAGTCCAGTCTTAACAAACCCTCTAGAGATAAAGAATGCCATTGCAATCAACCAAATACTTGGGTTACCGAAGCCTTGAACTGCTGTCTTAGTATCGATAACGCCAACTAATATAGTTAACGTGAATCCTATAATTGATACGGCACCAATCGTCATCGGTTGGGTGATACAACCGATAATGGTACCTACGAATATAGCAAACATAAGCCATGCATCCAGACTGAGTGATTCGGGTCTGAAGGGGGCAAGCACAGCGATAAGTATGCCGACGACAAGGGGTAATATAAATTTCTTATATTTAACAGAGTGATTCATCTCGAAACCTTCTTTCCAACTTTCGAACTTTTTCATACATAGAATAGACTTATTTTTAAGTAATGTACAGCGTGTTTTTGCATTTTGTTGAGAATAATTATCAATGAAATATTAAGTTAAAAAAACGCATAGGCTATCGAATTTTAGATGTGTATGGGATAAAATGTTATTCAAAGAAAGGGGATGACATGATGTTAACTATAGGGACGTTGATCGCGAAAGATGATACGTGAATATTGTGGGCAATTATTATTGTTTGGGCGACAGTCAGTATTGTCTTAGAACAAAAATATCAATGGGCGAGCACGATTTCAGGAGCCATTATAGCCTTGGTAGGTGCGATGGTATTATCTAATTTTAAAGTGATTCCAACTGAATCACCGGTGTATGATACGGTATGGGATTATGCCGTACCTATTTCAATTCCTTTATTATTGTTCAGTTCGAACATTTTAAAGATTTGGAAAGAAAGTCGTCGATTATTATATATTTTCTTAATTGCGTCTGTTGGGACATTAATGGGAACCACAGTAGGATTTATTGTGCTTCATCAATGGATTCCATACTTAGCTAAGATTGGCGCGATGATGACAGGTAGCTATATCGGTGGTGGTGTAAACTTTGCGGCTTTAAGTACTAAATTTAAAACACCAAGTGATATGATTTCATCTACAGTTGTAGCTGATAATAGTGTGATGGCGCTTTACTTTATGTTATTAATTGCCATACCGTCATTGCCTATAATAAAGAAATGGTTCAAGACGGATTACCAAACAGCGTCAACACCAGAAACGCAACAATCCTATTGGAAACCGAAGCAAATTCAACTATTAGATATTGCACTTTCAGTGGCGATTGCAGTCGCATTAGTAGCTATTAGTTTTAAATTATCTGAGGTTATTCAACATGTGATACCGCAGTCTAATGTTCTACTAACTATCCTTGTTTCTTTCTTTGGAGATCAGTATTTGTTATTGACGACACTGACGTTATTAACGGTGGCGATTTGGGGAGATTTCTTTGATAAATTAGCCGGTTCTTCAGAAATTGGGACGTTCATTATTTATATATTCTTTGTCGTTATCGGAACGCCGGCTTCATTTATGACGATTATAAAAACGGCGCCATTGTTATTTGTCTTTGTGATGATTATTTTAATTTTCAATTTAGGTTTAAGTTTAATTGTAGGGAAATTATTTAACTTCAAGATTGAAGAAATATTGTTAGCGAGTAATGCGACAGCAGGTGGTCCAACGACGGCAGCTGCATTAGCAATTAGTAAAGGATGGCAAGGGCTTGTTGGTCCAATATTAATTATAGGCACATTAGGTTATGTTATTGGGAACTATGCCGGGACACTTATGTATCAATTGTTAATACACATTGGATAAGCATACATAAAAGGAGATATCTCAGCAAAACGTTTAGCTGAGTATCTCCTTTTAAATTTAATCATTTAATTCGCTATCTTTAATATCTGTAATAAACATGTGTCCGGGTGAGTGTGTAATCATTAACTCAGGTTTAGCATCAAGCGCAACAGACTGTGGTGTCACGCCACACCCCCAGAAGACAGGGACTTCATTTGGTTTGATCGTGACAGCCTCTCCATAATCAGGCTTATTAATATCAGTGATACCCAGTTCGTCTGGTGAACCAATATGAATGGGCGTACCATGGACATTCTTAAAGTGTGATGTGATTTCTGTTGCTTTAATCGCTTGTGTCATTGTCATTGGACGCATGCTAACTGTAATATTACCTTTAAAATAGCCACTTGATTCGGCAGGAATATGCGTACGATACATTGGGACGTTATGACCTTCTTCAATGTGTCGAACAGGTAAACCAGCTTCTAACATGGCATGTTCGAAGGTGAAACTACATCCAATTAAGAAACTAACCATATCTTCGGTATACAGCTCTGTGATATCATCGACTTCTTTAATCAACTGGCCATGTTCATAAATGCGGTATTTCGGAACGTCAGTGCGAATATCTGCGTTACGTCCATAATATGGAAATGCATGTGCACCAACTTCCGAGACATCTAATAGTGGACACGTCTTAGGATTTCGAAAACAAAATTTTAAAAAATCATAAGCGTATTTCGATGGCAATATGACTACATTTGCTTGAATGTAGCCCTCAGCCATACCGCTTGTGTGATCGACAAGTTCTCCTTTACGAATCAATTGGCGCAAGACTTCAGGTGATGCTTGTTTGTAATTCATGTTAAATCCCCCTTGTTTCCCCTTCATAATTGAAAGTGCATATTACTACAATATTTTAAAATTACACATATGACAAGAAAGGAGATACAGTTTATTTATTGAAATAGTTATAGACTAAAGTGATAGAACTATTAACAAATAACGGTAATAAACAATATAAACTAACGACAATCCAATTATCACTTACACGATAAATGACAAAAAACAATATAAACAAAAATATACTTATGATTAGCCCAATAACTGGTAATAAATGATAGTACTGGTCCATATGATTATGATTGTTTCTCATTATGATCCGCCTTTTCATTAGACTGATTAAGCTGTTCGCGTTGTTCCAATGGGATAGAATAGTCTTTGTCATCATTGATATAAGACATTTGGAAGTGCTTCGTATGTTCTCTACGGAGTGCGCGCATAATTGAGAGCGTCATTAATAATAGAATGATAGAGAACGGTAATCCTGTTACAACAGAGGCAGTTTGTAAGCTTGTTAATCCACCTGCAATCGTCATTGCTACCGAGATTGCACCAATAAGTAATCCCCAAATCACTTTGTGCTTAACCTTAGGATTCTCACTACCTCCCGTTGCCATGCCAGCAACAATATGTGTCGTTGAGTCGGCGCTTGTCACTATGAGTAAGAATATTAAGACGACGGCAAGTATGCTCGTTATATCAGCCAATGGGAATTTCGATAATAATTCAAATAATGCAATGGTGTAATCTTTATCAACTAATTGCGCAATATTATCGCCACCCATTGCAACTTTCACTGCCATACCACCAAAGCCAGCAATCCATACAAATGAAATGAGTGGCGGTACGATTAAGACACACATAATAAATTCACGAATGGTACGTCCACGAGATACACGAGCAACGAAACCACCGATAAATGGTGACCATGAGATGACCCATGCCCAGTAAAAGACGGTCCATTGTTGAATCCATGCATTATCACCAGAATAGGGATTGATACGCAAACTATATTCAACAAAATGTCTGATATAATCGCCAATGGCTAGCGTGTAGGATTCAAAGATGAATTTTAAATCCCCAACAATCAGCATAAATAATAATAAGATTGCACCTAAAATAATATTGATGTTGCTTAGCCATTTCACGCCACGATTTAATCCAGTTACCGCAGAACCTAAGAATATACACACCATGAGTACTGTGATAGCTATTTTTGTAACGTTATTGTTGGGTACATGAAAGACATGGTTAAGACCACCACTAATTTGCATAATTCCAAGACCGATAGAAGTGGCGATACCCATGACTGTAGCTATAATTGCTAAGATATCAATGATATTTCGAAATGGACGTTTATAAGCTTGTCCGAAGACAGGTTCCATTGCTGTAGAAATTAATCCGTCTCGCTTTTTACGAAATTGAAAATACGCCACGATCAGTCCCGCCATGGCGAATATAGACCATTGTGAAATGCCCCAATGGAAGAAAGTATAACCCATAGCTACACGAGCAGATTCTGCCGATGCATTCGGCACGTCTTTTGGAAAAGGTGAATGGAGATAATGTGTGAGTGGTTCAGCAACCCCCCAGAATACGATACCAACACCAAGTCCAGCCGAAAATAACATACCTAACCATGATAAGAATGAAAATTCTGGTTCTTCATCATCACGCCCTAATTTGAAACGGCCATAACGAGAAATTGCTAAAGAGATTAAAAAGATGTCTAAAATGAATATGATAAGTAAAAATAACCAACCAAATGAATTAGAAATAAAGTCATAAATATGTTGTGCATGATTTCCGAAAGCTTTAGGAAAGAAGCCAGCCATTGCAGTTATAAGTATAATGATGGCCACGGATACCGTGTATACTAAATAATTGTTTTTCTGTCGCTTGTCATTCATTGTTCAATTAAGTCATCCTTTATATTTTATTTATTTTGAGTATACCGATAATAGTAAATATTTTCAAAATTCAAATTTTATTAAATATAACGATTCATAAGTCATACTGCGCTATTTTGAAAACTTTTTCCAAAAGAGAAATTTGGCTAAATACTATCTAATGAAATGCTATAATTGAGATGAAAATTTGAAGAATTCAATAGAAAAGAAGGTATATCATGTCGACAAACTATGTCATTACGAACGGTAAAATTTACACAGAACAACAAGTTATTGAAAATGGATATCTTGTAGTAGAAGATGGCAAAATCAGTGATATTCAGCAAGGAACGTATACTGGCGAATTAGAACAAATAGATGTGAAAGGTCAAAATGTATTGCCTGGGTTCATTGATATTCATATTCATGGCGGCTATGGTGAGGATGCTATGGATGCGTCTTACGATGGTTTGAAACATTTGGCGGAACAATTGTTATCAGAGGGCACAACTACATTCTTAGCAACAACGATGACACAATCGGATGCCAATATTGAAAAGGCATTGAAAAATATCGTAGCATATCAAGCAGATCAACAACAAGGAGAAGCAGCGGAAGTAGGTGGCATTCATTTAGAAGGACCATTTATTTCAGAACATAAAGTTGGGGCTCAAAATCCTAAATATGTGCAACGTCCATCAGCGTCGAAAATTCAGCATTTTCAAGATGTGGCTAATCATCAAATCAAAATTATTACATTTGCACCAGAAGTTGAAGGTGCCCATGATACGCTTAATCAGTTACATGATGATATTATCTTCTCAATGGGGCATACGGTAGCCACATTTGATGAAGCGAATGAAGCGGTGGAACATGGTGCTAAGCACATCACACATCTATATAATGCAGCTACACCATTCGAACATCGCAATCCTGGTGTCTTTGGTGCAGCGTGGACGAATGATCAATTAAATACTGAAATTATCGTGGATGGTATTCATTCACATCCGGCTGCTGTGCATATTGCATATAAGCAAAAAGGAAATGAACATATGTATCTCATTACTGATGCTATGCGTGCGAAAGGCATGGAAGATGGGGAATATGACTTGGGTGGACAGAACGTTATCGTTAAAGGTAAAGAAGCCCGCCTAGCAAGTGGTGCCTTAGCAGGTAGTATTCTTAAAATGAATGACGGTTTGCATAATTTAATTCATTATACACACGATTCATTAGAAAACTTATGGCGTGTGACAAGCTTGAATCAAGCGATTGCATTGAACATCGATGCGCATAAAGGTAGCTTAGCAATCGGCAAAGATGCGGATATCGTAGTGGTAGATGATACGATTCGTATTGACAAAACAATCAAATCGGGCGTTGTACATCAATATTAAAAAATGTATTCAATTGTGATTATCTCTTTTCCGCGTTTAAAAATATGCATACAAGTGTATATATGTAGTAAATGTTTTGATACGAAACACAAGCGACGGAAAAGAGGTGTCCATACATGAATAATGACTTTAGATTCCCAAATGCTAAACATTTCTTTAGTTGGTTAGCATGGCTATCAATTATTGCGTTACTTGCAGTAATCGTACTTAATTTTATTGTATATAGCACATTCAAAAGTTTTAATCATTTTACTTTAGCGTTTGAATTCCATCAAACAGAGTTAATATTCTTAATTACTTTCTCAATTATTGCGATTATCAGCATTATTATGTATTTAATTTTAAAATTATTTAAGCATTCATAAAAAAAAGAAAGTGGATTGTAATCTCCACTTTCTTTTTTTGTATTATTTAGGATAAGATACTATAACTGTTTGAAAATCGTGTCATCAACAATGATTTCTACATTAGGATGTTGATGTAAGATCGATGCAGGTAATGACTCAGTTGGTTCACTGTTTAATAATTGATGAATCGCATCACGTTTACGTTCACCAAATGCTAAGAGTATAATTCGTTTCGCACGCATGATGGAATTTAATCCCATTGATACAGCTTGTTTAGGTACATCATCAATATGATCAAAATGCACACTGTTGGCATTAATCGTCGATTCGGTTAAATCAACGACACGTGTTTCGCTTTCAAAGGATGTGCCTGGCTCATTAAAACCGATATGGCCATTTTCACCAATACCTAATAATTGAATGTCTGGTTGACCTATTTGCTTCAAGCGTGCTTCGTAACGTCGTGCTTCCTCCTCTAAATGATCAACATGCCCTTGAGGGATATGAATGTGATCTTCATTCCAACTATCATTGTGATCAAATAATAATTCATGCATATACGTATGATAACTTTGAGCATGCGAAGGTTCTAAACCTACATATTCATCTAAATTGAACGTTTGAACATTTGCTAAATCAACGTGATTGGCTGATAGCAATTCTGAAAAGCGGGGATAGACATCCGTCATCGTGCCACCAGTAGCAAGGCCTAATATCGCATCAGGTTTGTCTTTAGTCAGTTTCAATAGTTCAATGGCAACATAATCACTCGCCAGTTTTTTGTCTACTAAGTTTGTTATTTTCATGATTTATGCCTCCAAATTAAGATGTTATTTCTGTTGGACAGCTTCTATAAAACGTTCAGTGATTTGTTTAGGACGTGTGATTGCACCGCCAACAACCGTGCAATGTACGCCTAAATCGCTTACCTTTTTATACATTTCAGGGGTAATGACATTTCCTTCAGCAATCACTTTGGCATTAACCTTTTGCAATACTTCTTTCAAGAATTCAAAATCATTTTCAAAGAGAATGTGTCCCTTTGTATAAGACGTATACCCTCGTAATGTTGTGCCAATGTAATCAAAGTTTAACTGATCTGCGTTAACGGCTTCTTCAACTGTTGAAATATCGGCCATAATTTCAACATGAGGTGCTTTCTCTCGAATGTATTGAACTAATGCCTCAAGTGACTCCTTAGGACGCGATTGGGTAGTGGCATCTAAAGCAATGACCTCGCAACCACTTTCGATTAATTCGTCAACCTCTTTAGAAGTTGCGGTAATAAATACATTTGAACCTTCATAATCTCGTTTTACAATTCCGATAACCGGTAATGATACTTCTTCTCTAATCGCTAAAATATCTTCTTTCGTATTAGCACGAATACCAACCGCACCACCTTGATAAGCGGCAAGCGCCATTTTTGACATGATAAATGATGAGTGCAATGGTTCGTCAGGTAACGCCTGACATGACACGATTAATCCGTTTGGTAACATTTTTAAACACGCTCCGTCTTTTCAAAATTGTAAATAGAAATAGCATTGTAATTGATTCGTTTATTCATTCATATCATAACATTAAGAAAATATTTATCAATTTATAAATCGCATTTGAAAAATATTTTCAAATATACTACAGTTTAACTAACTTAATTACGAGGTGATGTAATGAAATTTGAAAATCGTATTCAGCGAAGCCGTCATTTGTTAACGAAAATGGATAAAAAAATCATCGACTACATACAAACACATGAACTAGATGAAAATTTCTCAACGATTAATTCTTTAGCCTATGCCATAGGGACATCACCAGCTACAATCACAAGATTTAGTGGGAAATTGAACTATGCCAACTTTCAAGATATGAAATTTAATTTGCAACATGAAAAATCAGAAAAAGTAGTTGAAAATGCGCCACTTGTTCAACTGATTCATCGTTATCATCAAAATATTATTCAACAAACGGGTGAATTTATTTCCGAGGAAAAGATTAAGCGTTTAGCACATAATTTGAAGACATGTCGCCAAGCCAATTTCGCGGGATTAGGAAGTTCAGGGTTAACGGCAAGTGAATTTTATTATCGAACGATGCGCATGGGCATTAAAGGATCTGTGTCGACAGATGCACATCAAATGAAGATTTCTGCATCGCTATTGTCATCGAGAGATATGTTTGTCGCTATTTCAAATAGTGGTGAAACGTTAGAGTTAATTGAAGCTGCGAAGATTGCGCAAAAACAGGGTGCCTATGTGGTTGTGATAACCAACTTTGAAGGTAGTATGCTCACTAAGAATGCAGATTTAGTATTAATTACGACTGCGCAATCCAGCAACAATGATTCGAAATTTATTAACTCACAAATCGCGACACATTTTTTATTAGATTTAGTCAGCTATATACTACTTAATGACACGCATATGCATCACGTGTATCAACAAACGCGGCATGTTATTTTAGGTGATGAGAAAGAATGAAAAAGGGGGCGTGGGATAGTATTCAATGTGAATGCATCAAATTGTATCCCACGTCTAACGTTATAGCCTTATAGATGAGTGATTGCACCAAATAATGCGGCATGGTTTTCTGTTTGAGTGGTTTGTAACTTAGCAATGCCGTAATCAGAAGGTAGATAGTGGTGGATTTTAGGTTCGATGTATTTAAGTAATGTGTCACCTTGAGATGAAATACCACCACCTATCAGAATAAGACTTGGATCATACATAATTTGAATTTGTGCGATACCTTCAGCAACATAATGACTCCATTGATCAAGAATGTGAATAGCATCTTGATGATCCTTTTCAGCTAAATCAAATAACTTAGGTACGTCGGTGCCGTGTTCAAACTGATGTACCGTCATTAGGGCTTTAAGTGCGGAAGTTGAGGCACGTTGCTCGAATGTTTTACCATCTTCTTGTCGATACAATAAATAACCAATTTCATTGGCGCGATGACGTGACCCTTGATATATACCAAGTGTTGAATTATAAAATGCACCCCCAATACCAGTGCCTAAAGTTAAACAAAAAATATTATCCTCTTCATAATGGTGGAGTTTGAGTTCCCCTAATAATGCAGCATCCACATCATTATAGACAGCGATATCAGACGATAAATCTTTAAAGACCTCGAAGAATTGCGTACCGTCGTAATTTGGAATGGTCGGACCGGTATAAATAATTTGTCCTAAATCCGAATCAACGACGCCAGCACTTGAAATGCCAATAAATGGATTGTTAAGTTGATATTGGCTAATAAACCCTTCTACCAATTCATACGCTTTATCTACTATACGTACATTTATATTGTCTGGCGTTTTAATCTTTTGATAATCAATCATTTCTAAATCATCATTAATGACTGCTACTTTAATATTTGTTCCACCTATATCTACAGCTATTTTATACATTGAGGTACCTCCTTATTCGTCTTTATTATAACGACACTTCAAATCGAAGTAAGCGTCATCCCTCCTTTTGAAAAATATTTTCACTAATTTTAGAATATTTTGTTAAATCTTTTCAAAAGTAGTTGTTTAAGAAAATGATAGCGTTTACAATTTGAAGTGTAAATAGAAATTTATTGTAATTGAATTTATCTCAAAGTTTATAAAAATGAATTTGAATAAAAATTGGTTTGGAGGAACGTGACATGGAAGATAAATTAAAAGGTTTATATGCCGCATTACTTGTACCATTTGATGAACATGGCCAAGTCAAAGAAGAAGGGCTCAAACAAATCGCCAAAAATGCGATTGAAACTGAAAAACTCGATGGCTTATATGTGAATGGTAGTTCTGGAGAAAATTTCTTAATTAGTAAAGAACAAAAGAAACAAATCTTTAAAGTTGTGAAAGAAACTGTTGGAGACGATGTGAACTTAATTGCGCAAATTGGCTCATTAGATTTAAATGAAGCGATTGAACTAGGGAAATATGCAACTGAATTAGGTTATGATGCATTATCAGCAGTTACACCATTCTATTATCCATTCTCATTTGAAGAAATTAAGCAATACTATTTCGATATTATCGAAGCAACGCAAAACAATATGATTATTTATGCAATCCCTGACTTAACAGGTGTCAATATCAGTATTGAACAATTTGGCGAGCTATTTAACCATGAGAAAGTTGTTGGCGTGAAATACACTGCACCTAATTTCTTCTTATTAGAACGAATTCGTAAAGCATTCCCTAATAAGCTCATATTATCAGGATTTGATGAAATGTTAGTTCAAGCCACAATCTCAGGTGTCGATGGGGCGATTGGTTCTACATACAATGTGAATGGTCGCCGTGCACGACAAATTTTTGATTTAGCACGTGAAGGTAAAATTGCTGAAGCCTATCAAATACAACACGATTCAAATGACATCATTGAAACAGTATTAGGTATGGGCATTTATCCAACATTAAAAGAAATATTAAAGTCTCGTGGTATCGATGGCGGCTTACCTAAACGTCCATTCAAACCATTTGATGAAACACATCGTGACGCATTAGACACTTTAATTAAGCAATATGATTTATAAGCAAACTGAGACGATTTAACAACAGAATATGAAGCACAAGGGGTGTTGATTATGCATCAAGTAGGTTTTGGGGCATGGAATTGGGTAGCTGTTATTGGTTATCTAGTCATTATGTTATTAATTGGAGCGTATTTTACTAAAAGAGCTGGTAAAGATACGGATAGTTTCTTCACGGCAAGTGGTCGCTTACCTTCATGGGCCATTGGTTTCTCAATTTATGCGACAACATTAAGTGCCATTACCTTTATGTCTACACCAGAAAAAGCATTTTTAACGGATTGGGCATACATAGCTGGTAATATTGCGATTGTCGCAATTATTCCAATTTTAATTGCTTTTTATGTACCATTCTTTAAAAAGTTACGTGTAACATCAGCGTACGAATATTTAGAAGCACGATTTGGTCCAAGTATTCGTGTCATTGGATCATTATTATTTGTCATCTTTCATTTGGGACGCATCGCTATCGTAATTTATTTACCGACACTAGCCATTACAGCAGTATCTGATATGAATCCATATATCGTAGCTAGTTTAGTAGGGATTTTATGTATTCTTTATACGTTTTTAGGTGGATTCGAGGGCGTTGTATGGAGTGACTTTATTCAAGGCGTTATCTTACTTGGCGGGGCATTATTGATTATTATCATCGGTGCTTTTGAAATTAAAGGTGGTTTAGGCACCATTGTTAGTGACGCAATCGCCAACAAGAAAATTATTAGTGCAGATAACTGGAAATTGAATTCAGCAGCGGCTGCGATTCCAATCATTTTCCTTGGAAATATCTTTAACAACTTACACCAATATACTGCGAGTCAGGATGTTGTTCAACGTTATCAAGCATCAGATTCAATGGACGAAACGAAGAAATCATTATGGACCAATGGTGTATTAGCGTTAATCTCTGCACCTATCTTCTATGGTATGGGAACAATGATGTATTCATTCTATCAACATGAACAAGTCTTACCTAAAGGATTCAATACATCATCAATCGTGCCGTACTTTATTCTAACTGAAATGCCACCATTTGTAGGTGGGTTATTGATTGCTGCTATATTTGCAGCTGCACAATCAACGATTTCATCAAGCTTGAACTCAATTTCAGCATGTATTTCGGAAGATATTAAACACCGCTTCTTTGGAAAAGGGGCAGACAAAGCAGAAGTTAACTTCGCACGATTAGTCATTGTTGTGGCAGGCTTATTAAGTTATGGTATTTCAATATACTTAATTGCTGCTGATTCGAATAACTTATGGGATTTATTCTTATTAATCACTGGATTATTTGGTGTACCACTGGCTGGTATCTTTGCAGTAGGTATCTTTACGAAGCGTGCCAACACATTTGGCGTCTTAGTAGGTTTAGTTACAGGCGTAGTGATCGCATACTTACTCAATGGTGTTGGAGGCGGAAACTCACCATTCTATGTATCAATTATTTCTTTCGTCGTGGCCTTCGTCTTTGGCTACTTAGTAAGTCTGGTTGTACCAGCTAAAAATGCGAAAGATATTACTGGATTAACAATCTTCGATAAAGATAAACCATCAACATATATCTCTAAAGTAGTAGAGAAAAAATAATATTTTGCATGCGAGTTGGACAACAGGTTTGTTCGACTCGTATTTTATGCCATTAACATTGTGCTAATATAAAGATGATTATAAGAAAATAGAGGTATCATCATGAAATTATTAAAGATTATAGGTATGTTTATTCTAGCACTACTAATCATGAGCATTACGCAAGGCATTGCATCCATCTTTAGTGACTTAATTCCATTTTTAGGTATAGGCGCTATTCTACAAGGATTATTATATGTTATCTTTGCATTTCTCGTTATTCGATTATTCATAATGCGTGTATTTAAAGATCATTTAAAAGCGTATCGTATTACGAAACCTAAATTTAATATCATCTATGTGGTATTAGGTATAGGCTTACCAGTAGCAGTTTATGCGGTATATTTCATCTTTGTACCAGGTGATTTCATCGTACATCATTTTAGTACTTTGAATGATACATTGCACACGTTTTTCTGGTCTATCTTTGTAACAGCCATTGGTGGCGCAATCGTTGAAGAAATGGTATGCAGAGGTTTCTTGATGGGATATGTTGAGAAGAAGACGAATATCAACGTTGCCATTATTTCCACGGCAATCTTTTTTGGTGCCATTCATTTGTTAAACGGTGGACTAAATGTAACTAGTTTCTTCTTATTATTAATTAGTGGTTCATTAGTAGGTATTATGTTTGGTTTAGCGACTTATACATTCAATACCATTTGGGCAAGCATTACGTTACATTTTTGCTGGAATTTATCCCAAATTGTATTCATCACTGAAAAGGAAAGCCAGTATAGCATATGGCAGTATGTCGTACATACTAAGAACATAGCTATAACAGGCAATCAATTTGGTTATGAAGCATCAGTGATATCCATCGCTGGATATGTATGCGTTATTCTAATTTTACTAACAATTAAGCGAAAGCAAGCATAAGGGAGTGGGACATAAAAAAATAATCAAATGCCTAATAAAGCATATGAACAATACACTAAAAAGATAAGTAATTATATGATAGCAACATATCAAACAAATCAACGTGCGTTAAATTTAGATGAAGATGCATCGTTAAAAAATATTCTTGATGTCAATAAAGATAAGGTGATTGCGAATGGTCGAGAACAAGCCGAAATTGAGAAATTCTTGAAAGAGAAAAACATTAAAACCATTGCATTTGATAAATAAGAAAAAGCAGGACTTCAATGGAATGAAGTCCTGCTTTTTCTGTGTAAAGAATCATTTCTAAATTAAGAAAGATTTAAGATTAAAGAGCGACATTATTTGTTATGGTAGAACTAGCTTCAGACACTTATGTTTAACTAAAAAGTACCATGAAATAACTTACTAAAATCATGATGCCACTCACACCGTTATGAATCATGTGAACCATCATACTATCTCTAACGTTACCACGACGATGGTAAGCAAGATAGAATATCATGCCCATCATCGTATACATTAGAACAGCTACCCAATTTGAAATACCATGCTGAGAAGCAAAGATAAGGGATGATAAAATCAATGGTAACCAGAATCGTGTACGTTTAAATAATGTTTCTTTGAAGATGCCACGATAAACAAGTTCTTCTAAATAAGGTGCTACAAATGTAATCGTAAGTACGAAGATAATGAGCGGAAAGACTTGCCCTAATTGATCAGGTGTTGGTTTAGCCGCATTCATATCACCTAATAACATTTTGTCATTTTGTGTTTGCATCGAACCTGTAGCAAATAACATTAAATATGACATACCTATAACGATGATTCTAAGAAGTACGGCCCAACCAATGTTAATCGCAATCGCTTTGCCTGTGAGTTTTTTAGGTTCTTCATACGTATGACGTTTATAATAGCCTCTAACAAGCCATATCACTATAGCAGCGATTAATAAATAAATGATGGTTACTAATGTACCAGTCAATGTATCTATATAAATAGAAAAGCTATAGATAAACATGATACTAGCTATCGGAATTTGAATCAGTAACATCCAGCCTATGAAAATGAGGGCACGCACAAACTTATTACCAGTTGGACGACGTTCTTCAATATGTATATGCTCCTTAGATGTCAAAGCTTCATTTGAGGAAGTGGTTACATTAGCATTTGTATTCAGATTCTGTTGATTCGTCATAATAAGCCCACCTTTGTCTAGAAATATAAAATCTTGAAAATGAATACTTCTATTTAAATGTAACATATATTTGACATCTATTGTAGGTCACTTCATAAAAATGCGTTATCTTAACTAAAAATTAACATTTCGAATTATATGTTTAGGAGGCTAACTATGTCTAAAGATGAAATGTCACATGACCATATAACAGGAGATTTCCAAATTTCTCAAAAACCTTATTGGAAGTTGCTATTACAATCTCTATTTTTAATTTGTATTTTATTTGTTGCCGAATCAATGGTTATATTTTTAGTAGAGAAGCCAAAATATTTTTGGATTGCTATTGTAGGGGTCATTATTGCATTTCTAATTTTAAAATTAAGTAAGTTGAAGCTATTTCAATTTAGTCGAATTACTAAAAAGCAATGGCTAATCATTATCATTGGATTCATTCTTGCCAATGGTGCAGATTATATTTATTTTGAATTCATGCCTACAACAGGGAATGAAAAGGAGTTAGAGGAAAGTTACCGCAATGTACCACTGTATTTACAACTCATTGCGATAGGTATTTTAGGTCCTATCTTAGAAGAAATTATATTTAGAGGATTGTTAATTAAAGGTATCTTTAGAGGTGCGCCTATAGTTGGTGGCATAGTATCTGTTATTTTATTCGCTGGCGCTCATGGCCCAAGCAACATAGGTGAATGGTTTATTTACGGCTTTTCAGGTTTCATTTTCGTTATTGCCTATTTAACAACAAAACGGCTCGAAATACCTATTATCATACACATGCTTGGTAATATATTAGCTACATTTCAAAATTATTTTTGGTAGAAATACTTTAATTACATAGTATATACGCAATAAAAAGCAATGCCTAAGTTTTGATAGGCATTGCTTTTTAACTTAAATATGCTCGATTTTTAAGTGTTTACCAGGAAGGCTGTCTAATAAATAAGGATCATGTGTAATCATAATAAGCTGTAACGTATTCAAATTTCGTAACATTTGAATAATGATGTCTTCATTGATCACATCAAGATTCGTTGTAGCTTCATCCAAAATTAATATCTCAGGTTCAACGAGTAGGGCTTTCGCAATCCACAAGCGTTGAAATTGTCCGCCACTCAAAGTGCACACTTTTTTAGATAATAAACGTTTGTCGAGTTGACATTGTTCGATGACACTTAAAATCTTATCGTCATGTAGACGTTTAGGAATATTAAAGTGCTTTAAAGGTTGTTTCAAAACCCATGAAACAGTTTTTTTAGGATCTAATGTATTGGCATTATATTGCGGAACGTATTGAATATGTTTCATCCAGTCGTGACGTGACACGTGTCCGAGTGTCATCTCTTTATAGCTTATGATACCTTCATAACGATCATCCAAACCAGCAATGATTTGTGCGAGTGTCGACTTACCGCTCCCACTTGTACCACTAATAATTAAATGATCATCATTTTTAAGTTCGAAATTAAAGTTTTTAAAAATTTGCTTTTCAGAAAATGTTTTATTCAAAGATTTAATCTGCAACATATCGATATCTCCTATGTGCCAATTCAATTAATTGTTGAGTGTATGGGTGTTTAGGGTTCTCTAAAATCTCTTCAGCCTTGCCACTTTCAATTATTTGTCCGTTACGCATCACACTAATATGTGTTGCGTAATTCATCACTAAACTTAAGTCATGCGTGATAAATAAGAGTGTCATATGATGTGCTTCGACAACATGATGTAATAATTTCATTAAGTGATTGCGATTGTCAAAATCTAATGCGCTAGTTGGTTCATCTACAATCAAGAATTCGGCTTCTCTTACAATTGACATCACTAACGCAATACGTTGTGCCATACCACCACTCAATTGAAAAGGATAGTCATGAAGTAAAGCTTCTGGATGCTCTAAACCTAAATGTCTAAATTGGCGGCATACAAATTCATGTTGTTGCTGTCGAGACCATTGCGTATGCAATGCATCAAACAGGGCATCAAAATGCTTTTGGATACGTACGTTTTGGAAGAAATTACTATTGGTATCTTGGAACATGGCATCTGTATTATTTAAATCAATATCGATTTGACCTTGATATTTTAAATGTGGAGGGCACATATTCAAAGCCGTCCGTGCTAGTAAAGATTTCCCACTGCCACTCTCCCCAACTAAACAATGAAAGCTACCTTCTGTGACATTAAAATCGATATCTTTCAATAATACTTGATGGCCATCATAAACGGAGACATTGTTCAACTTTAATAACGTGTTTAACGTGTGTATCGACGATTGAGTATTTGACATATGAGCGCGAAACCTCCTAACAATAGTCCTGGAAAGAAGAATAACCAAGGCGCTGAGTAAAAGTAACTCTTACCGTCATAGAGTATTGCACCTAATTCGGGCAACGGCGGTTTTACGCCTAATCCAATAAAAGCTAATCCAGAAATACTAAGCATTAATTTACCAAAATCTGCAGTGATTAATGCAGTTACGTTACGTATAAGGTGTGGAACAATGTGGTGTATCGTTGTTTGTGTCTTCGTAAGACCACTCAAAGATGCGAATTTAACAAATGGTCGCGTTTGTACATCACGTGCCAAATTTCTAAAGTAACGTAAGTAGCGTCCTAACCAGCCAATCATCAAGGCTAGGCATAAACCGATAATTGAGTTATTGATAAAACCTAATACCACAAGGGCGATAATAATAGATGGTAAGGCAATCAACATATCGGCAAGTGCCATTAATAACGCATCCAGCCAACGACCAATCAGTGCAGCTGCTAGTCCTAATACAAGGCCTAATACCACGGTGCCAAAAATAATAAGCGTTGTTAAACCGAGTGTAACCATACTGCCTACAAATAAGCGTGTGAAGAAATCACGACCTAAATGATCAGTACCTAACAGGTGGTGCAGACTCGGCGGCAATAGTGCCTCAGATTGATGAATCATATTTGCTTTATCATAGAGCAGTGTAGCAAGTATGACTAAAATAACTGCCACGATAGGCCATATCCAATGTTTAATCTTCATATGTAATTCGGCCTCCTGACTTTCTTGACAATCTTAGACGTGGATCACTCTTCTCAAGTAAAACATCGCCGAAGAAATTAAGCACCATTATAAAAGTAATAATCATCATTAAAATGCCTAAAATCACAGGATAGTCACGCAAATTAATGCTATTGATGAGTAATTTACCTAATCCAGAAATACTAAATATGACTTCTAAAATGATCACACGACTAAATAAATGAATAAAATTATTAATGGTAATCGTCATGAGTGGCGCTAATATTTCTTTTACCTGTACGTAAATACGATCCTTTAATTTGTACCGACGCAATTGGGCTAATTGGAAAGGTTGACTTTGTAAGGTGCTCTCAAAAAGGTGACTGCTTAATAGCAACATATGACTACCTTCTACAAGAACGAGTATAACAATTGGAAGAACAAAGTATTCCCAACTATTACTTCCTACAAAGGGGAACAGATGCCATTTCACACCAAAGTAATAAATGAAAATAATAGCTAGCCAATATTCTGGTAATGATGTTATCACTTGAGCAATACGAGTTAATACGACTGACCAATTTTGTCGTGGATGATTGCCACATAGATAACCGATGACGTAACTAATAGGAAACAGTATGATAGCTGAACCAATAATTAGTTTAATCGTTGGTGTAATTGCCTGGGAAATACGATCTGTTACAGGTTCACCATTGCTAAAACTCATACCAAGATCGCCTGTGAAGACATTACCTAACCATTGTACATAGCGAACAGGCATTGCCTGGCTTAAGCCGAGTTTATCTTGAGCCATTTTGATACGTTCAGGTGTAATTTGAGCGACACCATGTTCTTGTAAGTATTGAACGGCAGGATTGCCAGTTGTGTTCTCCAAAAGAAGAAAGAGCACAAAAGAAATAATGATTAAATAAATGAGTAGTCGGATGAAATGTTTTACGATGTTAGTCATTATTTGACACCTTCAACTTATCATAATTTAGCGGTGCATCTGTTTGACCTGAGAACTCGAAATGCTTGATTTTAGGACTGGTTACAAATGTCTCATTAGGATAGGAAATTGGGACAATGAGATATTGTCGGTCAATATAAGATGATAGCTTATCAAACGCATGTTGTCGGTCACGCATATTGATGATCGTCGGGAATTGATGAATCATAGATGTTAAAGTGGCATCGTCTGCAAACACACCGGGACGCGTACCATCTTGTTTAAATCGTGCATTCAAGAAATTGTATGGCATTAATGCATTCGTATATGTTCGATAATAAATGAGGTCAAAATCTTTACGCACCGTTAATGTTTCATAATATGTTTGTGAATCTAAAATATTAATATCGAGTTTAATACCTACTTTTTTAAGGTCTTGTTGCATAATTTCCGCTTTCGTCTTCCATTCTGGAAATTCATCGGTTTGTAGAGCGAGTTTAAATGACAGTACACGGCCGTCCTTTTCAAAATAACCATCATCGTTTATCTTGTAACCTAAAGAACGGATGAGTGACTGAGATGTTGAAGGGTCGTAATCATGGTCAGACTGATTATTTGAATTGACGTATTGAACATGTTGTTGAAATAGACCTTTCAATTTCTTGTTCGGTGATAAGTCATCTGTGTTAATTGCTTTGCTAATTGCCTCGCGCATCGTCTTGCTTTGTAAACGTTTATGCTGTGGGTTAAATCCCATAAATTGCGTTTCTGTACTTGGCGACGTATGTACAGATAGCGCTTTGTTTCTATGCGACTCTTTTACTTGTTGTGGCGTCATTTGACCTAAGGAACCACCCGTAATATCAATAGAATGACTCTCAATCGCTAAATGTCTTGAATCGCTATCCTCAATCGATTGAAATGTTAGATTGTAGTTAAGGGGATGGCCATTACGGTAATATGTATTTGGTTTGAAGCTCACAGTTTCATTGGTTGAATCTGCAACTTTAAATGGACCTGTGCCGATTGCTTTCTCAAATTTACCAGTTGTCTTGCCATCTTTAACTGCATGTGGACTCATAATGCGGAGCGGTCTAACTTGAGACAACTCATTTAGCACTTGGTTTGATGGCGATTTTAATTCAATCTCAACGGTATGTTTGTCCTTTATTGTGACAGATTTTAATTTATCTAACGTTTCCATAGGATCTGTTGTATCTGTTGCCTTCGCACGTTCAATCGAAAATTTAACAGCCGATGCATCAAATTCAGAACCGTCATTGAATTTTACATTGTGCTTCAAGTGAAAAAGGTAGTGTTTACCATCTTCTGAAACGTCCCATGATGTAGCAAGTCCAGGTTCAATCTTGCCATTTTCACCATAAGTCACGAGCGGTTGATAGATGGCATTGTACACAGGCATAGGGGCATCAAAACCTTGTGCATCAAGTTGTTTTGTATTAAATTCACGGGGGAGCGAGACTTTTACCTCACTGTCATCATTATGATGTTGAGCACAACCACTTAACATAAGCATCGCGCACATAGAGAGCGAATAGCATATGCGCTTTTTCAATGTTTTACCTTCTTTCCATTGTATTCATCATTATTTTTTATAATAGAGTTTAGTTATGAAAAAATATTTTTCCATCAATAGACATTATTATATGATACACCCTATACAAATTCTTTGAAATGATAAATTTGTGAATAGATAAGTGATGATTTTCCAATTTCAAAAATAAGGGAGTGGGACAGAATGCTTTTAAATTCGTTGTCCCACCCCCGCAAGGATGACTAGAACTGAGAAAAGCTTGATTAAAGCGCCTTCTCAGTTCAGTCAGCTACTGCGTATTTGCAAAATAGCTCCATTATATTATTTATGTCTCAGGCTTAATGTGTTTCACCTAATGCAACTTTAGTATCATCTTCTTTAGAAATGGCTTTAATAGCAGCAGTTAAACCTTTCGCTATTGTCTCAATAGACATCGATGGTTTCCCAGATTTATCTGTCACTTGTTCTGGGATAAACGGCACATGAATAAATCCAAATAACAAGCCAGGGTATGATTTATCAGCGAGATAACCTAATTGATATAAGACATGATTACAAACAAAAGTGCCAGCGGTATTCGATAAGCTTGCAGGGACTCCTGCTGATTTAATCGCTTCAGTCATCGTTTTAACCGGTAAGTTTGAGAAGTAGGCAGGTGCCCCATCTTCTTGAATAGCCATATCAATAGGCTGGTTACCTTTGTTGTCAGGAATACGCGCATCGTCGATATTGATGCCTACACGCTCAGGAGTAAGGTCATAACGACCTCCAGCTTGACCAATAGACAAGACCACATCGTAATTGCCTTTAGCCAGTTCCTTATCAATGACGTCTTTAGATTCATGAAAGACAGTTGGAATTTCTGACTTTGTAATGGTATGATTGCCAATTGTGTCCTCTAATTGCTTTACTGCCTCTAATGCAGGATTAATCTTTTCCCCACCAAATGGATCAAATGCTGTAACTAAAATCTTCATTATTCATTTCCTCCTTTGAATTGTTTAAAATGCCCAGAAATACATGAGCGCTATGTGAATCACTATAAGTGCTAAGGCTATAGGTGCTTGAGCCTTAATGACACCAAATTCTTGTTTCATCTCAAGTAGTGCGACAGGTAATGTGTTGAAATTGGCTGCCATTGGTGTTAACAATGTTCCACAGAAACCACCAGTCATGGCAAGTGCACCTGCTATGATTGGATCTCCGCCTTGAGCAATGACGAAAGGAATACCGATACTCGCTGTGATAACTGTAAATGCAGCGAAAGCATTTCCCATAAGCATTGTGAAGAGCACCATACCTAGCACATATGCAATGGCACCAATTAAATGGTTACCCTCAGGTAAAAATGATGAAATGCCTTTAGAAATGACTTGACCTACGCCACTTGCAGTAAAGAGTACGCCTAGTGCTGCTAAGAACTGTGGCAATATACCTGTTGTCCCAACTTGTTGTGTTAATCGGTCACTATCATATAATGTGTAAGATAATTTCGGTTTGATAATGAGTAATGCTGCAATTAAGCCGATAACTGATGAAATACCTAAACCAATTGCACCACCAAGTGGTGTCCAGTTTGATACAACAACAGCTACGACAGCTAGGACAATTGCTGGAATGAAGAGCTTATTTCCATATTTAGCAGAACCTTTTTCAACTTCTTTATCATTGACATCGATAATATTTTTAATTGTAACTTGTCTGAAAAGTGTTAACGCACCCATGGCTAAAACAAGGAGACCATTTATTGCGTCAGGAATGTAAGGCCCGCCTATGAATAAAATAGCTAGAATTGTCCAAAACGCTGCCGTACCTAAACGTTTTGATTTATCTTGTGAACGTAAAGCGCGAAAGGCTGTATATAGGAACTGAAGGCCAATAAGTATGTAAAATATTTCTAAAATATGGTTTAACGTTGTCTCACTCATGATTTTTCACCTCATTATGTCCATATTTTTTATTAAAGTAACGATCAAGTAAAATATTCTTAATCCAAACTAAGATAAGTGTGATGATGGCGATAGGAATTGAAGCAAGTACTAAACTCACTGCATTCACTTTGATATCTAGAGATTGGAAAGTCCCAACCATTAACAAGACGCCTGCAGCACCAACAAATAAGTTTTGACCGAAGAAATTACCATAGTTTTCCATGGCAGATGCTTCAGCTTTTAATTTTTCAATATCTTTTTCATCGATGTCTTTATCAGTAAGATTAAAGCGTGTTCGAAGTGCACCTTGAACCATTGGATTAATTAAAGGTCGAACAAATTGAGGGTGTCCACCGATACGTATAGAAGCTACGCCGGCGATTTCACGAATAATTAAATATAAAGTGAGAAGGCGACCGGTTGTTATTTTCTTAACGTTACTAATGAGTTTAGAAGCTTGTTGCTTCAAACCAAAACGCTCAATTAAACCGACCATAGGAAGTGTAAGCATAAATAAAGTTACAAGACGTTGATCTACAAAGGCTTTTCCAAGTGTTGAAAGTACTTCAACGATATCCATACCGGCAACTAAACCAGTGACCACAGCAGCAATTAAAATAATTGCGATTGTATCAAACTTAAGAATGAAGCCGATGATAATGATTAAAATACCAATCAATTTAATCCATTCCATAAAACCACTCCTTAAAATTAATTCAATTTGTCATTTAATATCTAAAATCTGAGGTTCAAAGTTACAATAACGCTGTAATGAATCTAACTCAGATAAGATAGATAAATGATTAATAGATGTAATTTTCTTAATATTAGCACAACTAAAATTGCTATTAAAGTGAATTTAAAATAAAAAGAATAATATTTTGAGAGTGTATAATTTGTATATTTTATTGTTACGGTGAATCATGCTGAGAAAAGATGATTAACCCTATATACTTTCTCTACATACATGATATAATAACTAAGGTTAAATGAGAACAATTATCATTAATGAGATTGATTATATTATGTAAAGGAAGTGTCAGATGTGAAATCGCATCAAAGTAAGTTTGACGGTAAATTAATCATTGCAGCTAGTTTTGCAGTGTTAACATATTGGTTGTTTGCGCAATCATTTATTAATATTGGCTCAAGCGTTCAAAAGACGTTTAGTGCTGCGGATTCAACATTAAATCTATCAATCAGTTTAGTCGCTTTTGTAACTGGTATTTTCATGGTGGGAGCAGGGGATATTGCTGATAAAGTCGGCAACCTTAAAATGACGATATTAGGTTTGATCTTTAGTATCATCGGCTGTCTTAGCTTGATCATTGTGCCAGCAACACCCTTTTTAATTATTGGGCGAATTTTTCAAGGGTTGTCAGCTGCGATACTCTTGCCTTCAACGATTGGTTTAGTTTCAGATAAATTTAAAGGCCAAGATTTGCGAAAAGCCTATAGTTTTATGATGATTGCGACAGTTGGCGGAATTGGATTTTCTTCCTATGTCGGCGGTCTTATTTCTAGTTTATTGAGTTGGCAAATGATCTTTGTAATTTCAATCATTTTATCAGTGATCGCAATCTATATTTTAAGTCGTAGAAAGGAAACGCCACGTTCAGAACGTAATCATCAGCCTTTTGATTATGTAGGTATGATCATCTTTGGTGTCGTCATTGCTTGCTTGATGTTGCTGATGACACAAGGATTTACATATGGTTGGACGAGTCGTTTCACATTATCTGTTGCTGCTATTGGTCTCATTGCCTTAATTGTGTTCTATCTTTTTGAAAAAGGCAAAACCACACCATTTATTGATTTCTCGATTGTAAAAAACCGAGCATTTCTAGGATCAACGATTAATAATTTCGTACTTAACACAGGTGTTGGGACTACAGTTGTCTTCAATGGCTATGCGCAAAAGCAATTTGGCATGAGTGAAGCACAAACAGGGTTAGTCACTGTGCCGTACGTCTTCATGGCGATTGCAATGATTCGTTTAGGTGAAAAAGCAATTCAAAAATATGGTGGTAAAAGCATGTTAATTGCAGGACCATTATTCCCGACAATTGGTATTATTCTAATTAGTTGTACATTCTTATCACCAAGTTGGTATGTTGGTGTTGTAACCTTCGCATTCGTGGTTTGTGCAATTGGTAATGGATTGGTAGCAACACCAGGATTAACGATTGCGGTGTTTAATATGCCAGAAGAAAAAGTGAGCTTTGCGACAGGTTTATATAAGATGGGTGCTACACTTGGGGGCGCCTTTGGTATTGCATTAAATACAACTGTATTTACAGTATGCCAACAGTTCTACTCAGTAGAAATGTCAGCAATGATTTCCTTCTTAGTAGGTGCGATTATTATGGTACTTGGCCTCATTTCGGCATTTATTCTTATCCCTAAAAATGTTAAAGCATAACAAACAAGCGTGACTGTTTACTCAGCCACGCTTATTTTATATTGAACACAAGTGCAACAGTACTTAAGTGAGAAATAAATTCTAGAGATGAATCACGAATATTGTTGCGTGACTCTTGGCGGAAAAGAAAGTGACGAGTGACTACAGGCACGAGCCTTTCCCGCAAGAAAGCGTCGCAACAAATTGAGTAAATATTCATCTGAGATCGCTTTTAAAAAACTATTCATTCACTTTATCGGTCGTCAAACCTTGAGGGATAGGATCGAACATGACTAAGTCCTTGCTATTTAATAAGTCCTCTGTTAATTGTAATTCAGCGATACGATTAGAATTGTAGTATTTTACATATAACGTACGTGACGTTAAGTTAAATACAGTTTGGTATAGCGTATAGTGGAATTCATGTTCAGAAGGGCGAACTGCTCCTTTAGGAATGCTAACGCTATCAAGCATTCTAAAAGCATCCAACACCGCATCATCACCATCGTCAGGCAACATATTACTTACAAGATAAGCTGCTCTTACATAACGTTCAGCTGAGGTATAACCACCTGGTAGTCCAGAGGTACCACTTTCATTGCCAATATATAAATTTTTATAGCGTTTATATTGTGGCTTGTAAGGCGTCACATTCGCATAATTCTTCAAGTTCTCGTAATGCCAATTTAAATCAGGACTATTTGTTAGTACACCAACTGGATTATCATGAACGACAATGCGACCTTCTACAAATGTAATCTCTACAGTACGACCAGTCGCATCAGAAATATGATAGTGTAAAGGTGGTGCTTCATTAATATCATTTAATGTATGTGCGACTACATTGACCTGATCAGCTTGCTCAATTAGTTCGGCAATCGTTTGGTTATATCCAAGTACCCATGTTAATACTTCGGTTTGAGAAATATTGATAAAGCCGTCACGTATGTCATGCGCATAGGATGCATAGCCACGGTTATATTGATTAGAAATCGCAAGACCATGCTCATTTACACCATCTCCGAAAATAAACCCTTCCATATCAGAACCAGCACCAGTGAAACCATACTTCGTTGTCCCTTTATAATCTACACGAGATTCCCAATAGTAGTGACGTGGTTGCACAGCTGGATGACCAGTTAAAGGATAATCATAATCCATCGTACGACCTAAAATAACATCACCGTTTTTAGCTTGAAACGTAAAACCTGTACACATATACAATAGCCTCCATATCCAAAGTGAGAATTATTATCAATTATAAGATGTCTGTTTTTGTTTTTCAATTTTAAAATATTTTCGGAAAAAGAGTCCTAAAATAAAAGTTAATATATACATACTAAAGCAAATAATATAGGCCCAAATAATACCATAATAGTCAACGATCATTGATATAACAAAAGTTCCAATAGCGAAGAAAATACTACTGAATAAATTGTTTAATATGTATGTAGAAGGAAGAATCTCTTTAGGCGTATAACGTTGAACTACCGAATTTAAAGAAATGTAACGCATATCTTCGAAAATGCCCATCAATAATGAAAATAATAAGACAATAATGATTGAATGATGGAGGATAAAGCTTAAATTAATAAATGCTAAGAGCACAGGAACGTAAATAATAATCGGGTAATTGATCTGCGTAAAGAAGCGATCTTTATAATTTATCCATAGGCCTGCAATAATTGTGCCACTAAAGAAAAAGGCATTAATCAGTCCAAACCAATAATCAGGAACGTGTAAATAAGTTCTTGTGTAAGTCAAAATAATTGCTGCAATCCAAATGGTTGTTGCGAATGATTCAAAAATGATAGAAATATTTAGATATAAACTTAGTTTATTGCGATAGTTATCATGGATAACGGTTTTAAAACTATTAAAAATCGTTTCCTTATCTGTTTTATAAACATGACGTTCTGAAAGGCGTAAAATAAAGTAATAGCTTACTATTTCTAGTATTAATGCAAATAAAAATAAGTACTTTGCACCGATAAGACTCATTAAGACACCGCCTAATGCCCAAGTAGACAGTTGAACAATGCTGCTCATCATATTCATCAAAGCGTTAGCAGAAGTGATTGCGTCTTTATTCTCAATAAAAGGAATCATTGAGTTCTTAATAGGATTTGTGAATCCGTCAAAAAGAGCATTGAAGAAAAGCAAAATAAATATAAAAGAAGGGGTCATTTCTATCATTAATAGAATGGCGATGCACGCTAAACTCACTAGTTTAAGAAATTGAAATATAGATAATACTTTCTTCTGAGTAAGGTATTGATAAATATAATTTGAAATAAAACTACTTACAAAAATACCTATAGTAAATATAATCGGAATTAAAGAAGCGGCTGTCGTCTGTGATGTCATGTTATAAACAACTGCAATTAAACCCACTATCGTTAAAATATCACCAGTATTAGCGAATAACTGACTATAAAGTAAATGGTAAAAATCTTTGCTATGCTTTGTCATAGAATCACCACATTTCAGAAGGGATTTTTTACACTATTATAGCATTGGGTAGTTATAAAAAAACGGGATATCAATTGGTGTCTCAGGCTATAAAGATATATTGGTAGTAGTTGACTGAATAAAAAATGCACTTGAATTAGGTTTTTTCAAACCTTGTCATCCTTGACGGTGGGCCCTAGCAAAGAGCATTTTATCAAGCAAATATACAAGTTAAGCAAACTGGGAGCGGGACAAAGAAATACATTTTGAAAAATATGATTTCTGTCCCGCTCCCTAATAAGATTAAGCCTAAAAAATAAGCGCTAGGAGGCAGTGTTTAACTGTCTCCTAACGCTTTTGTTCAGACCTCTATGCGTGTGCGTGTTCTGGTACGTCTTTAAAATTGTCTAAACGACGATTCCATTCTTCATCACTTATATTATTTTTAGCTACATAACGGTTACGTTCATGTTTCGCGCAATCATATGAACATGCGCCAAGATATTTAGCTTCATTTTCTTCTGAAACAAGAATTTGTTTGTTACATTCTGGATTAGCACAGTTAATGTAACGCTCACATGGTGTGCCGTCGAAGTGTTCTTTACCAATCACTGTTTTCTCAACTTGGTTGACGTCTACGCTAATACGTTCATCGAAGACGTACATTTTACCGTCCCAATATTCACCTTTAGTCTCAGGATCTTTACCATACGTTGCAATACCGCCATGCAATTGACCAACATTCTCGAAGCCTTCTTTTACTAACCAGCCTGAGAATTTTTCACAACGGATACCACCTGTACAATACGTTACGATATTTTTACCATCTAATTGGTCTTTATTCTCACGAATCCAATCTGGTAAATCTCTGAAACGTGTAATATCTGGACGGATTGCACCGCGGAAGTGACCTAAATCAAATTCATAGTCATTACGTGCATCTAAGATAACAGTATCTTCATCTTCCAATGCTTCTTTAAATTCACTAGGTGAATAGTATTTACCAGTTGTGACACGTGGATCAACATCGTCCTCTAAACCAAGTGCAACAATTTCATTTCTTGGGCGAACGTGCATTTTTTTGAAAGCATGACCTTCAGCTTCGTCAATTTTGAACGTCATATCTGCGAAACGTTCATCTGCATGCATATGTTCGATATATTGATCTGTATCTTCTTTCGTACCTGATAACGTACCATTGATACCTTCTGTAGACACTAGAATTCGACCTTTTAAGTTGTTTGCTTTACAGAATTCTAAATGCTCAGCAGCAAATGTTTCTGGGTCATCAATCGTTGTGTATTTGTAATATAATAACACTCTATAATCCATTTTCTGATTCTCCTCTAAAAATTATTATTTATCGTAAAGGCAAGCCATATCATTTAATGATTCATTCATTTATCTTTTTATAAAAATCAACATTATATTATTTTATCAAATTTACAATAACTTTCAATATTTCAGTTTTTAAAATAGGGCAATAGACCTATGTTAGAAGTATAATTACTTTTTGAAAACGATTACATGTAGTACGATAAGTAGAAAGTGTATTAAAGGATTATAATGAATGTAAACGATACTTTTCACAAAGGGAGGAAATATTAATAATGACAAATCAATCTTTACCAAAATTAACATATACTGGAGCATCTAAAAGCGCAGTACCAATTATTTCTGAAAGTGAATTACAAACGGTAACGGCAGAACCATGGTTGAAAATTTCAGATGAAGGATTGCAATTAGAAGGTCTCATCTTTGATAAAGATCATAATTTGTTCTTATGTGAAGTATTTGGCGGTAAAATTTTTAAAGTTGATATAAATACAAAAGAAGTTTCAACTGCATTTCAATCAACAAAACAAAATCCAGCTGCAGTCAAAATACATAAAGATGGACGATTATTTACATGTTATTTAGGTGACTTTGAGTCAACAGGCGGCATCTTCGCTACTGATGAACATGGTGAACAGTTTGAAGAAATTATTTCAGAACTCAACACAGAATATTGTATCGATGACATGGTCTTTGATAGTAAAGGTGGCTTCTATTTCACTGATTTCAGAGGGTATTCTACTAACCCTAAAGGTGGCGTCTACTACGTTTCGCCTGACTTCAAGACAGTAACACCAGTCATTCAGAATATTTCAGTAGCTAACGGAGTAGCGTTAAGTACGGATGAAAAAGTACTATGGGTGACAGAAACAACGACAAATCGACTTCATCGTATTCAATTGGAGGACGATGGTGTGACAATTGCACCATTTGGCGCAACGATTCCGTATTACTTTACTGGTCATGAAGGGCCAGACTCAGTATGTATCGATAGTGATGATAATTTATACGTAGCGATGTATGGGCAAGGACGTGTCTTAGTCTTTAATAAACGTGGCTATCCTATTGGTCAAATCTTAATGCCAGGGCGTGATGAAGGTAAAATGTTACGTTCAACACATCCACAATTTATTCCTGGAACAAACCAATTGCTCATTTGTACCAATGACATTGAGAATGGCTCAGAAGGTGGTTCTATGATTTATACCGTTGAAGCCTTTGCGAAAGGTCATGAAAGCTATCAATTTCAGTAAGTAATAAAAACTCAGAAAGATAGTAAATATCAATTATTTTAGAGTAAATAGAACAGTTTTCTATAAATAATCGTGAATTTATTAATTTATATGCTAATGTAGCATTTACTATATCAAAATTTGCAACGTAGAGTGATTTTACACTTTGGTGCTATAATCAAGGCGTCGCTAGCTCTTCCGGCGGTAATTTCGACGGAAGGAGGTGTGATGCCAATGGAGTTAATTTTTTTAACCATCATTGGTCCTGTTATTACAGGATGTATTGTTACGGCTTTTAAATATTGGTTAGACAACCGTAATAGAAAATAAGCGACATCGTCTAACACACCATAAAACCCCTCACTAGCGCAATAGTGAGGGGTTTGGTGTTGCCAATGGAATTAATTTATGAATGTATTATATCACTATGAGTAACTTATTGCAAGTTTAATTCGGCCAGCATAAAAGATTACTAAATAGAGCTTATTTACTAATCAAATGAAACTTTTTTAAATATCCAGTATACTGAAAAAGAATAATAAGACATCCGCATAAGTATGAAAGGAGTATATGATGAAAGACAATTGGATGAAATATAAAGATGACAGTCTTGTAGCATCATTCTATGATAGCCAGACCGCAACGTTTCAAGAACAAGGATTTGAAACTGAATTAGCATTTGGTACTGCCGGTATTCGTGGCCAGTTTGGACTTGGTCCAGGTCGATTAAATCGCTATACCATACAACGTCTGGCATTAGGAATTGCTAATTACTTAAACGATAAAGAAGATAATCCTTCAATTGTCATTCACTATGATATTCGTCATTTATCATCAGAATTCGCGCAAATTATTACGCAAATTTTGACTTCGAATGATATCAAAGTTTATCTGTCAGATGTGTATAAAACAACGCCACAACTCTCTTATGCTGTGCGATATTTGCAAACATCTGCAGGTATTATGATTACAGCAAGCCATAACCCTAAAGATTATAATGGCATCAAAGTTTATGGTGCAGATGGCGCACAATTAGATGAAGCTACGTCATTAGAAGTTGCTAACTATATCAATAACTTAGGTGATCCGCTTGAGTTAAATATTAAATTAAACCAAGAACGCATTGAGCAGAATACTAGTGATTTACCAGAAGCGGTTGATGATAGTTATATCAATAAAATTACACGGTTAGTAGGAGATATTCCACAATCTGAATTAAAGGTTGTTTATACGAGTTTACATGGTACCGGAGTACCGATTATTCCAGACGTGTTAAAGCATCTGAATTTTAAACAAGTCAGCTTAGTGCAATCACAATGTGAACTTGATCCGAATTTCAGTTCCGTGAAAAGTGCGAACCCCGAAGAACGCGAAGCCTTTGATTTAGCGATTCAACAAGCACATGATAGCGATGCGAATTTAATTATTGCAACAGATCCAGATGTCGATCGCATGGGGTTTGTTGAACGTTATACAGATGGACAAACATATTACTTTGGTGGTAGTGAAATCGGCGCATTACTCATTAAATATCTTCTCGAACACACGAATGTACCGAAGCATTCAGTTGTTATTCAATCTATTGTAAGTGGCGAGTTAGGTAAACGTCTTGCACAACAACATGGGGTCACTGTGAAGGAAGTCTTAATCGGCTTTAAGCATATTGCTAAAGCTATTCGTGAATTAGATGATACAGAATCTTTCCTATTCGCCTATGAAGAAAGCTATGGCTATTTGGCCGATGATTTCGTGCGAGACAAAGATGCTATTCAAATCGTGCCATTGATAATTAAGTATGCATCTATTTTGAAAAGTCAGGGCAAAACACTGCACGAGGCATTAAAAGAAATCCATAAAGAAGTAGGCCAGTATCGTGATAAACCGATGTCTAAAGTCTTTGAAGGTAAAGCAGGACAACAACAGATTAATGAATTAATGAATCAATTAAGACAGAATATTCCTGAAATCATAGCAGGATTAAACGTTGTTGCAGTGGAAGATTATAAGACATTAAAACGTGTAAATAAAGAAGATCATACTGAAGAAATAATACGATTACCTCAAGCGAATGTGATACGAATCATCTTTAAAGAAGGCTTTATTGCATTGAGACCATCAGGTACAGAACCTAAACTGAAGTTCTATCTCTCACTCAACGTCGATAACTTCGAACAAGTATCACAAGACATCTATAATTATATATTTGGCGATACTGAATAGCCTTTCTCAAATGTCTTTCCTAGTACAAAGACGGCATTTTGATGGCAAGACGCCACTAGGATTCGGATACGTCTTGAGACAAAAATGAAAACAAAAAGCGATGAATCACGACCATTTAACCTTTGTAAAAGGCTGGTCAAGTGCGTCATCGCTTTTTCAATCAAAGCAAGCAGGGAGCGGGACAACGATTTTAAAAAAATCTGTCCCGCTCCCTGTTCTGCTTTATTAATACTTTCTTAAAAAATTGATTTGTCGATCGTATAATTTATTCGCAATATAAGATTGCACCGTATTCAGAATCTCTTCAATTTCCTGTGTCATATTTGATAATACACGCACGGTAAAGCCATGTGTTGGCAATTGTGTTATACCAAGACGACAATCATATTGCTTCATATAACCTTTAATTTCGTCATACACTTCATCGATTAACTTTTGCGTCACGTCAGGATGAATAAAATAGGCTGAACCTAAATGTGTGTAATGCTCCATATAACCAATCGAACTAATCTCTGTTTCACTTGGATGCATACGCAAATTATCGTAAGTGACGAGTTCATCACCGACGTAAATTTCATTTAATAAATGCATATAATCATATGTGAAATGTTCATCACGCATAGAATAGCCAGGCGTCAAAATATCTGTATAATACATAGATGCCGTTTCATCTAACTTGAATATATTGTGCTGATAGAATTTCGCATGTTCGTAAGCAATAATCGGGTCACCAACATATTCCATATATCCATCTTTCGCTATATGGAATGTTTGATATTGTTCCACACGATCATTCAACGTCTTATAAATCTTCGTAGCACCTTGTGATGTGAGCGTCACTGCTGCGCCTTGATCTACATTGATATTCATTCGATATCGATCGCCATCTAAGTAACCACCGCCCACGTTCACAATATAGAACGTAGGCATCGTTGAATGGTTTAAATAGACTGGGCGAATGACTTTTAGCGCTTTTTCAAAGAAGATGTCGCGTGCAACAGAGCGTTTACCATTATTGAATACAGTTAAGTCTAACTGTCCAGTCCAAGGTTGTTCAATAGCTTGTTTCTTGTCTTCAGTCATTAAGATAGCCCTTTAAGCAATACATCACGTTCAATCCATTCAATTACATTATCTAAGCCATCATCAGTCTTAAGGTTAGTGAATGTGAATGGACGATTTCCTCTAAATGTCTTCGTATCTTCAGCCATTTGGTCTAATGACGCACCGACAAATTCCGCTAAGTCTGTTTTATTAATGACGAAGTAGTCAGATTTAATCATACCTTGACCACCTTTACGAGGAATTTTCTCACCTTGGGCTACATCGATAATATAAATTGAGAAATCTACTAATTCTGGACTGAATGTAGCGGCTAAGTTATCGCCACCAGATTCAATAAATATTAACTCAATGTCGTCATTACGTTCTAATAATTCATCAATCGCAGCAAAATTCATTGAAGCGTCTTCACGGATAGCTGTATGTGGACAGCCACCTGTTTCGACACCAATGATTCTATCTTCAGCTAACACGCCTGTATTAACCAAGATTTTTTGGTCTTCTTTAGTATAAATATCATTTGTGATAACACCGATACTTAATTCTTTAGACAGACGGCGGACTAATTTTTCTACTAATTGTGTTTTACCTGCACCAACAGGACCACCAATACCAATTTTAATTGGATTTGCCATAAATATTACCTCCTATGAAATAAAGATTCTCACATTAACGTTCTCATGTTCCATTTGATTAAGTTCTAATCCTGGTGCTGTCACACCAAAGTCTGATTCGTTCAATGTGAAGATATGTTGACGCGTACGTTCGATATGCGGAATCATATCTGACACAACTTGTTGCCCCGTTGTTTGACCAAGAGGGATTGCACGTACCGCATTCTGAGTTAAACTTGAAACATTTTGATACAAGTAATAATCAATAATCGTTTCGATATCAATACCTAAATGATGGCCTAACATTGTAAAGCAAATCGCTGGATGTAACTTAGCGCGCTTCTCAGTCATTTGCGTATGGTACCACGTCATCCATTCGCTATCATAAAGTTCCATAGCTAATTTCGCCATACGTGTGCCCATTTGTTTCGTGCCGACACGTGTTTCGCGAGGCAAACTTTGAACATAGATTAAGCGGTCTAATCTTAATACTTCTTCTGTATCTTCGTTTTCTAACGCTTGATAGACAAAACGCATAGCCAAACCGTCTGAGTAGGTTAATTGCTCATTTAAAAATAGCTGTAACCATGCTTTAAACGTCTTAGCATCTTTAACTACATCGCGTTGAATGTATGTTTCTAAACCAAATGAATGACTAAATGCACCTGTAGGAAATTGTGAATCACAGAACTGAAATAATCGAAGATGTGAATGATCAATCATGTGAATGTCCTATATGTCTGAAGGCTTTATTAACTTTACGGTCTTCATGACTATAAGGAATGCCTAATGATTTTAATAAATCTTCGACCAAATAATCATATTGTACGAGCATTTCAGTTTCTGTAAATTGTGCAGGTAAATGACGATTGCCAAGTTGATGTGCGATATCGCCCATTTCTTGTAACGTACGTGGTTTGATAACGAGTAAGTCTTCAGAATTCACATCAACCACAATCATATTTGTTTCGTCTTGATATAAAATATCACCATATTGTAAATCAATAGGTTGTTTTAAACGGATACCAATTTCTGTGCCATGATCTGTTGTTACACGTTGAATACGTTTAACTAAATCAGAGTTTTCTAAATAGACTTTTTCAACGTGCTTTTGTTTATCTTCAGCTGGTAAATTGGCAATGTTTCCTTGAATTTCTTCTATAATCATTAAACGTACCTCCTAGAATAAGAAGTATCTTTGAGTTAACGGTAATTCAGTAGCAGGTTCACTAGTCACTTTTTCGTCATCAACAAATACTTCATAAGTTTGTGGGTCTACATCAAGTTTAGGTGTAGCATCGTTATTCTTCATGTCTTTTTTCGTTAAATTACGAATGCCATGAACAGGTCGAACCATACGTTGTAGGTTTAAGCTACGGTAGATACCACTTTCGAATGCAGTTTTAGACACAAATGTAATGGCAGTATGCTGTAAATTGCCACCATATTGGCCATACATTTTACGATATTTTTGTGGCTCTGATGTTGGAATTGAACCGTTGGCATCGCCATTAACCGCTGCATTAATTAAACCGCCTTTTACAATTAGTTCAGGTTTAACACCGAAGAAGGCTGGTTCCCACATTACTAAATCTGCTAATTTACCACCTTCGATTGAACCCACATAGTCTGAAATACCATGTGTAATTGCAGGATTAATTGTATATTTAGCGATATAACGTTTAATACGGTTGTTATCATTGTATTCTGCATCACCATCTAAGAAACCGCGTTGTTCTTTCATACGGTGAGCGACTTGCCAAGTACGTGTTATCACTTCGCCTACACGTCCCATCGCTTGTGAGTCAGAACTTACCATACTAAAGACGCCCATATCTTGGAGTACATCTTCAGCTGCGATAGTTTCTTTTCTAATACGAGAATCTGCAAAGGCGATATCTTCAGGAATAGATGCGTTTAAGTGATGTGTAATCATTACCATATCTAAATGTTCGTCGACAGTATTTTGTGTGTAAGGTAATGTTGGGTTGGTAGATGAAGGTAAGATATTAGGATATGATGCGGATTTAATTAAGTCGGGCGCATGTCCACCACCTGCACCTTCAGTATGATACATGTGTAAGACACGTCCTTTAACTGCTGCCATTGTATCTTCCATAAATCCAGCTTCATTTAATGTATCAGCGTGAAGGGCAATTTGAACATCGAATTCATCTGCAACGGCTAATGCGTGATCAAGTGCTGATGGTGTTGCACCCCAGTCTTCATGAACTTTCAATCCAATAACACCTGCATGAATTTGTTCAATGAGCGCAGTGTGATTAACAGCTTGACCTTTACCAGTGAAACCAACGTTAATAGGGAGTTGCTCAGCTGCTTCAAGCATGCGATGTATATGCCAAGGGCCAGGGGTTACTGTCGTAGCTTTAGTACCTTCTGATGCACCAGTTCCGCCACCAATATGTGTAGTGATACCACTTTCAAGTGCTACTTCAGCTTGTTCTGGATTAATAAAGTGAACGTGTGTATCAATACCACCAGCTGTCACAATTTTACCTTCAGCTGAAATAATATCTGTTGTCGCACCAATAATGATATCAATATTATCCATAATATCTGGATTACCTGCTTGGCCAATAGCAAAGATGTAGCCATTTTTAATACCAATATCTGCTTTAACTACTTTATCGTAATCAATAATAACTGCATTTGTTATAACTAAATCTGCAACATAACGGTCGTCACGTGTCACGTTAGGATTTTGCCCCATACCGTCACGAATCGATTTACCGCCACCGAAAGTGACTTCATCTCCGTAACTTGTATAATCGTGTTCGACTTGAGCAAATAAATTTGTATCACCTAGACGAATTGAATCGCCTGTAGTCGGACCATAAAGACTGGTATATTGAGATTGCGTCATTTTAAAACTCATTAATCTTGTCCTCCTTTTTTATTGACGTTTTCTTCGCCTTCGTCATGAAATACACCGGCGTAGTCATCATTCTCGTCTGTAGGACGGTAAACGCGACTTTCATCAATTTTGCCATTCACTAAACCACGGAAACCATATATATTACGATGGCCTACATATTCAACAAGTTGAACTTTTTTCTCATCTCCTGGTTCGAAACGTACGGCTGCACCAGCGGGAATATCTAAGTGTTTGCCATAAGCTTTTTCACGTTCAAAATTTAATGCTTTATTAGCTTCAAAGAAGTGGAAGTGAGAACCAACTTGTACGGGACGGTCACCAGTATTTTTAACAACAAGTACCGTTTCCGCGCGTCCTTGATTAATTTCGATTTCAGTATTTTTAACTATAATTTCTCCAGGAATCATATTATTGCCTCCTTAGACGATTGGATGATGGACTGTAATGAGTTTTGTTCCATCTGGAAATGTTGCTTCGATTTCAATTTCTTTGATCATGCTTGCAACACCTTCCATGACATCTTCTTCATTTAGTATTGTTTTGCCATAGCTCATTAATTCGGCTACGGTTTTACCGTCTCTTGCACCTTCAAGTAATTCATCACTGATTAAAGCGAGTGCTTCAGGATGATTTAACTTTAAACCACGTGCTTTACGACGTCTTGCAACTTCTGCAGCTACAACAATCATCAACTTATCTTGTTCACGCTGAGTAAAATGCATATCTATTCCTTCTTTCCATTTGAAAATAACGTTCGTAGTCTTAATGTTAGAACTGTTAAGAATATTGTACAAGCAATATAGTCATACAATTATTTTAAATCCAAACTCTAATTGTATTTCTACATGATTAAATTTTGTAAAAGTATTTTGTAAGTTGTAGTAATAGTGCTAGAATTTAAAAGAATGAAGTGTAATAACAGAAGAGTAAGGTGAGTTTGTGAAGTATATTAATGTTTTTTTCAAAAATATAGCGCAAGTTGTGTTTATGAATAACAAATGGTCAGGGGTACTGATTTTAATTGGTTTGTTTGTGGCTCGATGGGAGATTGGTATAGCGGCTATGATAGGTAGCGTATTAGCGCTCTTATTGGCACCCTTCTTCAATTATAGTGAAGCGGAAATTCAAGATGGCTTAGCAGGGTATAATGCTGTGTTAACGGCTATTGGTTTAGCATTGTTCCTTCAGTCTACTATGGTAGCTTGGATTGTATTGCTGATTGCGACCATTTTAACGTTGCCTATGGGGGCGGCTATTAGAGAATGGTTAAAGCCTTTTGGTGTACCTATGCTAACATTTCCATTTGTATTGATGACATGGTTAGTGTTAGCAATGACGACACAATTTTCGAAATTAAAAGTGACAATTGATATATTGCCACAACAAGTAAAACATCCAGATATTAGTCATAATCATATCAGTTGGCTTAGTGGTATTACTACGAACTTCAGTGAAATCTTTCTAGTGACGTCTATACTGGGAAGTGTGTTAATTATAATAGGCATCTTTGTAGGATCAATCAAAGGTGGTATATACGCCATCATTTCCAGTATCTTAGCTGTTATCTTTATTGTGGCACTTGGTGGTGACTATCCATCTATTACGAATGGTTTATACGGCTATAACGCTATACTTACAGGTATTGCGTTGGGTGCGATATTTACGACGAAATTAAATACGTATATCGCAGTCATTACAGGGTTGTTATTAACTGTAGTAATGCATGGTGCACTCGCAACGTTACTTGCACCAGTAGGATTACCTGTATTTACGGCACCTTTCATATTTGCCACATGGATTGTGATATTCGCTGGCAAGGCATCAGTTGAAGAAACAAATTAAATGTTATAATAAAAAAACCATCAACCGACCAGGTATTCTGGTCGGTTGATGGTTGTTATGCAAGTAAGGCACTATTTATTTGCAGAATCTAATAATTTTTTCTTTAAATCTTTACGTTCAAAGTCAAGAGAATAGGGATCGTTTAACCAATACACACCCTCGTCAACTTTAAATGTTTGTCCTTTTTTAACTGCGTCTGTATTTTTCCAAACATCTTTATTTTCGAATGAAAGGTCAGCCCCTTTAGCAACAGGTGTTACGACATAATCACCAGCCATTTCTGGAATTTGTTCCGCAGAAATATCAGCTAAATCTTCTTTTTTAGTTGCACTTTCAACTTTACTTGGCATTTTTAGGCCGAATGAATCGTAAAGTACTTCGCTACCGTGACCATAAGTTTTACCTAGAACATAGATTTTTTTATCGAAATCTTTGATGATTGAGACAGTAGCGTCTTCACCAATGGCATCCTTAATTTCTTTACCATCATCTTTCGTTTTATCTTCCCATTGATCTACCCATTTTTGCGCTTTATCTTCTTTACCGATAATTTTACCTAACTCTAAATGTTGTTCTTTATAATCATGCTTCATATAATCAAATGCGACAGTAGGTGCGATTTTTTTCAATTTTTTCAAGTTTTTGTCAGTATTATAAGTAATGATTAAATCTGGTTTGGCTTTAGCTACAGCTTCAACGTTTTCAGGATTAATTTTCTTAACATCTTTAAATTTATCTTTTAATACTGAACTATCATCCACATTTTTAGCTACAGCTTGAATGTTAGCATCAAGTTCTTTTAAACCACCGGCATACGTTGTACCTAAAACAACGATTCGTTTAGGTTCCTTAGGAATTTTAATTTTATCCCCATCGTCAGTTGTATAAGATTTAGTATCTTCTTTAGCATCATTAGAATGATTATTATCGCTATTATTACCACAAGCAGCTAAGGCTAAAATAAATACTAACGCCACAGCAAATAATTTTCTCAAAACATCCATCTCCTTTTATATGTATAATGCAATTATATAGGAAATTAAAATGAAGCAAAAGGTGAAATAGAATGACATTAGATAGTCACGATAAAATTGCGATAGTGCTCATCATAGTATTTGTATTCATTAGTACATTTTCAATGCCGGAAATTTACGAATTAATATTAAAGAGCATTATTGTTCTAGCCATTGTAGTTAATTTAGTTATGAAATTCATTGAAAAGCGTAAAAACAAATAATTTAATATTAAATAAAATTAATGTCATGTAAAAATTACATTAAGTTATAAATGATATGTTATGCATAGTATAAAAATATTATATAATATTCAGTGATCGGCATAAAATCACTTTGTTATATAAAGGAGTAAATGCATGACTAAGAAATATTTGTTGAGTGTATTCACAGTTGTTCTAGCCATTGTTTTATGTGCATGTCAATCGACATCACACACGCAAGATAAAAAAGCGCAACAAGCATCGCAAAATAAAGAAGCAAACATGTATGCGAAAAAGAAAAGTTCTGGACAAGAAGATTGGGTTGAATATAAAGGTGATGTGGCGCATGTCTTTTTTCATCCGTTAATTACAGATCCTAAGATCGCATTCACTGGTGAAGCAAATCAAGCAAAAGGTAATAATGATTGGATGATTACTGTTAATGAATTTAAACGTTCACTTGATGAGTTATATCAGCATCATTACATATTAATTGATCCACATGATGCTTACGATTTTAATTCTAAACCTATTAAGAAGAAAACATTAAAGCTGCCTAAAGGAAAGAAACCATTAATTTTATCCATTGATGATATGAATTACTATGATTATATGAGAGGAAACGGCTATGCAGACCGCTTAGTCTTAGACAAATCTAATCACGTTGTATCTGAAACAAAAGGTAAAGATGGGAAAGTAACACAAAGTGAAACGAATGATATCGTTCCGATTCTAAATCGCTTTGTGAAAGATCATCCCGATTTCTCACTGAATGGACAAAAGGGTGTCGTTGGTTTAACAGGTTATAACGGTGTACTTGGATATCGTACCAATGAGTTAGACAGCAAAGATTATCATGAGCGAAAAGAACAAGCAATCAAAGTTACAAACGCAATGAAACGTGACGGTTGGACATTTGCAAGTCATTCTTGGGGGCACATTGATTTTGCCAATAGTTCATATGATCGTATTGTGAAAGATACCGAACGTTGGAAGAAAGAAGTCACACCAATCATTGGACAAACAGATTTATTTATTTTCCCTCATGGCGCGCAAGATAGGGGCTCTGCAGGTTATCAATATCTAGAGCATAAAGCTGGTTTCAAATATTTAGCGGGCGTAGGTCCTAATAACTTTACTGATATCGGTGAGTATAGTGTATATCAAGATCGTGTTGCTATCGATGGTTTGAATCTTTATGACTTCAAATACAAGTTGAAACCATTTGTAGACCCTGACAAGGTTTATAGCAAGGAAGATCGTAGTTATTTTAAAGGTGACAAAGCGTATAAATAATCAGAAGTCACAGGCACATAACTCATCGCTATGACAAATGACAGCGAAATGAGCATGAGACATTAATAATATGATGATGCTATTTTGCAAATTCGCAGTAGCTGACTGAACTAAAAATACGCTTAAATCAAGCTTTTCTCAGTTCTAGTCATCCTTGCGGGCGGGGCCCCAACACAAAAAATCACGAAAGTGATTTTACAAGCAAAGCAAGCTGGGAGCGGACGACGAATTTAAAAAGAATTCTGTTCCACTCCCTTTAATTTGGTTAAATCATTAAAAATGAGAGTTGATCATCTTAATAAGAAACAGCATTCTAAGATTATGCGTTTATATATAGTTGTATTATCCATATAATATTGTTATAAAAGATATTGTACAATATTATAAATATTTAAAAAGAGGGGATATATTGTTTAGTAAATTTGTAAAGGGGATAGGCGCCATCATTACGATAGCGCTATTACATACGTCGATAAGTTACGCGAGTGAATCGCCAGTAACGATTGCTAATAAAGAAAAACATAGTAGCATAAGCACGAAATATCAGCCGAGTGGTGTCATGTTGACTACAGATCAAGGGCAAATTTTATATCATTACCAGGGAAATCAACATGTTGATCCGGCATCTATGTCTAAAATGATGACCTTATATTTAACATATGAAGCCATTGACAATGGAAGATTAAAGCTTAACGATAAAGTAAAAATTACCAATCATTATGCAACTCTGTCTAATTTACCAAATTTATCATCAGTATCATTGCAACAAGGTCAAGTATATACGATCGAAGCATTAATCAAACAAACAACATTAGCATCAAGCAATGCTGCTGCGATGATATTAGGTGAGAAGATTAGTGGTAATAATGATGCATTTACTAACAAAATGAATCAACAAGCGCAATCATTTCATATGACAAATACAAATTTTGTCAATCCTGCTGGCGCGCAGAATAGCTTGTTAGGTCAATACGCACCATCTAAATTTAAAAACCAAGAATATCCTAAAAGTACAGCGAAAGATATGAACATTTTAATGCAACAGCTTATTTCAAAGCATCCTGAAGTATTGCAAATATCTAAGTTGACACAAGATACACAACAAGGCAATACGTTTAAGAGTACAAATCTATCATTAAAAGGCCAACCGCTTTATTTACCTGGTACGGATGGGTTGAAGACAGGTACAAGTAATAAAGGCTATAACATCGCATTAACCAATAAGCAAAATCACTTGCGTTTAAACGAAACGGTCATGAACGTTCAACCTTATGGCGATGAAAATGCAAAATATAATAGAAATCGAATAGGGAACAACATTATTAAACAATATCGCCAAAAATATGAATACAAGAAAGTATTAACTGAAGGTGACCATGAAATTGATGGCAAGAAATATCATGTTAAGAAAGATTTATATGATATCGTGCCAAAGGATAACGCTCAGTGGCATATAGCCATCAATAAAGATGGCAAAGCCTATGTTCATTATCATAGGGATTTCTTATCAGGTAGTGACTACCCACGCGTTGCTGCAGATAAAAAATGGAAATGGTTCTAAATCGATAAATTAAATTAGAAAAAATGTCGCTAAGCTTTCAACTTGGCGACATTTTTCAAATTATGAAATACCTTAAATAAAGGGCGTTTTATCTCAGTTTCTTCAAATGGATTTCTCTAGCACCACATATCATATTCACAATTTCATTCGTTACTTTATCAATCGATTGTTGTTGTCCATGTTGAATCCAGTTCGTTATAACGCTTAAAATTCCCCCAGTTAAAAATTCTCCATATATGGTTACATCTACATAAAATTGTCCACTCTGTCGATCAAATTCAATTTGCTTTTGAACGGCTTTATAGATTTGTTCATAAAAAATCGTATAAACTTCGCCGTAAAAATTGAGAGTTATAACGCTACGGACCATGTCTTTATTATCGTGAATAAATGTCAAAACATCTCTCATCAATTTCTCGAAAAATTGTCTTGGATTATCAGGATTAATGTCTGGTAAATATAACGCTCTAAAATGATCAATTAATGTGCCGACGACATGATTTAACAAATCATATTTATCACTAAAATGACGATAAAACGTAGATCGTCGTACGTTAGCTTTGGTACATAAGTCCTGAACTGTAATCTGTTCAAATGATTTTGATTGCAATAGTTCAGAAAATGAAGTAATTAGCGCTTGATGTGTCTTTTGGACGCGTAAATCTTGTTTGTTCAACATCATCACTCCTCATATCGGACAGTTTAATTAAAATGTCGCTTATGTTACAAAACCACATAAGTGACGCACAATTCTTAGCCTTCCGCATTTTATAATACAGTCGAAGGGTAGATTAATTTCTTTAAGATTACTAATAGTTTACTACTTTTCAATCTAAAAATTAAAAATAATGAACATTTGGGAAGTGATATGTATGTACTATAGTAACGGGAATTATGAAGCATTTGCCCGTCCTAAAAAACCAGAAAATGTCGCGCATAAATCCGCTTATCTTATTGGTTCTGGATTAGCCTCGTTAGCTGCTGCATGTTTCTTGATTAGAGATGGACAAATGGATGGGTCAAAAATCCATGTTTTAGAAGAATTATCTAAACCTGGTGGAAGTTTAGATGGCGATGAGCTTCCTTTAAAAGGCTATGTTGTTAGAGGCGGAAGAGAAATGGAAAATCATTTCGAATGTTTATGGGATTTATTTCGCTCCATCCCATCGCTTGAAATGGACAATGCTTCCGTATTAGATGAGTTTTATTGGTTAAATAAAGAAGATCCTAATTACTCACGTTGTCGTGTTATTGAGAAAAGGGGACATCAGTTACCTACTGATGGTGATTTTACTTTGACGCCACAAGCGATTAAAGAAATCATACATTTATGTTTAATGAAAGAAGAAGCATTAAATGATGTGACGATTACGGATGTTTTCTCAAATGATTTTATGCATTCGAATTTCTGGATTTATTGGAAAACAATGTTCGCATTTGAACCATGGCACTCTGCGATGGAGATGCGTCGATATTTAATGCGCTTTGTACATCATATTGGAGGATTAGCGGATTTCAGTGCCCTTAAATTCACCAAATATAATCAATATGAATCACTTGTTCTTCCTATGATTGCCTACTTAGAGTCCCACGGTGTGCAATTTCAATATGATGTCCAAGTCATGAATATTAAAGTCGATATCACAACAACAGAAAAAGTTGCTCGTGAAATACAACTTAAACGTTCAGGTAAAGATGAAGTTATTCCTCTAACGCCAAATGATTTAGTATTTGTTACGAATGGTAGTATTACTGAAAGTTCAACATATGGAGATAACAACACCCCCGCACCCCCTACAAAAGATATCGGCGGTAGTTGGACATTGTGGCGTAATCTTGCCAAACAGAGTCCTGAGTTTGGTTGTCCCGAAAAGTTCTATCATCATTTACCGGACAAAAGTTGGTTTGTATCAGCAACTGCGACGACGAATAACAAGACAATTATTAATACTATCGAGCACATTTGTAAACGAGATCCTTTAGCCGGCAAGACAGTGACAGGTGGGATTGTTACTGTGAATGATTCTAAATGGCAATTGAATTTTACTGTAAATCGTCAACAACAATTTAAAAGCCAACCCGACGATGAGGTGAGCGTTTGGATTTACGCGTTATATTCAAACGTGAATGGTGACTTTATCAATAAACCAATCACTGAGTGCAGTGGAAATGAAATTTGCCAAGAATGGCTATATCATATGGGCGTACCTATCAATCAAATTGAAGACCTCGCTAAAAATCAATGTAATACGATACCAGTCTATATGCCATATATCTGTTCTTATTTTATGCCTAGAGCTGTTGGAGACAGACCACTTGTTGTGCCTAAAAATGCTCGCAACATAGCCTTTATTGGTAATTTTGCAGAAACAGAAAGAGATACTGTCTTTACCACTGAATATTCGGTAAGAACTGCTATGGAAGCAGTCTACCAATTGTTGGGCATAGATAGAGGTGTCCCTGAAGTGGTTGCAACAGAATTTGACCTTCGCATATTGATGGATGCCTTATATGAACTCACCGACCGTAAAAATTTATTAGAACTCACCGAACATAACAAAATACAGCAACTCGCCCTCAACACTTTCTTGAAGAAGATTAAAGGCACATATATCGAAGCATTGTTGCAACAACACAAGTTACTATAAGTGTAGATACAAATGCTTAATGGCAGAACTCAACCCCCACATGACGGTTACGCTTGTGGGGGTGTTTATATTGTTATGTTAATTACTTATATATCGTTTTAAATGTTTAGCGGTTACTGAATTGTCGATATTGAAAATACCATCGGGTTCGCCCGCATAAAGTAATTGACCACCTTTATCTCCGGCATAGGGGCCGATATCAATTAACCAATCCGCCTGAGTCATCATCGTTAAATTATGCTCAATCAAGATAACTGTATTACCTTCGTCAATAAGATGATTAAAACAATCAATAAGGATTGGCAAATCATCTTCATGTAATCCAGTTGTTGGCTCATCAAAGATAAAGAGCTTGTTCGTCACGTCTTGAGTAAGGTAACGACTCAGTTTCACACGTTGAATTTCACCACCTGAAAGTGTATCTAATGATTGTCCTAAAGTCATGTAATTGAGCCCTGTATCCGCTAATGCTTGAAGCGGTCGCGTGATACTTGGACTATCACTAAATTTATCAATGGCCTCATCCACAGTTAATGCTAAAATATCCGCAATAGAATAACCTTCTACTTTAGCTTCTAACACTTCTGGACGATATCTTGTTCCACCACATAACTCGCAGATTTGTGAAAAGTCTGGCATAAACGCAAGTTCAGTTTTTAAGACGCCTTTGCCATGACATTCTGGACATGCACCTTCTGAATTATAGCTAAACAGACTTTTTTTAAGACCAGTGTGTTGGCTGAAGAAACTGCGCACATCGTCAAAGATACCTAGATAAGTGAGTAAATTAGAACGATTAGATGCATGAACAGGTTTCTGATCAATAAAAATAGCATTTGAGTTACGTTCAAATCCTGCAGAAATGAGTGAACTTTTACCTGAACCCGCAACACCTGTAACGACAGTCATCGCATGTTTAGGTAGTTCAGTTGAGACATTTTGTAAGTTATTACGACTAATATTTGAAATTTGAAGCATGTCTTTTGCCGTACGTGGTGTCGTTTTGAGTTGATGTTCACGATTTAATGCGCGACCAGTACTCGTGTCCGAAGCGAGTAGTGCGTTGTACGAGCCAGTAAATGTAATGTCACCGCCGTTTTTACCGGCTAAAGGACCTAAATCAATAATGTGGTCAGCTGTCTTAATTACATCTGGGTCATGTTCCACAACAAGCACCGTATTACCTTTATCTTTTAAGGATTGAATGATGTCATTAATGCGTTGAATGTCTTCTGGATGTAGTCCAACACTTGGTTCGTCAATAATGTATACAAGATCGCTTAGAGGACTATTTAAATGACGAATGAGTTTGATACGTTGTGATTCACCGCCAGATAGGGAAGTCGTTTCCCGTGCAAGTGTTAAATAGTTCAATCCGATATAACTTAACGCTTCTAGTTGTTTTTTGAGTGGCTCTATGATCACACGTGCCTTGTCGGATTTTATTTTCCTTAAAAAGGCTAACGCCTCATCAATTTGTAGGTTTGTGAATTCTGCAATATTTAAACCATTAATTTTACAACTTAGCACAGAGTCATTAAGACGTTGACCATGGCAATTAGGACAGTCATGTTTCGATACGACACGGTCGATGTCTTCCTTAAAACGTTTCTTTTCAAAATTATCATTGAGTAGAAATGAACGACGAAAACGATGGATTAATCCTTCAAATTTCGCAGTCCTTGGCCAATTTGAGGGCGGGTTCTTTAATTTGGTTGGTTCAGTATACAGAAAGGTATCCATTTCTTCTTTCGTGTAATCCTTTAGTTTCTTATCATTATCAAATAAACCTGTATATAAATAACGTTTACCACGCCAACTGTCTGGTCTAAATGAAGGGAATTTAATTGCATCTTCATTCAGTGATTTATCATAATCAAGCAATTCATTTAAATCTATATCTTCAACGTAGCCTAAGCCCGAACATGTTTCGCACATTCCTTTAGGATTATTAAAAGAAAAGATATCAGAGTAACCTACAAAGGGTTCGCCAATACGTGACCATAGAAGACGTACGGACGCGTAAATATCAGAAATCGTACCTACAGTTGAACGAGAATTACCGCCAAGACGTTTTTGATTGATAATCATAGCAACCGGAAGATGTTTAATTTGGTCAACATCAGGTTTCTCATATTGTGTGAGTTGATGTTGCACATAACTTGAATACGTTTCATTTAACAATCTTTCGGATTCTGCAGCTACAGTATTGAAGACGAGGGAAGACTTCCCTGAACCTGAACGACCTGTAAATACTGTTAATTTATGCTTTGGAATGGTTACATTTATATTATTTAAGTTGTTTTGTTTAGCACCAACAATCTCTATGTTAGACATAATTTCACCTCTTAATGAGAAATGTATATTTTAAGGTTCTAAAGGCTTAATTTTGACATCTAAATTAAAGTATTCTTTTAGCAAAGCGCGATAGTTGTCAGAAGTTACGTCGTACTTATCTTTACGATCTTGTTTACTTAGTGTGAGATGTTGTAATGACATCGTAGCACGACCAAATGACTGAGGTTGCGTAACGATCAGTTGTTGCACAAATATAGAATCTGGGTGTTCTGAATTATATTGAATCATATCCGCAAAATCTTCGACTTGTTTGGGGTGGAAACGCGCTTCGTAACGCGTGACCCATGTACCATTTTCAAGCTTTTGAATACAATAGGTACCGTCATGTTCTGAAATCGCACGAAATTCGCCTGTAATATCTGTCACAGGATGAGTAGGGTCGGTATTGGTAATAGGTAAAGCTTGTAAAGGTAAATCTCCAAAACCTACGTCTGCAACATAACTGACACCATCAATTGGGACTACAAGTGACATATGTGAACCTTCTGGACTACGATTGCCATTCGGCTGTTCGACTGTCGCAGACATGCGATATACGGTAAACCCTTTGGCTTCAAGGTAAGTCCCAAAGAAATGATTCATTTCGTAACAGAAACCGCCACGGTGTTGAATAATGAATTTATCATATAAATCATCAATTTCTACGGAGATAGGTATGCCATTTTGGACATTAATATTTTCAAAAGGAACCGTAAGCATGTATTGCTTAATATAATAATTGAGTGCTTCAAGTGTAGGTGATTGATGAAGTGAAGCATCTATGTGTAAATAGCGTTCGATAGTTTGAATGTTCATTAGATGAGGACTCCTTTTTAAGTGCGTTTAGTTATCCATACCCTATAAAAAGTTGAATGACGCATATAAGCAATGAATAGAAAGTGGTTCTAAACACTTGAGTGCCACTAATGTAGCGTGCTTAGAACCACTTTGAGTTTAAATTAAAATTGTAAATAACTTAAAGGTTATAATTCTTGTTTATTGAAAATGGCTATTGAAAGGAAATAAGAAGCCACCAAGCAAATGATGCCAAGTAGTGCATATAATCCTATGAAAAGGAAATCTGTAGGATTTGTTCCTAAATCAGAGAATGATCCTGAACGTACCACAGCTGATATAATGACACCAAAGTAAGTAATAAAGAATAAAATAAGAACGATAACAGATGTTGAAATCATGATGACATTTGAATTTTCTGGACCGAATTTAAAGGTTAACGGGAACATGATAGCGTATGTGCCTGCAGCACCTATACCAACTAAACCTGAAATAAGTGTTAACATCAAATTTTGGTGTATTGCCAATACTGCGATTAAGCCAATAATTAATCCGATGACGATGAGTATGCCGTAAAATGCAAAGTAGCTTTTAATATAAGCGCTACGATGTGATGGCAATGTTGAGATATAGTACATCCATTTAGAATCTTTTTCGCGTTTCAAGTTATCTGTCACTGGTGACAATAAGAAAAGCATTGGTAAGAAACATGCCATTGCTGGATTTATAAACGCGAATAAGACACTAGCTACAATGGCTACAATGAAATATGTGATAAGTGACTTTTTAGATGCATAGAAACTACTTAAAATAAGACCTTTCATTATTTATCACCTCTCATAATTAATTTTGTTGCGTCATCAATAGTGTTAAGTGAGTGCGCATTTGTAACGCGTGACCAATCATTAATTAAGATTTGACGTTTACCGTGTCTTACTCTTGAGGCAATGATGATGTCTTGTGGAATGTCTATATCATTTTGTTCCTCAATTTCTACAATACCGTATTGTTTTAACAATGCTTCCTTATTTTCTTGAAGGACAACTTCACCATCACGCATAAACACTAATTGTGTAGCGAGATGCTCAATATCTTCAGAAATATGAGATGAAATGAGAATACCATTGCCTTCTGAAATATAGTCTTCCAACATTTCAATGACTTCTTCACGTCCTGATACGTCCATACCCGCAGTAGCCTCATCCAGAATGAGTAACTTTGTATCATGCGCTAAAGCCATAGCTAAGGCTGCTTTCATACGCATCCCTCTTGAGAACGTCTTAATTTGCGCGTTAGTTGGTAATTCGAAACGCTGAATGACTTCAAAGAAACGATCACTGTTCCATGTTTTGAAAATATTCGCAAAAACCTTATCCATATCTTTAATTTCGAGTTTATCAGGCACACGTAAGTCATCAAATACAACGCCAATATGCTCTTTGTATGCATAATCCTTATCTGAGACAACTTGATCAAAAAATGAAATCTCTCCAGAATCTTTAAAACGGTTACCAACTAATGTATTAATCAATGTTGATTTACCTGAACCATTCTTACCAATTAAACCAATCACTTCACCAGGTCGAAGTGTTAAAGAAATATCTTTCAAATGGAATTGCGATTTCCTATACGACTTGTTGAGATGTTGCACTTGTAGTAGATGTTCCATAATAATCCTCTCTTTCTGTTGATTAGGTTTTGGATTTAATTTAATTAAAGATTAGTTACGTTTATCATAATATAGATTAATTAATAAATAACTAGGATTTGTAAAATTTACGTACTTTTAACATATAACCTAGACTGTTATATGCGAAAATAATAATTAAGAATAATATACCAAGTGTTTGATTTGAACCAGTATCAATAGAGAAGATACCTAAAAATATAATTGCGATCATTAATAATGCGAGGTTAACTTGATAATTTTTGTACATACTGACAAGAGTAATATGACGTTCGCCATCATCCATAAGTGCTAACGTTTTTTCTGTTGCCTTTTTTTCACCTATTTTAGGATAGCGTGAATCGAAACGACGATTGAAAAAGCCTGTCATCATTAAAGGTATGATACTCAATAAATACGGGATGGTTGCGTAAAGTACATCAATATTTGAACCGTGGCCAAAGACAATTAATAAAAGTGCGATAAAACTTATGATTAATTGGATATAAGTGATGATACTCGATTTAATAGAATTCAAATTAGCTTTTTTCTCGTATATATCGGCTTCGTCATCTTCAATCGAATTGAGACTTGAGGTTTTAAATTTAATCGCATCTTTTTGAACTTTCCATAAATAAACGGTAAGACCGATGATAAGTAGTGACGAAATGATACAAATAAGTATCCCGAAATGGGTATGCGATAAATTGATATTTGATAAGAAATTACTAATGCTTCCCATCGAACCGCCAACAATACCACCAATCAATCCACCGAGTACAAGTAAAAGTAGATTACGTCTTACTTTCATAAATCTCCCTCCTCAAATATAAAGACATTTTCAACTGGTTCATTGAATATACGCGCAATTTTAACGGCTGTTAAAATGGACGGCATAAAATCATTCCGTTCAATCAAAGAAACTGTTTGGCGTGAGATACCAGCTTTCTTAGCGAGTTGTGTTTGATTGAAGCCATCGCGAGCACGCAATTCTTTAAGACGATTTCGCAATATTCATCAGCTCCTTGTCTATAACGTTACATTATCTTTGTCATTTTGACAAGTATATTAGTCAAAAAGACCTATATTTTTGTCATAAAATTCTAAAAAGTAGCCTTCGGGTTGTCTGAAGTTAGACATCCAGAAGGCTTGTTTTACCGTGATTTACGATTCGATAGGACCCATTGATTTAAATCGTTAAGGCGATATTTTGTGACGATGGTTTGATTGACTTCATCCAATGTAATCGAAGATAAAGTGGAGATAAGTGTATGTTCAATTGTATTTAATGCATGACTAACTACACACATTTCTGCTTTTTGGCCTTCCTTTTCACCTAAGAAGGGCTTCAATAATTGCTGACTAGAAAAGATCGCGTCTCGACCTTCTATTGCTAGAAAAACATCATAAAATGTGATTTGATTTAAAGGCTTATTTAAAGAAAAGCCGCCATTTTTGCCTGTAGAAGAATTAACGAGATCTTCTTTAACAAGAGCTTTAATAATCTTCTTTAAATAAGAATCAGAAACATTTAAACGATCACTTAACGCGGTAGAGGTCATCACGCTATGTTTGGGTAGTAGGTTCAACATTAATAGAACATAGACGGCTTGCTCCCATCCTTTAGATAATTTCATAATAGTCCTCCAATGATAGACGTTTCTTTCATTATAAAATATAATATAAAAATTTTATATATTATGATTGAAAAATATAAAGGGTGCATTATAATACTATTTAAAGACAACGAATATCTTAATTATCTTTAATAAATGACTAGGAGATGACATCTATGAATTTACATCAACGTTCGCATTTATACTTCTATATATGTATCATTTTGACGACCCTATGTATGGGCTCTTCTTTTCCAACTGGGAAATACCTCATCTCAATTGAACACGTGCCACCCATGCTACTCGGGGGATGGCGTTTTACTATAGCCGGACTGATTATCTTAGTAGTTTTATTGTTGAAAAGGGGCGTTAAAAACACATTACCATCAATTGATCATAATAGTTACAAAGGCTTTATATTTGTCGCTACAATCGGTTTATTACAAACGGCTGGAACAATGGGATTATTAAATATAGCAATGTCATTGGGTGTATCCTCTTCAATGTCAGCTGTTTTACTGTTTACCAATCCATTATGGTTAGCTGTTCTTGCGCATTTCATACTGAAAGAGCGGTTAACAATGATTAAAATGGTTGCACTCGTGATTGGTGTGATTGGTGTTACGATATGTTTAGGGTTAGACCGTACTTTGCTAGGGTGGGGTGCGTGTGTCGCATTACTTGGTTCACTATGTTGGTCATGTAATACTGTTGTGACTAAGCAATTTAAGTTTGATAAAGGTGCATGGGTATTAACGGGATGGCAATTATTATTTGGCGGCATCATCATGTTCTTGATTAGCCAATTGTTAGGGGAACGTTATCACATTGAACAATTGAATGGTTGGGGATGGTTATGGTTTTGGTGGCTTGTGTTTCCAGCGTCTATTGGATCATTTGGATTATGGTTTAGTAGTTTGAATTTACGTGGTGCCACTATTTCGAGTAGTTTTTTATTTTTAGTGCCCTTATTTTCAACCATTTTTTCAATTATAGGGTTAGGTGAACCTTTCACATTACACATTATGTTAGGCGGATTGTGTGTTGTAATCGCATTGATTGCGATTAATTATTCGCCACATCACCTAAGAATTTAAGATAATAAATGTTTGAAAAATCGAATGATCGCACTAAATAGTTCTAGGATAATATTAATTATGAGTTCCCAAAGTGGTTGTTTGGATTTATCTTTTTTAGATTCAGACATCATATCACTCCTATGCTAGTTAGATTAACATAGCGACATTTTGATTGAAAATGTTACATATATGGAAGGTTTTCGAAATACTACATACTTAAAATTATCTTAATATTAATACAATGAAAATATATGAAAACTTGCGAATACTGACTTAAGAAAATCAAAAACTCTGAATAAACCTCTTCACATGGTACCTATTTTTTTGTAAGATAGCACTCGTATTATTTTTGAGCGCGATATAAAAGGAGGTAGCAAGATGAAAGGTAACAGAATGATGTTCTTTATATTCATGTTAGGTACATTTACAGTTGGCATGGCAGAGTATGTTGTAACTGGATTATTAACTCAAATTGCAAGTGACATGAAAGTATCTATTTCAAGTGCAGGATTATTAATTAGTGTATATGCCGTAAGTGTTGCGCTAATTGGGCCATTCATGCGTATATTCACAATGAATGTGCGTGCCAAACGATTATTACCGATTTTAGTGGCCATATTTATCGGAAGTAACGTGGTAGGGATGTTGGCACCTAACTTTCAAATATTACTGTTATCACGATTGTTGTCAGCGTCAATGCATGCACCCTTCTTTGGCGTATGTATGAGTGTCGCTGCAGCCGTTGCACCTCGTGGTAAACAACCACAAGCGATTGCACTTGTGCAAGCTGGCTTAACCATCGCGGTTATGATTGGTGTACCATTTGGTTCATTCTTAGGTGGATTTGCAAACTGGAGAGTCGTCTTTGGCGTTATGATTGGTTTAGCTGTGATGACGATGTTAGGTATGTTGAAATTTGTACCAGATGTATCACTTAGCACAGAATCTAATGTGAAAAATGAATTGAAAGTATTCAAAAATCCACATATTTTAATTGTGATGTCTATTATCGTCTTTGGTTATTCAGGTGTCTTCACAACGTATACCTTTATGGAGCCAATGATTCATAACTTCGCACCTTTTAAAATCGTCGGCCTAACGATCTGTTTATTTATGTTTGGTTTAGGTGGCGTGTTAGGGAACTTAATTACTGGGAATGTGCCAGAACCTAAATTGACGAAATATTTATTCTATACGTTTTTATTATTATTTTTAACCATCGTATTATTTGTCACTTTCGTGCATCATACGATCTTAGCAATTATAATTTGCTTCTTATTCGGATTTGGTACATTTGGTACGACACCCTTATTAAATAGTAAGATTATATTAAGTGCCAAAGAAGCACCACTACTTGCAAGCACATTAGCAGCATCTATCTTTAATGTTGCGAACTTCTTAGGCGCAATTATCGGGTCTATTTTATTATCAGTTGGTTTACCTTATTTAATGATTACCTTTGTGTCAGGTGGCATTATTATTCTAGGTATTTTAATTAATACAGTTAATTATTTCTATGAAAAGAAACATATCGAATTTGAAACATAATGCTTTAGTCGAAGTAACACCTCTAAGCTCAGTTGGTCATTATACTGATATTAGAGGTGTTTCATTATGTTTAATCCGATTCAAATTTTAATGTGGGTTCATACATTTCGTGGTTGAAATGATGTTTAGAAAATTGACGTAAATCATTGATAAATGTATGGATATTACGATCTAATTTCTCTTTCGTTCTAACGATGATAATACGTTTATCGTCAGAAGTTGTTTCGTATTTATCGTCATAGATTCTTGCAGCTATAGAAAATTTAGAGATATAATTCTCCAAAGATTCATAGCAATTTAATAAATCGCGAATAGGTTTATTGGATTCTTCTTCATGGTGACTCATAGTACCCAATAATTCTTGAATTTGATCGTCTAATTTTACAAAAAGTTCTTTAACATCATCACACTTCTCTAATGTTTGCGGCTTATTGATTAAAGCATTCGTTTCGCTTAAATGAATTTTACTTATTTTAGAAGCTTTGTAAGCAGTTAAATCGATCATACTCAAAATGTCATTTTTATAATCTTCACGTTTTTCTTCTTTTTCTTTAGTGATTTGATATTTAATGCCCCAAAATGTCCCAATTAGCGCAAAGATACCTCCGACAATCGCTGCTAAAAATTCGCTCATAAAGATGAACTCCCTTCCTGATGTGGATATTTACACATATATTGTACATTATCCGGGCGGTATGAGAAGAAAAATTATTGCTGAACTTTAAAATTAACGACTTGTGGAATGTTAGACAAATCGTTATTGGTAATGAAATCAATCAAAAGTTGCGCGCCTTCTTCTTGAATGTCTTTGACAACAGGTGCGTTGGCGAACATGTTGTAATTGCCACCACCTACAGCACGATAGTTGTTGACACAAATGGTATAAGTTTTATCACTGATAAGTGGTTCATTGCCAACCTTAATATCAGTTACGCGTTGACCAATAGGTTCTCCTACATGAATGGTATAAGTGATACCGCCATACATGTCATAGTTAAAATGCTGTGGTTTTGGATATAAAAAAGCATCATTAATGGTTATTTCGTTTTCGTCATTAAGTGCGAAATAGCTTGCTGATTTTTCTAAAGCGTCTTTAATACCTGCACCAGTGAGTTTCAAAACTTGAAACGTATTTGGAAATGGATAATTATTGATGATTTCTCGCATTGTAATACGTGTATTAAATCCGACTGCTGAGTCAAAGAGCGCCGTACTTGCAATATCAGCACCACTGTTCTCTAGTAACATAACATTGATTAAATTAATGAGTGGATGAGGTTTCATTCGAGCCTTAAACTTGTCTTCTACTAACATAGGTTCTGGTAGGGTCGTAATTTCTGTATCTAGCCAGTCCTCTAATTGTGTTAATAGCTTAGCATCTTCGGGTAACAGGCTGAAATCTTTATCAGGCATTACAGGCAATAATGTACTTTCTTTATGACTAATGCGGTTACGATCATCAATTGTTAGCGTTACTTTACCGACTTGTGTGGCACGTGTTCCAGGTTGTATAACGGCGGTGTCATACTTCACTGTTGCGATATCGCGGTGTTGATGACCTGTAATTAAGACATCGATACTTTTATGGAAACGACGTAGAATTTCAGACGCTTCATTTTCTCCAGTTAAATCTTCAGTCGGCACATCTGTATCTACATCACACTCGAATCCACCATGATATGACACGACAACGATGTCAGCTTTATTACGGACATTCGGTAATACTTGTGCGAGTGTTTCAACCGCACTTTTAAATGTTAAGCCTTCGATATGATGTGGTTGTTCCCAGTTCGGAATATATTGTGTAGTTAGACCGATCACGCCCACGATGAGGTCTCCCTTTTCAAAATAATGCACACCTTCACCTGTAAAAGGTTGATGTTGTGAATCTAAAATATTCGCGCATAACACTGGATAGTTAAGGGTTTGGAGTGTGTCGTTAAGGTATGTCAGGCCGTAATTAAATTCATGGTTTCCAATTGTTCCGAAATCAAAATTTAAACGATTGTATATGGTTGTTAATGGTTCGCTAGTCTGTAATTTAGACACTAAATAATTACAAAATGGTGCGCCTTGTAAGAAATCGCCATTATCAATTTTGAAATGAATATCGTCATGTTTGCTTGATGTTTCAATTAACTGATTCGCATATAACAACCCCATAGGTAACTGTTGATTTGCATGTGAAAAATCAGTAGGGAAAATATAGCCGTGAACATCACTCACGATATAAAGACCAAGTTGCGTCATATGTAACATCCTTTCATTAGAACAATAAAATAATAGTCATCATTATATGATATGCATGAGCACACATCTTGAATAAATGTTATATAAAGAAATTATAGTAAAAAAGTCAGGCAAATTAGATTTTAAAGAAAAAATTTAGAAATGATTTACAATAATTTAACGATATAAATAAATTTTATATAAAATTCATGATAATTAAATATTATTTCAAGTAATATTGTGCTAATCTTATATTGTCATATAAATTGACAAATTACACGATTTTATACATATCGAACGGGGGCATTACAGTTATGAAGCAAATGAAGTATCTTTTAGTGCTTGCTTTAACAGTTATTATTTTTGCGGCGGCGTGTGGAAATAATAGCTCATTAGACAGCAAGAATAAAAGCACTGACAGCGGATCAGATTCTAGTAAAGATGGTTACACACCTAAGGAATTAACGGTACAATTTGTGCCATCACAAAATGCAGACACACTTGAAGCAAAAGCAAAGCCACTTGAAAAATTGTTATCTAAAGAATTAGGAATTCCAGTAAAGGTATCTGTATCGACAAACTATAATACAATCGTTGAAGCGATGAAATCTAAAAAAGTGGATGTTGGATTCCTTCCACCAACAGCGTACACGTTAGCACATGATCAAAAAGCAGCAGACTTGTTGTTAAAAGCACAACGTTATGGCGTTAATGAAGATGGTTCTAATTCGAAAAAATTAGTAGATGACTATAAATCAGAAATATTAGTTAAAAAAGATTCTGGTATCAATAGCCTAAAAGACTTAAAAGGCAAAAAGATTGCATTACAAGATGTAACTTCTACAGCAGGATACACATTCCCTATCTCAACACTTAAAGAAGAAGCGGGTATTGATGCAACGAAAGATATGAAGATTGTTAATGTGAAAGGACACGACCAAGCAGTCATTTCATTACTTAACGGTGATGTTGATGCGGCAGCAGTATTCCAAGACGCACGTACCATCGTTAAAAAGGACCAACCAAATGTATTTAAAGATACTAAGATTATTAAATTAACAGAACCTATTCCAAATGACACGATTTCAGTACGTCCGGATATGGATAAGAAATTCCAAGATAAACTTAAAAAAGCATTTAAAGATATCTCTAAAACAAAAGAAGGTCACAAAATTATCAGTGAAGTATATTCTCACGAAGGATATACAGACGCGAAAGATTCAGACTTTGATATTGTAAGAAAATATGAAAAACAAGTTCAAGATATGAAATAAGCGTAGAATAATATTAAAAGAAGCTATAATACGATTAAAAAGTATTTAAATTTAGTCTAATAAACATTGTAGATAAACAAGGGACAAAGAAGTGCAAGGTCAAAAATAATATTTTTGAAGCTACGCAATAAATTCACAGTAGCTGACTGAACTGAGATATCGCTTATATCAAGCATTTCTCAGTTCTAATCATTCTTGCGGACGAGCCCCAGTATAAAAAATCGCGAAAGTGATTTTACAAGCAAAGCAAGCTGGGAGTCGATGACGAATTCTTGAAGAATTCTGTCTCACGAAGTTCTTTGTAAAAAATAAAGGGTGCTATTTAAATGAGTCAAATTGAATTTAAAGATGTCAATAAAGTATATCCCAATGGTCATGTAGGATTAAAAGATATCAATTTGAATATTGAAAAGGGAGATTTTGCAGTTATTGTTGGCTTATCGGGTGCAGGTAAATCAACGCTATTAAGATCCGTCAATCGACTGCATGATATTACATCCGGAGATATTCTTATTGAAGGTAAATCGATTACTAAAGCGAAAGGTAAATCGCTATTAATGATGCGTCGTAATATTGGCATGATTTTCCAACACTTTAATCTTGTGAAACGATCATCTGTATTGCGTAATGTGTTAAGTGGCCGTGTTGGTTATCATCCAACTTGGAAGATGGTGTTAGGTCTTTTCCCAAAAGAAGATAAAGTGAAGGCAATGGATGCGCTAGAGCGCGTGAATATTCTAGATAAATATGATCAGCGTTCTGATGAATTGTCTGGTGGTCAGCAACAACGTATTTCAATTGCACGTGCATTAGCACAAGAACCTGCAATTATCTTAGCGGATGAACCTGTTGCGTCATTGGATCCTCTTACAACAAAGCAAGTTATGGATGATTTAAAGAAAATTAATGAAGAATTAGGTATTACAATTCTAATTAACTTACACTTTGTAGATTTAGCGCTTGAATATGGTACGCGTATCATAGGTCTACGTGCAGGAGAACTTGTATATGATGGACCTGTTGAAGAAGCAACAGAAGCAGTCTTTAATGATATTTATGGCCGTAAGCTTAAAGATGACGAGAAGCTAGGGGTGGATTAAAATGACAACGCCTACTACGCATAAATATGATCAATATTTAAATAAAAAAATGTCACTTAAAACAAGTTTTACAGTGCTTATCGTTGTTGCTTTAGTTGTATGGAGTTTCTTATACACGGGCTTTAGCTTTGCCGATTTAATGGTAGGGTTACCTCAAATTGGTTCATTCTTTGGACAAATGGTGCCACCAGACTGGGCATATATACATACAATATTGAAACCGATGTTAGACACCATTCGAATGGCTATTGTTGGGACATTTTTAGGTGCGATTGTGTCTATACCAATTGCGCTAATTTGTGCAAGCAATATCATTAAAACAAAATGGGTTTCGATTCCCGCACGTTTTATTCTAAATATTGTGCGTACGATACCTGATTTATTATTAGCTGCTATCTTTGTAGCTGTCTTCGGTATTGGTCAAATCCCAGGTGTATTAGCGCTATTTATCTTAACAATCTGTGTAATTGCCAAATTACTATATGAATCACTAGAAACCATCGATCCAGGACCGATGGAAGCTATGACGGCAGTCGGCGCAAATAAAATAAAGTGGATTGTCTTTGGCGTTGTGCCACAAATTATGTCAACTTTCTTCTCATATGTGTTATTCGCATTTGAAATTAATATTCGCGCTTCAGCTGTACTTGGCCTTGTGGGTGCTGGTGGTATCGGATTGTTTTACGATTCAACACTAGGCTTATTCCAATATCCTAAAACTGCGATGATTATCCTGTTTACACTTGTTATTGTTGTAATTATTGACTATGCAAGTTCGAAAGTGAGGGAACAACTCGCATGACACAGAGTACAAACAAGCTAGAACAAAAGTATCCTGTTAAATCAAAACAACAAAAACAAAAATTAATTAAAAATTGGATTATAGCTATTGTTGTTTTAGGAATTATAGCGTGGGGCTTTGTAGGGATGCCCGCCTTAGAATTAAAATCAAAATCTATCGAAATTTTAAAATCTATCTTTAACGGCTTATTCCATCCAGATTGGGATTATGTGTATATTCCTGCGGGTGAGGATTTATTACGTGGATTACTTGAAACATTTGCAATTGCGGTGATAGGTACATTTATTGCTGCGGTCATATGTATTCCATTTGCTTTTCTAGGTGCACGAAATTTCATCAAAGTTCGCCCGGTAACAGGCATGACTAAATTGATATTAAGTGTGATTCGTGTATTTCCAGAAATCGTTATGGCGCTCATTTTCATTAAAGCAGTTGGTCCAGGCTCATTTTCAGGTGTATTAGCTTTAGGTATTCATTCAGTAGGGATGCTCGGAAAATTATTCGTCGAAGATATTGAAAGATTAGATTTTACTTCAGTAGAAGCACTGAAAGCGAGTGGTGCGAATAAGACTAAGACACTTATTTTTGCAATCATACCACAAATATTACCATCATTTTTATCACTCGTATTATATCGCTTTGAATTGAATTTACGTTCTGCATCCATTTTAGGTTTGATTGGTGCTGGCGGTATCGGTACACCACTCATTTTCGCCCTTCAAACACGTTCTTGGGATCGAGTAGGAATTATTTTAATCGGTTTAGTGATTATGGTAGCTATTGTCGATTTGATTTCAGGCGCAATACGTAAGCGAATAGTATAGATTGAATAGGGTCGAGTAAATATTAAAACGTATTTATTCGACTCTTTTTATATAGAGATGTTTAAAATATAGAGAGTCGATAATACATATAGTAGTTAATAAAATGCATGCACATGCATGAATATGGGTGTGCATTTTCAAAATGAAAGGAGATATAGAATGAATGTATTAGTTGTAGGTGCAAACGGTGCTGTAGGACGTAAAGTAGTAGCACAGTTGAAAGACACTGAACATAAATCCGTAGCTTTGGTACGTAAAGACGAACAAGTATCTGAATTAGAAAGTGTAGGCGCAGACAAAGTCGTAGTTGCTGACTTAGAAGGTGACATCTCTAATGCCTTTGATGACGTTGATGCTGTTATCTTTGCAGCTGGATCTGGTGGTAGTACTGGCTCAGATAAGACACTTCTTGTGGACCTTTGGGGTTCTAAAAAAGTGGTCGATGCAGCAAGCAAAAATGGCGTAAAAAAATTAGTACAATTAAGTGCAACAGATAGTCCAGACCCAGATAACGAGTCTGATGTGATGAGACCATACGCTGTTGCCAAACATATGTCTGATTACTATATTGAACAATCAGACTTGAATTATACCATCGTACGTCCAGGACCATTACAAAATGATGAAGGTACTGGCAAAATCGATGCTTCTTTCTCAATTGAAGGAGACCCAAATGGTTACACAATTCCACGAGATGATGTTGCAACAACATTAATCAACGCATTAGATATAACGCAATTAGATAAACAAGTGGTCTATATTCAATCAGGTGATACTACTATTAGAGAAGTATTAGAACAATTAAAATAAGATAGTTTATAATATAGAGAAACCCATGGGGGAGATAATGCACGCGATATGAGTGTTATCTCGCTACCATGGGTTTCGTGTTATGATTTGAACACATCACGTAAGGTATTTTCAAAAGTGACTTTAACTTCGTTATAGAAATGACGTCCTTTATCTGTCATAGCAGCGTAAACATCACGTTTATCCTCACTACAACCTTGTCGTCGTATCACACCACAATCTTTTGATTCCATTCTTGTTGCTAATCTAGACATTGCACTTTGACTCAAACCAACTTTCGTTTGTAACACTTTCAACGGTAATTGATGATGTTCTGCACAATCTAAATACATTAAGACATAGAATTCTTTTAATGCAAGATGATGGTGAGACATTAAATCGTGTTCTAACTGCTTTGAAACGTTATTGTATATGGATGTAAATTCTAGCCATTCATTTACTAATTCATTTGCCATAGTTATGCCTCACATTTATTTCTTAGTCTGTTTTTTAATATTATAACAATAATTAAAATAAGCTAGCGACATAATAAACTAAATAATTAATTTAACATTGGTAGCGTTAATCATAATAGCGTTAGATAGACAAATGAGTTGAACGCTCCCGAAACTTACAGAGTTGTAATTTTGGGCTTTCTCCCTAAAAATCTTAAGTTAAATATGTTTACATATAATTGAGGTGAGTGATTATGGAAGATGTAAAAGACAAATATAACTACAGACATGACGACGATTACGGTAGCAGAAATGAAAATATTGCATCGTCTATTAGTTATTTAAGCGTATTTTTTGCACCAGTACTATTACCAATTGTAATGTGGATCATCGCTGACCAACCAGTATCAACCCACGCACGTAAAGCGTTGTTTAACCATATTTTAACTTGGATTTGCTTTGCATTAGCGCCATTCGCATTGATGATATCTGCTAGCTTTATGGGCAACGCTTCAACAAATATGGATAGTTGGGTTGTATTTGGTTCATGGGTAATTGCCGTTATACTAGGTTTAGTCGGTGTTTATTTATTCATTCAAAATATCGTTAGAGGCATTAAACTCTTATTAGTTTAGAATTATAAAAAAGAAGCTATCGCTAGGTGAGACCACCTATTGCGATAGCTTCTTTACTTATCATATGCATAAAAGAAATGCTTTAGTAATAAAAGTAACAGATAATTAGAAAAATATAGTTATTGTTTATTTCATAAGTTGACGTCTAAGGCTAATTACACCTACACCTAATATAAAAGCTAAAATACTGTAAACAAATGGTGTTGTTGAAGTGCGTTCGCCCGTCATAGGTAATTCGTGATGTAATGAAGATTGACTCGCTTCTTGTTGAGAATGCGTTGCTTGTTTACTAAGTTGTGTATTCATTTGTGATTGTGGTGACTGCGCTTGTTGTTTAACTAAATGATGCTTTTCTGCGTAACCATTGAAGCCCATGTCATTATCTTCAGCTTGATGTTTATCTGGATCTTGTTGTGCGTTCGTCTTAGATGATTGATTAACTAACCCGTGTTGTTCTGCATAACCATTGAATCCCATATCGTTATCCTCAGCTTGATGTTTATCTGGATCTTGTTGTGCGTTTGTCTTAGATGTTTGATTAACTAACCCGTGTTGCTCTGCATAACCATTGAAGCCCATGTCATTATCTTCAGCTTGATGTTTATCTGGATCTTGTTGTGCGTTCGTCTTAGATGTTTGATTAACTAACCCGTGTTGTTCTGCATAACCATTAAAGCCCATGTCATTATCTTCAGCTTGATGTTTCGTAGTGTCATTGTTGCTAGTTACATCATGGTTAAACCCAGGATCAATATCATTGTTGTCATCAACATCGTGGTTAAACCCAGGATCTACGTTGTTGTTATCTTGATTGTTCGTAGTGTCATTGTTACTAGTTACATCATGGTTGAAACCAGGATCTGTATCATTGTTGTCATCAACATCATGGTTAAACCCAGGATCTACACTGTTGTTACTACCTTGAGATGTTATAGGTTGACCATTATTATCGTGATTGAACGCTTGGTCAATGTTGTTTGTTGCTGCAAAAGCATGGCCATGTGACATAAGTAATAGTGATGATGTTACTAATGTTGTTCCGAAAGCATATTTAAAACGTCTTTTAATCAATTCATCCACTCCCTAGTAAATAGCATTCTTCATACATAAAGATGATTATTTAATAATTAAAAATATCATAAATATGTATATTTATAACTTAACACAATAATTTAAATTCAACCTTAATATCTTCTATCAACTGAATGACAGTTTTGTCATATACACATTTATCACATTATTGTGCTACGATATATACGACTTTTGAAAATAGGAGAGGATGTATGATGCAATTACGTGCAGTAACCGAAGCGGATTTGTCTTCACTAATTGAATTAGAAAATGAAGGTTTTACATCTGATGAAGCAGCTACACCAGAAGCATTAAAAGAGAGAATCGGTAAAATACCTGATACATTCATCATAGCTGAAAATGCGGGCCAAATTCTTGGCTATATTAATGGGCCTGTGATTACGCAACGTTATATAACTGATGACTTATTTGAAACGAGTGAGCGCAATCCTGAATATGGTGGCTATCTTAGTATACTTGGATTAGTTGTTAGTAAAAGTAGCCAAGGACAAGGCATTGCCGGGCAATTATTAAAAGCATTTGAGGATTTGGCTAGACAACATTCAAGACATGCCGTAACACTAACTTGTCGCGAAACATTAGTGCCTTTTTATGAACATTACGGCTATATTAATGAAGGAGCGTCAACGTCACAACACGCGGGTATAAAGTGGTATAACATGGTTAAAGAAGTATAATTAGATGTCTTAGAATGAATATAGTAGTATATGAAGATATATATGGTTTGTAGTACTTCAGTAAATAATACGTTTCATGGGCTTCACACATTAGAAATCAATTTGTGTATGCCCATTTTTTTAATGATTTTGTCTATCATAACATCTCTAGGCGATCTCGTTAAAAATTAACAAACACTGTTATTGAATTGACCAACTGTATGAAGGACACCATCGAAAAAGTAATTTCAAATCAACTATGTATTGTTTGAAATATAATAATTACCAAAACTTAAAAAATTCAAAAACTCTATTTTAATAGGAAGAAACTCGTTCTGAAGAATGTGTTTTTTCCTATTTTTAATTTAAAAATAGCTCTAATTACTAAAGAAATAATAAAGCGATAGATCTGTCATGCTTACAATATTGTTATACCGATTAAATAAATGAATTTAAATACAAATAAATGAATATTATCATCTCAATCCAGTATATATAAATAAGCATTACAACTGATTCATCTTAAAGAAACTTACTAACCAAGTAATAATTTGATTGAAACAAAAATAATGAAAATAAAAATAATGAATAAATCATGCATACTTTTGAATTTTACACAATATAATATAGAAAAACCTTATATAAATGAATTCTAATTTTGTTGCAATTTGCATGTGAAGGGTAATATAATAGCATAAATTCAAATTAATTGTGGTCAATTAGTAGATGGGGAAGTAATTGGAAAATAGAGGAGAGTATTATGTCGAAAAAAGAGAGAAATTTTAAACGATCCTTTGGTGAAGCAAAAGCAAGGGTGAAACTATATAAATCTGGAAAACAATGGGTTAAAGCGGGTATTAAGGAAATTCAACTACTTAAAATGTTGGGTTTACCATTCTTAAATAAAGATGTAGAAGAAATTAGCAATTTAGAAACAAATCATAATGAGCGATTAAAAAAACAAGCCATGAGAGCAACTGGCTTAGTAGGCGGTGCCTTTACCTTTACGATGCTTAATGACCATCAGGCATATGCTGCTTCTGAGACACCTATGACTTCAGAAATTTCATCCACGAGTGCAACAGTAGCAAATCAACAATCAACTGCGATTACTAAATCAGAAACTTCCGAGTCTACTGAAACAACAAGTAAAAGCACTGTAGAAAGTACAAGCGATAAGAATTCAGTAGAAACGACTTCTAATAAAGCGGCATCTAACGCTAATTCATCCACGAGTACAACGTCTACTTCGGAACAAGAAGCACCTAAGTCAGAAGCTGCTTCTTCGGAAAAACAAATTGAAAAGAATTCTGGAAATGCATCGAATAGTGATAAAAGTAAAGAGACAAGTACGTCTGAAGAAAAAAAGAGCAGTACGAATTCTTTAGAAAAAGACACTTCTACTAACAGCACATCAGAAAAAAGTAATAAAATTTCTTCAAGTAGCAATAAAGAATCATTAAGTAACTCAAATGAGAATAACTCAAAAGGAAGTACGCGTACTGAAGCATCACTAACGTCAAATAATGCCCCAAAAAGTGTGACATCTTCAACGCACACTACAGAAAGCAATAAAAACGAAGATTTAGGATCTGCCTTATTTACTACTAATTCAACAAGTTCATCCACAAGTCCAACTAAGTTAAGAACGTTTAGTAGATTGGCAGTAAATACACTTGCAGCAACAACAGCAGCGACTAGTCAAACTAACACATATACAGGAGTTGGATCTTCAAAATTTAGTAATGGTACAAACTATCCGATTTACTATAGGGTAACAGTAACGAATAATGGTGATGGAACAGTAACTTTTAGATATACAATCACCTATGACAATCCGAATACTACTGCTACTATTGAAAAGCCAGGAGTGACAACAGATACCAATGTAACTAATCCTAATCAGCCAATGATTACTTTAGGTAGTGGTTATAGTGCAATAACTAAAGTAAAGCAAGGATACACTGATCCAAACTATAATTTTATAACAAATGTTAAAACAACTACTCCGACAGTTGTGACTAAAGGGGACGGGTATACTTGGACCGGAGCAACGTTAAGTAAATATTATGTGTCTCAAGGCTACGGCGTTACTGCGGAATTTACGGTGAATATAAATAATCCTAGCGGAGATTTATCATTTAAAATATCCCCTTCAGCTAGCTATGCATTAGATTCATCATATGTGAACTACTTTGATAACGCTACAATTAATAATGTAGAGCCGAGTACATCAACCAGTCAATCAACCAGTTTATCTAATAGTGTAATAAAAAGTCAGAGCCAATCAAGAAGTGAAAGTGTAGCCAAAAGTGAAAGTGATTCAAAAAGCACAAGTACAAGCAAAGTTAATAGCGAAAATGCATCAAGAAGTGAAAGTGTAGCCAAAAGTGAAAGTGACTCAAGAAGTACGAGTACATCATTAAGTGATTCGACAAAAGCGAGTACGTCATTGAGTGCATCAACATCAACGAGTGTAAGTGACTCAACAAGTGCAAGTACATCATTGAGTGCATCAGCATCAACGAGTGCAAGCGACTCAACAAGTGCAAGTACATCGTTAAGTGAGTCAACATCAACGAGTGTGAGTGACTCAACAAGTGAGAGCACGTCATTAAGTGGATCAGCAAGCGTGAGTCTTTCAGACTCATTAAGCGCAAGCACATCAGATAGTGCATCAACATCAACAAGTGTGAGCGATTCAACAAGCACAAGCACATCAGATAGTGAATCAACATCAACAAGCGTAAGTGACTCAACAAGTGCAAGTACGTCAGACAGTGAGTCAGCATCAACAAGTGAGAGTGACTCAACGAGCACAAGTACATCAGATAGTGAGTCAGCATCAACAAGTGTGAGCGATTCAACAAGCACAAGCACATCAGATAGTGAATCAACATCAACAAGCGTAAGTGACTCAACGAGCACAAGTACATCAGATAGTGCGTCAACATCAACAAGTGAGAGTGACTCAACAAGTGCAAGCACATCAGATAGCGCATCAGCATCAACGAGTGTGAGTGACTCAACAAGTGCAAGTACGTCAGACAGTGAGTCAGCATCAACAAGCGTAAGTGACTCAACAAGTGAGAGTACATCATTAAGTGCATCAGCATCAACAAGCGTGAGTGACTCAACAAGTGATAGCACGTCATTAAGTGGATCAGAAAGCGAGAGTCTTTCAGACTCATTAAGCGAAAGCACGTCAGATAGTGCATCAACATCAACGAGTGTGAGCGACTCAACAAGTGCAAGTACATCATTAAGTGCATCA